>NZ_JBWBYV010000034.1:0-131474 GCF_056174685.1 Janthinobacterium sp. BHSEK
CAGGGACATGACCATCGAGGACATGCTGTTGCTTTGTTTCAGCATCGCGGTGCCAGCTTGCAGCAGCATTTGCGACGACGTCATGTTCGAGCTTTCGGTCGCGAAGTCGGTGTCCATGATGCGGCCGGTAGCGGCTTTGGTGTTGGTGGCGATGTTCGACAGGTTGGTGTTGACGTGGTCCAGACGGTTGGCCGTCGCGCCCAGTGCCGAACGCACGGTGCTGACGCTGTCGATGGCGGTCGCCAGCAGGCCGATGGTGGCGTTGGCGGAAGCGGTCAGTTCCGTCGCGCCGGTCGATGCGCCGCTCGAGAAGTTCGCGCTCAGGCCGCTCAGGGCGGTGTTCAGCGTGGACAGGTTGCCCGATACGTCGAAGGTCATTTTTTCCGTCGAGCTGGCGCCGATCTGGAACGTCATCGACGTCGACAGCGTGCCGTCGGCAGCAGCGCTACCTTTGCCCAGCAGCTTGGTGCCGCCGAACGTGGTGTTGGTCATGACGTTGTACAGCTCTTGACCCAATGCATTGTATTCAGCTTGCATGGCGGTCTTGTCGGCTGCGGTCGACGAGGCATCGGAAGCCTGGGTAGCCAGGTCTTTCATGCGTACCAGCATGTTGGTCACTTCGGCGAACGCGCCTTCAGCCGTTTGCAACAGCGAGGTGCTGTTTTGCGTGTTGTTCATCGCAACGGTCATGCCGCTGGTTTGCGCTTTCAGGCGGGTGGCGATTTGCAGGCCGGCAGCGTCGTCCATGGCCGAGTTGATGCGGAAGCCGGTGCTCAGGCGCGTCATCGAAGTCGACAGTTTGGATTGGGTATTCGAGATCGAATTTTGTGCCGACAGGGAGGCAGCGTTGGTGTGAAGACTCAGCATGGTGTCATTCCTAATTGGGTGGTTATGGTGAGGAGCGACGGTTTATCTGCTCCTACCAGTACAAGACGACCATTCATTTCACTTTATTAAATGCCGTGTGGAAATATATTTTTCCCTTGCCTGAATGATAATCCATGCCGGCTTCAATCCGCCACACCGCCGTGTTCCGCTTCCCATTGTTTGCGGCTGCTTTTCAGGATGTCGAGGACCAGCAATGCCTTCGCTTCGTCGGCGCACAGGTCTTCCAGGAACATGGCGTTGTTGTTGCGTACCCATTCCAGCGGCATTTCCCACCAGGCCAGCTCGAGCAGCGCGGCACGGACTTTTTCCGTGAAACGGTAGCGTATCAGGCGCGCCGGCGAGCCCGCATAAATGCCATAGGGTTCCGAGCGGAAATTCGGTGGCAGCAGCGAGCGTGCGCCGATGATGCAGCCGTTTTCGATCACGCTGCCGCCCAGCACCATCACTTCGTCGCCGATCCACACATCGTTCTTGATCACCGTGTCGGCGTACTGCGGCGGCGGCACATTTTTCAGGCCGCCGCCGAGGATCGACAGCATGTACGTCGAGATCGTGCGCATCTCGTGCTGGCCATTCAGGATGAAACTCAGGCGCGAGCCGCCGGCCACATAGCGTCCCACGCACAGGCTTTGCTGTCCGCTGTCATATTTCACCAGCGAACCGACACCGAAGCAGGAGCCGCGCCCGATATAAAAGTGGCCGTTCTCCGGGTCCTGGTCCAGCCAGTCGCGGAAGAATTGATGCGGCAGGGTGCTGATGGCGCCATCGTCGTAGCCGAGTACCGTGAACTGGGCCGACCAGGCATGGTTCTCCGCCACGCCCGAGAAATTGGTTTCGGTGGAAATGTGCATCAGGCGATGTTCCGTACGGTTTCTTGCTGCAAGACGGGGGCGGCGATCATGGCGATGATGGCATCGACGGTTGCCATGTCCAGATCCGGATAGATGGGCAGGCAGATCACTTGCGACGACGCCAGCCGCGCCACGGGCAGGTTCGCGTGTGCGGCGGACGGCATGCCGCGGTACATGGGGAAGTCGCTGATGAGCGGGTAAAAATAGCGGCGCGCGTAGATTTCCTGGTCGCGCAGCGATTGAAACAGGGCGTCGCGCGACAGCGGATAGCCGGGACCCACCAGAATCGGGAAATAGGCGTGGTTGGCCGCCTCGGCATCCCCTTGCTGCACGCAGGTAATGCCTGGAATGCCGGCCAGTTGCTGGCGATAGTGCGCATCGATGGCCTTGCGCTTCTGGCGCGCGCCGTCGATGCCCTTGAGCTGCAGCAAGCCGAAGGCGGCATTGATCTCGCTCATCTTGCCGTTGATGCCAGCGGCCACCACCGTGACTTCATCGACGAAGCCGAAGTTTTTCAGGTGGTCGATGCGCTGCTTGGTCTTGGCGTCGGGGCAGACGATGGCGCCGCCTTCGAAGGTGTTGAAGATCTTCGTGGCGTGAAAGCTGATCACGGAAAGGTCGCCGTGATTGAGCACGCTGCCGCCCCGGTGGCGCACGCCGAACGCATGCGCCGCATCGTAGATCACCTTCAGATTATAGTTGTCGGCAATTTTCTCGATGGCCTCGATGTCGCATGGCCGGCCGTAGCAATGCACGGGCATGATGGCCGTGGTCTGCGGCGTGATGGCCGCCTCGATTTTGGTCGGGTCGAGGTTCAGGCTATGCGGCTCGATGTCGGCAAAGACGGGCTTGATGTTGTTCCACAGCAGCGAGTGGGCGGTGGCGACGAACGAATACGGCGTCGTGATCACTTCGCCGTTGATGCGCAGCGCCTGCAAGGCCGTCATCAATGCCAGCGTGCCGTTGGCGAACAGGCAGATGTGCTTGACGCCCAGGTAGTCGCACAGCGCCTGCTCGAGCTGCTGGTGGAACGGGCCGCCATTCGTCAGGATCTTGTTGTCCCAGATCGTTTCCAGATAGGGCAGGAAATCCTCCAGCGGCGGCAGCAGGGGCTGGGTGACATAGACCGGCTTGTTTTTCTTGATACTCATCATAATCCGATCGGCGGGTTGGGCACGGCCACGGGGGCTTCGAACGAAACGGGCGGCAAGCCTTCGCACCAGCGTTGCCATGCCATGCGCAAGCCATTTTCCAGCCCTTCCGTAATCAGCTTGGGCTTGCCCAGGACGGAGCGCTCCAGGCGGTGCCGCATGCTGAAGCGGTAGGCGCCCAGCAGCATGGGGTTGGCCGCCATGGCCACGCTCTTGCGCACGAGATCCTCTTCGTCGGCGGCGATGAAGTCATCGAGTTCGACCTGGCGCAAGATCATGTTGCCGGCGCGGCTAGGCATGGTGGGCCCTGCCGTCGTGAGCGTGGGGACGCCCATCCACAGCGCATGCAGGGTCGTCGTGCTGCCGCAGTAGGGGAAGGCATCGAGGCAGATATCGATGCGGTGATGGATGGCCATGAATTGCGCCATCCCCGTGCGTCCTTCGAAGGTCAGGCGCTCCGGCGCAATGCCTTCTTCCGCGAACCAGGCCGCCAGTTGCGGCGGCGCTTCCGATTTCGGCATGGCCGCCACGATCATTCTGGCGTCGGGGACGGCGCGCAGCACCCTGGCCCAGCGCGCGATGACCTGACGATTGATTTTATTGGTGCGGTTGAAACTGCCAAACGTGATGTAGCCATTAGTCAATACAGGCGCCGGCTGGACGCTGGGCGCCAGCTTGGACGGCAGGAACGGAACGCAGGCGGGCAGCAGCATCAGTTTCTCGGAGAACTGGTCGCCCAGTTCGTCCGGCGGCGTGAAGTGCTGGTCGCCCAGATAGTAATCGATCGATTGCAGTCCCGTCGTGAGCGGGTAGCCGATCCAGCTGGCCTGGACAGGCGCGGGCTTGCCAGCAAACATGAGCAGCCGGTTCTTGCCCGTGTGGCCCGACAGATCGATGAGGATGTCGATGCCATCGTCGCGGATCAGCTGGCCCAGGTCCGGGTCGGACAGGTGCTCGACCTGGCGCCAGTGGGGAATGACTTCCCGCAGGCGCTCCGTGATATCGTCGTTTTGCGGATTGTTGTGGTAGGCATACAGCGACAATTGGGCGCCATCGGCGATATTTTCCAGTACCGGAATGAGGAAGTGCGGCACCGGATGGTTGTGCAGGTCGCCTGACACGAAGCCGACCTTCAAGGTGCGCAGCGGGTCGCGGCTGTTGCTGTGGCCTGCGCGTCCCTTGGCGATATGCGTTTCAAAGGTGGCGCTGAAACGCTGATGCTCCGCAAAGAGCGCCTGCGGATCGATCTCGGTGCTATGCGACAACAAGAACAGGTAGTTGCTGAACAGGGTTTCCCACAGCGGGCAGACGGCCAGGCCCTTGCGGCAGGTTTCAATCGCTTCTTCTATCCTGCCGATATTGCTGAAGGTGGCGCTGATGTTGACGTAGGCGTCACGATAGTCGGGATTGATCTCCAGCGTCTTGTGGTAGCACTCGAGCGCCAGCAAAGGCTCGTTCATGAGCACGTAGCAATTGCCGAGTGCAAAGTGCGCGCGCTCGAAGGCGGGGTCGAGCTCGAGTGCGGCCAGATACGTCCGCTTTGCGTGTTCCAATTGTTTCTGCGCCTGCCGCGTCGAACCCAGGTTGCACAGCGCCGAGATGTTTTTCGGTTCCAGTTCCAGCGCGCGCTCATAGGCGGCGGTGGCTGCCTCGTATTGCTCCAGTTCCTGCAGGGCGACGCCCAGGTGATTGTGCGTTTCGCTATCGCCGGCATCGAGTTCCAGCGTGCGGCGGTATGCCTCCACGGCGAGCGGATAGCGTTTGATGGTGCTGTAGTAATCGGCCAGCTGCCTGTGGTTCGCGGCGCTGCCGGGGGCCAGGTCAATGGCTTGCTGGAAATACTTGAGGGCATTGTCCCGGTCTTCGGCCGCGCCGTAGGCGATGGCGAGCTGGCCGCAGGCTTGCGCATCGTCCGGCTGCAGGCGCAGCACTCTGGCGCAGTACTCGATGGCCGCCGTGTAATTTTTTTGTTTGCATTGAAGCAATCCCAGATTGCTCAGCGCCTGGGTGAAATCGCCATCGAGCGCGATCGCCTGGGCATATGCGGCGATGGCTTCCTCCGCCTGGTCCAGCGACTGGAGCGCGCGTCCCAGGTTGTTGTGCAGCTTGGCGTCGCCGGGATGCAGTGCGATGGCGCGGCGGTAGCTGGCCACGGCACCCGCGTAGTCTTCGGCTTCATGCAGCGCCGCGGCCAGATTGGCATGCGCCGCCGTGGTGTGGGGCGCCAGTTGCAGCACCGCCCGGTAGCTGACGATGGCCGCGTGCCATTGCTGCAGGTCTTGCTGGGCATTGCCCAGGTTAAGGTAGATGTCCGCGTCGCCCGGCAGCAGGGCCAGCGCGCGTTGATAGCACGCGACGGCTTCGGCGCTGCGCTGCATCGCTTGCAGTGTATTGCCCAGATTGAAATGGCCCTTGGCGTAATCGGGTCGCAGCGCCAGCGCCTGCCGGTATGCCTGTTCGGCTTGCTCCAGCTTGCCTTGCGCCTGCAGCGCCGCCGCCAGGTTGCCATGTGCCTCGACAAAGTCCGGATTCAGTTCCAGCGCCCGGGTATAGCTGTCGACCGCCTGCTCGTACATGCCCCGTTCCTGCCATGCGGTGCCCAGGTTGCCATGTGCCTCGGCATCGTTGGGCGCCAGTTGCGTGGTTTTCAGCAGGGCCTCGAAGGCGTCCTTGCCCTGTAATTGCAGGGCGGTGCCCAGCACGCTCCAGGCAAAGTCGGAGTCTGGGTAGCGCTGCGTCAGGTCGCGGCTGGCCGCTTCCAGTGCCGCGTGGTGGCCGGCTTGATACAGCGCAATGACGTGCTGCGTTTCCTGCGCTGTCGGCGTGCTGGCGATCGCCGTTTCGATGCGGCTGCGCAAGCCTTGCGACTGGTCGTTGTCCAGGCCGCGCGCGATGGCCGCCGTGACGATTTCCAGCGCCTGCTCGCGTTCGCCCGCCTTCAGCAAGCCATCCGCATACGACAGCCAGAACTGGCCTTCATCGGGATTGACCGACAGCGCCTTGTGCAGATACGGCAAGCCGGCCTGGTATTGCCCCAGCTGGCCCGCCAGCAAGCCCATATTATGGTTGGCAATGGCGTGATACGGCTGTGCCTGCAGAATCGCCAGGTAAAGCGCTTCCGCCTCGGCATACCGGCCAGCCTGGTGTTCGGCAATTGCCTGCTGCAAGTCGGCGTCGAGGGGCACTGCGGGAAGGGCGTTAGCGTTCATGGGCGGGCGGAGGTGAAATAGTTAGCAGAGGGAATTGTAACTGGTGAAAGTGCTTCTGAGAAACTTTCCAGATGGAATTTATCCAGGAATGCTGTCGCAATGCAAACTAGGTGTTGCTGGCTGGTCAAAGCGTGGGAAAAAGTGGCCGTTTTAAAAACCTTGCAGGGGAATGGACGGCATGCCTCGCGCCGGGCTGCTGGTATGATGCCCGGCATTGGCGCCTTCCCTGGTGGATGGCCGCTGCCCGATATCGTTCATTTTTCAGCAGATATATGCAAAACATTTTAATCATAGGCTCATCGGGCCATGCGAAGGTCGTGATCGACGTGGTTGAGCGACAGGGGAACTTTCGCATTGCCGGCTTGATCGATGCGTTCCGGACGGTCGGCGAGGAAACCTCGGGCTATCGCGTGCTTGGCGCCGAGTCCGATTTGCCGGTCCTGGTGGAACGGCTCGCCGTGTCCGGGGTGCTGGCGGCCATCGGCGACAATTTTGTGCGGGCAAGCGTGACGGCCCGCGTGGCGGCATTGTGCCCGCAACTGCCTTTCGTCAGCGCCGTGCATCCGCAGGCAAGCGTCGCCAGGGCCGTGCGCGTCGGCGCGGGCAGCGTGGTGATGGCGGGGGCGGTGATCAATCCCGGCTGCGACGTGGGGGAGGGCTGTATCGTCAATACGCGCGCCTCGCTCGACCACGATTCCGTGATGGAGGCGTTTTCCAGTCTGGCGCCTGCCGCCGCGACGGGCGGCAATTGCCTTATCGGCAGGTGCAGCGCCCTGGGCATGGGCGCCTTGCTGCTGCAGCGCATGCGGATTGGCAGTCATTGCGTGGTCGGCGCCGGCGCCGTCGTGACGCGGCCCGTGGAAGATCTGTGCGTCAGCTATGGCGCGCCGGCAAAAACCGTACGCGGCCGCCAGGCGGGCGACAAGTATCTGTAGAAACCGCGGCAGCCGAAGCGCGGCAGCGCTAGCGCTGCTGCGCTGGCATGCCGCGCGACGAGCTTACATGTTCGGATAGTTCGGCCCGCCGCCGCCTTCCGGTGTCACCCACACGATGTTCTGCGTCGGGTCCTTGATGTCGCAGGTCTTGCAGTGCACGCAGTTTTGCGCATTGATCTGCAGGCGCTCTGCGCCGTCGTCGTTCTTCACGAATTCGTACACGCCGGCGGGACAGTAACGCGCTTCCGGACCCGCATACGTGGCCAGGTTGACGTCGACGGGCACGCTGGCGTTCTTCAAGGTCAGGTGGATGGGCTGGTCTTCCGCGTGGTTCGTGTTCGAGATGAACACGGACGACATCTTGTCGAAGGTCAGCTTGCCATCCGGTTTCGGATACACGATCGGTTTCGACTGGGCCGCCGGTTTCAGGCATTCGTGGTCGCCATGCGAGTGGTGCAGGGTCCACGGCGCCTTGCCGCGGAAGATCAGCTGGTCGATGCCCGTCATCAGGCTGCCCAGGTACAAACCCTTCGACAGCCATGGCTTGACGTTGCGCGCCACGTGCAGTTCTTCATGCAGCCAGGATTTCTCGAATGCCACAGGGTAGCTCGTCAGTTCGTCGTGCTGGCGCTGCTCGCCCAGCGCGCCGAAGGCCGCGTCCGCCGCCAGCATGCCGCTCTTGATGGCCGCGTGGCTGCCCTTGATGCGGCTCATGTTCAAAAAGCCCGCATCGCAGCCGATCAGCGCGCCGCCGGCAAACACCAGCTTCGGCAGCGATTGCAAGCCGCCGGCCGCGATCGCCCGCGCGCCGTACGAGATGCGTTTGCCGCCTTCGAAGAACTTGCGGATTTCCGGATGCGTTTTATAACGCTGGAATTCCTCGTACGGCGACAGGTAGGGGTTTTCGTAGTTCAGGCCCACCACGTAGCCGACCATGACCTGGTTGTTTTCCAGGTGGTACAGGAAGGAACCGCCATAGGTTTTCGTGTCCAGCGGCCAGCCGCTCGAGTGGATCACCAGGCCCGGCTTGTGCTGGGCCGGGTCGATTTCCCACAATTCCTTGATGCCGATGCCGTACGATTGCGGATCCTTGCCGGCGTTCAAGTCATACTTGGCCATCAATTGCTTGCCCAGGTGGCCGCGCGCGCCTTCGGCGAACAGGGTGTACTTGGCGTGCAATTCCATGCCCAGCTGGAAGTCGGGACCCGGCTCGCCGTCGCGCTTGACGCCCATATTGCCCGTTGCCACGCCCTTCACGGAGCCGTCGTCGTTGTAGAGGATTTCCGCGGCCGGGAAGCCGGGGAAGATTTCCACGCCCAGGTTTTCCGCCTGCTGGCCCATCCAGCGCACCACGTTGCCCAGCGAGACGATGTAGTTGCCATGGTTTTCAAAGCAGGCCGGCACGGCGAAGCCTGGCGTTTTATAGGCTTTCGTTTCGGTCAGGAACAGGATGCGGTCTTCCGTTACTGCCGTGTTCAGGGGCGCGCCCAGTTCTTTCCAGTTCGGAATCAGTTCCGTCAGCGCTTTCGGGTCCATGATGGCGCCCGACAGGATATGCGCGCCCAGTTCGCCGCCTTTTTCCAGCACGCAGACGGACACTTCCTGGCTCTTTTCCGCGGCCAGCTGCTTCAGGCGGATCGCCGCCGCCAGGCCTGCGGGGCCGCCGCCGACGATCACCACGTCATACTCCATGGTCTCGCGCGGTCCGTACTGTTCAACTAAGTTATTAGGCTGTGTCATGGTCTCGATTGTTAGTCACTAAATGGGTGGGTGAGGAATCTTCGGGGAAATTTAAGCACGAGTGTGCTTGTTTTTGGCGAGGATTGCAACTTTGGCGCCATTTTGCGTGACATTGCCCCTCGCCGCAATCTAAATCCGGCCATTTTGTGTAATGATGACGTTTACCTTTGCTCAAGTACGGCGCAGGGTATTTTGCCCCGGTGCCGGCGGCACGGCGTAAAGTGTTATCTAAAATAAAACAGGAGTAGCTCGTGGGCATAGAAGTCAATTTCGAGGGCAAGATTGCCCTGATTACCGGCGCATCGAGCGGCCTCGGCGCGCGCTTTGCGAAAGTGCTGGCCCAGGCCGGCGCCCAGGTCGTGCTGGCCTCGCGCCGCACCGAACGCCTGAAGGAGTTGCGCGCCGAAATCGAGGCGGACGGCGGCGCCGCGCACGTGGTGTCGCTCGACGTGACCGATTTCGCCAGCATCAAGTCGGCCATCGCGCATGCGGAAACGGAAGCGGGCCCCATCGATATCCTCGTCAACAATTCAGGTGTCTCCACCACGCAACGCCTGGTCGACGTCACGCCCGAAGATTACTCGTTCGTGATGGACACCAACCTGCGCGGTTCGTTCTTCGTGGCCCAGCAGACGGCCAAACGCATGATCGCGCGCGCCAAGGGCGATCCGAAGAAACAGCACCGCATCATCAATATCGCCTCGATGGCGGGCTTGCAGGTGCTGCCGCAGATCGGCGTGTACTGCATGAGCAAGGCGGGCATGGTGCACATGACGCGCGCCATGGCCGTGGAATGGGGTAAATATGGCATCAACACCAACGCCATCTGCCCCGGTTACATTTCCACGGAAATCAACGAAGATTATTTCGCCACCGAGCAGGGCAAGAAGCTGATCGAGATGCTGCCAAATAAACGCCCGGGCAAGCCGGAAGACCTCGACGGCCTGCTGCTGTTGCTGGCGGGCGAGGATTCGCACTTCATCAATGGTGCGATCATTTCCGCAGACGGTGGAATGAGTACCTTCTAACGCTGCAGCTGCAGTCCCACCAGCTTGTGCACCAGTTCGGACGACGTCGAGGCGGCGAACTTGCGCATCAGCTTGGCGCGGTGCATTTCCACCGTGCGGGGGCTGAGGTCGATCTGGCGGGCGATGACCTTGCTGGTCTTGCCTTCCACCAGCAGGGCGGCGATTTCGCGCTCGCGCGGGGTCAGCTCCGCCGTCACGGGACGTTTCTCGCTGACATCCTCGAACGTCCAGATGCCCGCTCCCAGCGGTTTGTTCGGCAGCATGGCGTGGCCCGTGACGTGGCACCAGAACAATTCCCCATTACTGCGGCGCATGATGCGCTCGTCCGAATAGCGGCCCCTGGCGTTCATGATGGGGATGATGCGGTCACCCGTGCGCAGGAATTCGTCGTGCGTGGGGTAGAGTACTTCGAAGGACTGGTCGTCGAGCTGGGCGCGCGCATAGCCGAACATGGCTGCCAGCGCTTCGTTGCAGCTGCGCATGATACGGTTTTCCGACATGCACATGCCCACGGGCGCGTGCAGGAAGATGCTTTCATAATCGATGGCTGACGCGGCGTTCATCTGATACGTATCACTCTCACAGGGGGATGGCCGGCACGGCGCCGGTAGTTCTACGGTATTGTACTTTCCACTCGCGTATTTTATGCTGAGTCGCTGCCTGAGTCATGGACTCAAGACCAAAGCTTAACAAAAGATAGAGGGACACCCATGAATAAAGTTTATCCTGACGCCGCCTCGGCGCTGGCCGGTATCGTCCAAGATGGCCAGACCATCGCCGTCGGCGGCTTCGGCCTGTGCGGCATTCCCGAAGCCCTGATCGGCGCCTTGCGCGATTCGGGCGTGACGGGCCTGACGGCCATTTCCAACAACGCGGGCGTGGACGGCTTCGGCCTGGGCCAGCTGCTGACCACGCGCCAGATCAAGAAAATGATCGCCTCCTATGTGGGCGAAAACAAGGAATTCGCGCGCCAGTACCTGGCGGGCGAGCTGGAACTGGAATTCACGCCGCAAGGCACCCTGGCCGAGAAGCTGCGCGCCGGCGGCGCCGGCATCCCCGCCTTCTTCACCAAGACGGGCGTGGGCACCATCGTTGCCGATGGCAAGGAAATCCGTGAATTCGACGGCGAACAATACGTGATGGAACGCAGCCTGGTGGCCGATGTGGCGCTGGTCAAAGCCTACATGGCCGACCGCGCGGGCAATTTGGTCTATCGCAAAACGGCGCGCAATTTCAACCCGAACGTGGCCATGGCGGGCAAGATCACCATCGTCGAAGTGGAAAAACTGGTCGAAGTGGGTGAGATCGATCCGGACCAGGTCCACACGCCGAGCATCTTCGTGCACCGCATCGTGGTCAACGCGAACCCGGAAAAACGCATCGAGCAGCGCACCGTGCGCGCCGACTAATAAATAGAAGATTTACGCATGGCAAAACCGTAGCGAGCGGCAGTGATTTGTGGCTAAGAAGCGCAACCGTACTTTAGTACGGTGAGCATCGCAGGCCGCAAAGCGCGCCGCGCAGTAGGTTTGGACAGGCGTTCCACGAAAATTGAGGGAGATAATAATGGCTTGGACACGTGACGAAATGGCCGCGCGCGCGGCAAAGGAATTGCAGGATGGCTTTTATGTGAACCTGGGCATCGGCTTGCCGACCCTGGTGGCCAACTATGTGCCGGAGAATATCGAAGTATTCCTGCAGTCGGAAAACGGCTTGCTGGGCATCGGCCCGTTTCCTACCGACGACGAAGTTGATGCCGACCTGATCAACGCGGGCAAGCAGACGGTGACGGCCTTGCCCGGCGCCGCCTACTTCAGCTCGGCCGATTCCTTCGGCATGATTCGCGGCGGCAAGATCAATCTGGCCATCCTGGGCGCCATGCAAGTGTCGGAAAAGGGCGATCTGGCGAACTGGATGATTCCAGGCAAGATGGTCAAGGGCATGGGCGGCGCGATGGACCTCGTCGCCGGCGTCAAGCGCGTCGTCGTGCTGATGGAGCACGTGGCCACGGCCAAGGATGGCACGACGTCGCACAAGCTGCTCAAGCAGTGCGACCTGCCGCTGACGGGCGTGGGCGTGGTCGATGTCATCATCAGCGACCTGGGTGTCATCGACGTGACGGAAAACGGCCTGAAGCTGGTGGAACTGGCGCCGGGCGTGACCAAGGAGCAGGTGCAGGCGGCCACGGGCGCGGAACTGGACGTTTCCGCCGTGTAAGCAGGCAGATGGTCGTATCGAAGCAGGGCGGACAGCGATGTCCGCCCTTTTTTTATGCGCCTGCCTTGCCGCGCAAGCCGTCCAGGCTGTAGGTACCAGCGCCCGCTGCCGCGAAATACAGGAAGGTGAAGCAGTACATCACGGCCATTTCGCCGCCGTTCAGGATCGGCAAAAAGCCGGCCGGCGCATGCGCGATGAAGTAGGCGGCAGCCATCTGGCCCGACAGGATGAAGGCGACGGGGCGCGTGAACAGGCCGACCAGCAGCAGGGTGCCGCCCACCAGCTCGATGACGCCGGCGGCGCCCATCAGGGAAAACAGTTGCAAGCCGTCGAACATGGCCACGTGCGGCGCGCCGAACAGCTTGGCCGTGCCATGCTGCAGGAAGAGGAAGCCGAGGATGATGCGCAGCAGGCCCAGCAAGCGTGGGGACCAGGTGGCGTAGAGGGCGGGCGAGAGGGACATGGCGTACTCCATTCAAAGGTGGATGGTTCGGTGTCAGACTTGCATTAACGCAATGTCATTATGCGGGAGCCTGGCGGCGAACGGTAAGCAGTACTGTAATGGTTTTGCATTCATTGATCATTCAGTGAAATATTGATGCATGATTTACTGTATGTTGATAATGCAATAAAAAACCCGCGCGCATGCAAAAAGCCCCGCAGATCGCTCTGCGGGGCTTTTCAATGGAGAGTACAGCTTGCTTGACGGGCTTACTTGACGATGTTCACGCTCGGTGCAACGTAGGCGTCGTCGGCCGGGTGGGTGGGATGGGCCAGCTCGCTGTGCAGCTTGTCCATGTCCAGTTCCTTTTCCCATTTCGACACGACGATGGTGGCCACGCCGTTACCGACAAAGTTGGTCAGCGCGCGGCATTCGCTCATGAAGCGGTCGATACCCAGGATCAGCGCCATGCCGGCCACGGGAATCGTCGGCACCACGGCCAGGGTGGCGGCCAGGGTGATGAAGCCGGCGCCCGTGATGCCGGACGCGCCTTTCGACGTCAGCATCGCCACGCCCAGGATGGTGAGCTCTTGCCAGATCGTCAGTTCCGTGTTGGTTGCCTGTGCCACGAACAGGGCGGCCATGGTCATGTAGATGTTGGTGCCGTCCAGGTTGAACGAGTAGCCGGTCGGCACGACCAGACCGACGACTGGCTTGGAGCAGCCCAGGCGCTCGAGTTTCTTCATCAGGGCCGGCAGGGCCGATTCCGACGAGCTGGTGCCGAGCACGATCAGCAGTTCTTCCTTGATGTACAGCAAGAAGCGGCCGATGGAGAAGCCCGTGTACTTGGCGATCAGGCCCAGCACGACGAAGACGAACAGGAAACAGGTCAGGTAGAACGAACCCATCAGTTTTGCCAGCGGAATCAGCGACGCCAGGCCGTATTTACCGATGGTAAAGGCCATCGCGCCGAACGCGCCGATCGGTGCGACTTTCATGATGATGTTGACCATGCCGAAGATGGCATGCGACAGCTCGTCGATCAGCTTGGTGACCGGACGGCCGCGCTCGCCCAGCAGGGACAGCGAGAAGCCGAACAGGATGGCGATCAACAGCACTTGCAGGATGTCGCCCTTGGCGAAGGCATCGACGAAGGTCTTCGGGATGATGTTCATCAGGAAGTCGACGGTGGTCATGCCTTCGGCGTGCGTGTATTGCGCGATCGACTTGGCGTCCAGGTGGGCCGGATCGGCGTTGAAGCCGGCACCCGGTTTCAGGATATTGGCAACCAGCAAGCCGATGGCCAGCGCGAAGGTGGAGACCACTTCGAAGTACAGCAGCGCCTTGCCGCCCACGCGGCCGATTTTCTTGACGTCCTGCATGCCGGCGATGCCGGAGACCACGGTACAGAAGATCACGGGGGCGATGATCATCTTGATCAGTTTGATAAAGCCGTCGCCCAGCGGTTTCATGTCGACGGCGTTCGATGGGTAGAACACCCCCAGCAGCACGCCAGCCACGATGGCGAACAGCACCTGCACGTACAGGATTTTATAGAATGGTTTTTTCACGAGTGGTCTCCTCTTGCGGGTTGATGCTGCGAATCATCCGCCCATTGCCAGGCGTGCTCAATTGTGGATAACCGCAGATATGCAGTTTCGCTATATCGGGTATTGCGCCATGGTCAGCGTGCTGCGGCGCAGCATTTCAGGCGCGCGCTTGGAGCATTGCCCGCGCTGCGCTACACTGCCGTAGCGTCGCGCGCGGGAGACCCGGTAGAAGGCAGGAAGCGGTGCTCTTTTTATATCAAATAAGGAATCGGCATGATCGAAGCGAGCATCAAGTCAGTGCAATGCATCTCCCCCGCAGGCTTGCATACCATGTCGTACAAGGAGTGGGGCGCACCCGACAATCCGAATGTGCTCGTCTGCGCCCATGGCGTGACGCGCGTGGCGGACGACTTCGACAATCTGGCGCGCGCCATGGCCAGCGATTACCGCGTGATCTGCCCCGACGTGGTGGGGCGCGGGCGCTCGGGCTGGCTGGCCAATCCCCAGTTCTACCGCGTGCCGCAATACGTAAGCGACATGGTGACCCTGCTGGCGCGCGTGCTGGCCAATGGCGAGCGCCAGACGGTGGACTGGTTCGGCACCTCGATGGGCGGCTTGATCGGCCTGGGCCTGGCCTCGTTGCCGCACAGCCCGATCAGCAAGCTGGTATTGAACGATATCGGCCCGACCCTGGCGCCGGAAGCCTTGCAGCGCATCGGCGACTACATCGGCCAGGACTTGCGTTTCGAGACCTTCGAGCAGGGCGCCAAGTTCGTGCGCGACGTGTCCGCCAGCTTCGGCCCGCACACGGACGCGGAATGGCATAAACTGGCGGTGGATGTGTTGCGGCAAGACAAGGATGGTCATTGGCGCCGCCACTATGATATGGGACTGGCCATGCCGTTCCGCTCGGCAACGCCGGAATCGGCGGCCAGCGACGAAGCCATGCTGTGGGCCGCGTATGATGCCGTGCGCTGCCCCACCTTGCTGGTGCGCGGGTCGGAATCCGATCTGCTGTCGCACGATACGGCACAGATCATGCTGGGCCGCGGTCCGAAGGCGCAGCTGGTCGAGATCGAAGGCGTGGGCCATGCGCCCACTTTCGTGCACGACGACCAGATCGCCATCGCCCGTAAGTTTTTGCTAGGCAAGTAATCAGATATCAAGCGATACCGCTGTACCGATTTTGAAACAACCGAAAGAAGAAGCATGGAAATTACACGACTGCACGTAGGCAAACGCCTCTCCGAAGTAGCGATACACAACAGCACCATCTACCTGGCGGGCCAGATCGCGGAAGACACCACGCAAGGCATCGTCGGCCAGACGCGCGAAGTGCTGGGCCACGTCGACCGTCTGCTGATGGAAGCGGGCAGCGACAAGACGTGCATCCTGTCGTGCCAGATCTATATCGCCGACATGAAGGATTTCGACGGCATGAATGAAGTATGGGACGACTGGGTCGCATCAAGCCACACGCCGCCGCGCGCCACGGTGGAAGCGAAACTGGCCAATCCGGCTTGCTTGGTAGAAATCGTCATCATCGCTGCAGAGCGTTAAGTCATTCAGTTATTGAGTTGTTAAGTTTAAAGGTATCACATGGTTTCCATCTCGGCCCCGAATAGCGCCACCTCGGAACAACTGGTAGAGGGCTTGAGTGCGCCGGACAGCGCGCGCGTGCTGGATGCGCTCGCGTATGCCACCGCAGCATATGGCGACAAGCAGACCTTTGCCGGCCGTTCCGCGCTGGAGTTCGCCATCGGCGTGGCCACCACCCTGGCGTTTTTGCGCAGCGATGCGGAAACGCGCATCGCGGGCCTGATGTTCGAGCTGACCTTGCTGGAACCCGATACGGCGGCTGACATCGAGCCGCGCTTCGGCAAGCAGGTGTGCGACCTGGCAACAGGCGTGCGCCAGCTGATCCGTCTGCGCGCGCTGACCCAGGCGCAGCACGGCGGCGCTGGCGGGCGCGGCAAGAATGCGGCGCAGCAAGCCGTGGCCCAGGTGGAAACCTTGCGCAAGATGTTGCTGGCGATGGCGTCCGACATGCGTGTCGTGCTGGTGCGCCTGGCCGCCTGCGTGACGACCTTGCGCTACTTTGCCGACTTGAAGCTGTTCAATGAAATGACGCGCGAGTACGGCAAGGAAACCCTGGATCTGTACGCGCCGCTGGCCAACCGCCTCGGCATCTGGCAATTGAAGTGGGAACTGGAAGATTTATCGTTCCGCTTCATCGAGCCGGAAGCGTATAAACGCATCGCCAAGATGCTGGAAGAAAAGCGCATGATGCGCGAGGGCTTCGTGTCCTCGGCGATTTTGCGCCTGCAGACGGAACTGGCTTCGGCCGGTATCCAGGCGGAAGTATTTGGCCGCCCGAAACACATTTACAGCATCTGGAACAAGATGCGCGGCAAGGAGCTGGACTTTACGGCCCTGTACGACGTGCGCGCCTTCCGCGTCATCGTTGCCGACGTGAAAACCTGTTACACTGTGCTGGGCGTGGTGCACAATATCTGGACCCCCATCCCGAAAGAATTCGACGATTACATTTCGCGCCCGAAACCGAATGGGTATCAGTCGCTGCACACGGTGGTGACGGCCGAGGATGGCCGCCCGCTGGAAGTGCAGATACGCACGAATGAAATGCACAGCTTTGCCGAATACGGCGTGGCCGCGCACTGGCGCTACAAGGAAGAGGGCGGCTCGAATTTTGCCGGCCAGAAATACGACGAAAAGATCGCCTGGCTGCGCCAGCTGCTGGCGTGGAAAACGGAAGTGGCCGATGCCGTCGTGGGCCAGGAAGAAATCCAGCGCGAATGGGTGGAAAAGCTCAAATCCGCCACCCTGGATGACCGCATCTTCGTCATGACGCCGCAGGCGCGCGTGCTGGAATTGCCCGTGGGCGCCACGCCCGTCGACTTTGCCTATCACCTGCACACGGACGTGGGCCACCGCTGCCGCGGCGCCAAGGTCGACGGCATCATGGTGCCCCTGAATACGCAATTAAAGAACGGCCAGACCTGCGAAATCATCACGGCCAAGGGCGCGCCGGGCACGGCCGGGCCGTCGCGCGACTGGCTCAGCGCCGGCTACGCCGTCAGCACGCGCACGCGCTCGAAGATCCGCGCCTGGTTCCATGCCATCGACATGCAGGAAACCCTGGCCCACGGCCGCGCGCTGGTGGAAAAGTCCTTGCAGCGCGAAGGCAAGACGGCCGTCAACCTCGAGGCGCTGGCGCAAAAGCTGGGCTTTGCCAAAGTCGACGAATTGTTCCTGTCGGTGGGCAAGGATGAATTCAGCCTGCGCCATGTGGAGCAGGCGCTGCACGATAATGGCGAAGTGGTGGTGCCGGAAGACGCCGTACTGGTGGGCAAGAGCCGCGCTTCCAGCGTGGAGCAGGGCGCCAAGTCCGGCGTGCTGGTGGTGGGCACGGAAGGCCTCATGACCGTGCTGGCCAAGTGCTGCAAGCCGGCGCCGCCGGACAGCATCGTCGGTTTTGTGACGCGCGGCAAGGGCGTTTCCATCCACCGCGCAACTTGTAAAAACTTCGAGGAAATGCGCGCCAAATCGCCCGAGCGCGTGATTTTTACTGAATGGGGCAGCACGGGCGGGCACGATACCGTGTATCCGGTCGACATCTTCATTCTGGCAGGCGACCGCCAGGGCTTGCTGCGCGACATCTCCGAAATCTTTTCGCGCGAAAAGATCAACGTGATCGGCGTCAACACCCAAAGCGCCAAGGGCCAGGCCCGCATGACGTTTACGGCCGAGATCAGCTCGACGGCGCAGTTATTAAAAGCGCTGAATGTGATCAAGGATGTGAGCGGGGTGCTGGAGGCACGCCGTAGCTAGCGCTTTTGGGGTTATCCAGAGTAACAACACCTGATAAAACCGTAGCGAGCGTCAGTGATTTGTGGCCGAGAAGCCCAACCGTGCTGAAGCACGGTGAGCATCGCTGGCCGCAAAGCGCGACGCGCAGTAGGTTTGATCAGGTGTTTTCGTGCAAGCCCGCCATCGCCGCCGTCTCCGGCTGCAGGGTGATGTGGTCTATCCCATGCTTGGCCAGCAACATCTTCTTGATCGCGCGCAAGACCTTCGGCCAATGGTCGAGGTGTTCGATTTCCACGTGGCCGATCAGGGCCGGCTGGCCCGGCGACATGTCCCACACATGCAGATCGTGCACGGCGATCACGCCGTCCACTTGTTCCACGTCCGCGCCCACCTGGACGTAGTCGATGTGCATGGGCACGCCTTCCATCAGGAAATGGTAGGACTCCTTCAATACTCCAAACGTGGATTTCAGAATCAGCAGGGATACCAGCACGGACAGCAGCGGGTCGATCTGCATCCAGCCCGTGAAGTAAATCACGGCGCCCGCGACGATGGCGGCGACCGAGCCGAGCAGGTCACCCATCACGTGCACGAGGGCGGCCCGCGTATTCACGCTTTGCTTGTCTTTCGACAGCACCCACGCCACCACCACGTTGATCGCCAGGCCGATGAAGGCGACGATGAAGACCATGCCGCCCTTGACGGGTTGCGGGGCGGAAAAGCGCAGCACGGCTTCATAGCAGATCCAGCCCACCACGCACAGCATGGCCAGGCCGTTGACGAAGGCGGCCAGCGCCTCGGCGCGGCCGAAGCCGAACGAGTGGCGCGGCGACGGGGGGCGGCGCGCGATGATCTGCGCCAGCAAGGCCAGGCCCAGCGCGGCCGCGTCAGTCACCATGTGGCCCGCGTCGGAAATCAGCGCCAGCGAATTGGACAGGAAGCCGGCCGCCACCTCGATGCCGGCAAACGACAGGGTCAGGCCCAGCGCCCAGGCGAGGATGCTCTGGCTGCGGCCCTCGAACGAGTGGGTATGCTTGGCGTCGCCCTTCAGGTGGGCGTGCAAATGGGTGGCGTCGTGTTCGGTGTGCGTCGGCTGCATGGAATACTTTGTGGAATGAACTTGCCGTCAGTGTAATTGAAAAGCAACAACATAGTCGGCACGACAAAAAACCCGCAGGCCCGGAGGCGCTGCAGGTTTTTTCTTAAGCAAACATTTTTACTGCGCGGCCGTCTCGCCAAACTTGCCTTCGCGGAAGTCCTGCACGGCCTGGAATACTTCCGCCTGGGTATTCATGACAAACGGGCCATACTGCGCGATGGGCTCGTTCAAGGGCTGGCCGGCGACGAGGATCACGCGGCCGCCGTCCGGTGCTTCGATGCGCACGCCGTCGCTGTCTGGCGTATTGGCGAAGATGGCCATGCGCAGGGCGGGCACGGCCTTGCCATCGACCTGCACTTCGCCGCGGAAGGTGTACAGGAAGGCGTTATGGCCTGGCGGCAAGGGCTGCTCGAAACTGCTGCCGGCAGGCAAATCGATATCGAGGTACAGCGGTTCCGTCAGTTCGCGCTGCACGGCGCCCGTCACGCCATGGCTGGTCCCTGCGATCACTTGCACGGCCACGCCCGCGTCCGTCGTGTAGCGGGGGATTTCGTTGCTCGTGAAATCGCGGTACCACGGCGTGCGCATCTTGTCGCGCGCGGGCAGGTTCAGCCACAGCTGAAAACCTTCCATCACGCCTTCTTCCTGCTCCGGCATTTCCGAGTGGATCACGCCGCTGCCGGCCGTCATCCATTGCACGCCGCCCGAGGTCAGCAAGCCTTCGTGGCCCGCGCTGTCCTTGTGGCGCATGCGCCCCGTGATCATGTACGACACCGTCTCGAAACCCCGGTGCGGATGCTCGGGGAAGCCGGCGATATAGTCGTTCGGCTTGTCGCTGGCAAAGTTGTCGAGCATCAAGAACGGGTCGAGACGGCGCTGCAGCTGCTGCGTCAGCACGCGGTTGATCTTCACGCCGGCGCCATCCATGACGGCCTGGCCGGCGATCACGCGCTCGACGGCGCGTGGTTTCGTGACGGTGGTGATGTCGCTCATTGCTTTCTCCTCTAGGCCAGGACGGCGCCAGTGCGCCGCCCCATTCACTGCTGGGAATTACACCAAAATGGCGTTGATCTCTGCGTCCGCCTGGGCTTGCGCCTTGGCGACGGCTTCCGGACCCATGCCCATGCCTTCCGAATACACGTATTGCACGTCGGTCATGCCCAGGAAGCCGAACATGGTGTTCAGGTAAGGCACCTGGCTATCGTTGGCGCTGTCGCGGTGCAAGCCGCCGCGGGACAGGCCCACGTAGACTTTCTTGCCGGCCAAGAGACCCACGGGGCCGTTTTCCGTGTACTTGAAGGTGACGTTGGCGCGGGCAATCGCGTCGAACCAGCTTTTCAGTTGCACGGTGATGCCGAAGTTGTACATCGGCGCGCCGATGACGATGACGTCAGCCGCTTGCACTTGCGCAATCAGCGCGTCGTCGAGGGCGATGCGGGCCGCCTGTTCCGGCGTGCGTTTGTCGGCTGGCGTGAACAGCGCTTGCAGGGTCGGCTCGTCGAGCACGGGGTGCGGCTGGGCAGCCAGGTCGCGGCGCGCCACGGTGGCGCCGGGGTTGGCGGCTTGCACGCGGGCAACGATGGCGTCAGCCAGGCGGGTCGAGGCGGAACCGGTGCTGCGGGCGCTGGAATTGATTTGCAGGATGTTCATCTTGTTTTCTCCGTTGTGAGGTGTCTTGCGATGGATGAACTATAGCAATTCCAAAATTGATGCGGAAGCCGTTAAAATGGATAACATTAATCCACTCATGGAACAATTGACTGTAAAGGTAAGCGATGGATATCGATCCCGGAGATTTGCTGCTGTTCGCCCGCGTCGTCGAGTGCGGCAGTTTCAGTCGCGCCGCCGTGCGCGTGGACTTGCCCAAGTCGACCCTGTCGCGCCGCATCTCGCAGCTGGAAGCGAAGCTGGGCGAACGGCTGTTGCTGCGCACCACGCGCAAGCTGGCGCTGACGGAATTTGGCGCCAGCCTGCTCGAGCACGCGCGCAAGGTGGTCGAGGAAACGGAGGCGGCCGGCGCGCTGGCGCAGCACCGCCAGGCGGGGCCCAGCGGCTTGCTGCGCATTTCCATGCCGGCCGACTTCGGCGATGCGCTGATGCGCCAGGTGCTGGCCGAATTCGTGCGCCGCTATCCGGCCATTTCGCTGGAGCTGGACTTGTCGGCGCGCCGCGTGGATTTATTGGAAGAAAATTTCGACCTGGCCATCCGCATGGGCAACTTGCCCGACGACGCCAGCCTGGCGGCGCGCCGCGTGGCCTTCAGCACCCTGGCGCTGTACGCCTCGCCGCAATACACGAGCGTGCACGGCTTGCCCGAGCATCCCGACGATCTGTATGGCCATGACCTGCTGAGCTTGCCGCGCGCCGTGCATGGCCTCGTGCACTGGACCTTGATCCGCGGCAAGACGACGTGGGAGCGCGATTTGCCCGTGCGCCTGCTGGCGAACTCGCCGGAATTGCTGGTGCGCATGGCCTGCACGGGCGTGGGCATCGCGGCCAGCACGGACCGCTTCGCCAAGGCCTATGTGGCGACGGGGGAACTGGTGCGCGTGCTGCCGGAGTGGAGTTTCCCGCTGGTCACGGGCTGGGCCGTATTTCCCGGCCGGCGCTTGATGCCGGCCAAGACGCGGGCGTTTCTCGATTTGATGGAAGAAATGTACCGGACCGACGCGCCCGTGTAGGCGCGTCCAGAGGATCTACCTGGGCACGTTGCCCATGACTTCGCCCAGCTGCACGGGGCCGGCCGGTTGCCAGTTGGCGTTGAATTGCACGGTGTCTTTCGGGAACAGCATCACGACGGTGGAACCGAGCAGGAAGCGGCCCAGCTCTTCGCCCTGTTTCAGCACCACATTGTCGTTGGCATAGCTCCAGTCGCGGATCTCGCCCGTGCGGGGCGGGTTGACGACGCCGTGCCAGACGGTGGCCATGCTGCCGACGATGGTGGCGCCCACCAGGGTCATGACGAAGGGGCCGTTGGCCGTGTCGAATACGCAGACGACGCGCTCGTTGCGGGCGAACAGGCCGGGAATGCCGCGCGCCGTTGTCGGGTTGACGGAGAATAATTCGCCGGGCACATAAATCATGCGCGTCAAACGGCCGTCGCACGGCATGTGGATGCGGTGGTAGTCGCGCGGGCTCAGGTACAGGTTGGCGAAGCTGCCGTGTTCGAACTGGGCCGCCAGCGCCGCGTCGCCGCCTACCAGGGCCGTGGTGCTGAAGTTGTGGCCCTTGGCCTGGAAGATCTGGTCCTTGTCGATCGTGCCGAACTGGCTGATGCGGCCATCGACGGGGCAGACGTAGTCGGCCTTGGCCAGCGGGCGGGCATCAGGGCGCAGCGCGCGCGTGAAAAAGTCGTTGAAGCTGGCGTAGTGCGTGATGTCCGGGTCCAGCGCCTCATCCATGTTGACGTTGTAGCGGCCGACGAACCAGCGGATCAGCCGCGTGGTCATGGCGCCGCCCTTGGCACCGGCGATGCGGCCGGCGAAGTTGGTCAACGCTCCCTTGGGCAGCAGATATTGAGGCAAAACGGCAAGACGGTCAGACACGATGGGAAGCCTTTGACGGGGTGATGGGAATCGGCGAAAAACGCATTATAGCGGCGATGTGGCAGGCAATGATATGTGCCGTATGCAAGGGTGCGTATCGCAGTCTGCCACCGAATTTAATTTGCCATAGGAAATATTTTCAGGAAACTGTGTCGCTCGGAAAAAATTGCAGCACAATATGGCGGCCGGTTTTTTAGTTTTTAGCCATTTTTATTCAGCCAACTTTTTCAGCCAGGTCATGATGCCACGCCGTTGCCTCCGCCTCACCGTTGTTTGTTCCGCCGTTTTACTCGCCTGGAATGTCCAGGCCCAGCCATCCGAAACGCCAGCCGCCGACGGTGCCGCCGCCGCGCCGCTGAAGGCCGATAAAACCGCCGCGCCCGCCATGCAAACCGTCGAAGTCAAGGGCAGCGGCTACGATCCGCGCCGCGACGATACGGCCAGCAAGATGATCGTGGGCAGCGAGGAAATCCTCAAGTATGGCGACACGAACGTCACCGACGTGCTCAAGCGCTTGCCCGGCATTACCGTGTCCGGCGCGGCCGGGCGTTCGGGCGGCGAAATCCGCATGCGGGGCCTGGGCAGCGGCTACACGCAGATATTGCTCAACGGCGAGCGGGCGCCGGCCGGCTTTTCGCTCGACACCCTGTCGCCCGACGTGATCGAACGCATCGAGATTTTGCATGCGGCCAGCGCCGAATACAGCACCCAGTCGATCGCCGGCACCATCAATGTGGTGCTGAAAAAAGCGGTCAAGACGGCGCAGCGCGAACTCAAGCTGGGCGTGCAGGGCAGCGACGTGAGTTTTTCGCCCAGCGTCAACCTGCAATTGTCCGACCGCGACGGCAATTTCTCGTATTCGCTGGCCGCTTCGCTGTTCCGCTACGATTATCATTACGACAATCCCGGACTGGAACTGGGCTACGCGCCCGATGGCCGGCAAAACCTGCTGCGCCGCACGAATGGCACGGGCGACGGTCGTCCGGAAGGCATCAATCTGTCGCCGCGCCTGAACTGGGTGCTGGCCAACGGCGATAACGTGACGGCGCAATTCTTTTTCAACGGCGGGCGCTCGAACCACCGCAATTTCAGCCGCGCGGAAACAGAACTGGGCTTGCGCCCCGATTACGACACCAACACGGGCAGCTCCAGCAACCACAACGCCTTCGGCCGCAGCGACCTGACGTGGATGCACAAGCTGGCCGGCGGCGCCAAACTGGAACTGAAGATCGGCGCCTCGGCCGCCCGCAATACGTCCGACAGCCTGCAGCAGGGCTTTATCGACGGCAGCGGCCTGGCGCTTGAGCGCAAGGTGGGCGTGAAGGCGACGGAAAACGGCGTCAGTTCCACCGGCAAGTATTCCACGCCCTTGCTGCCCGGCCATGCTCTGTCGATGGGCTGGGATGGCGCCTACACGGAGCGCGAGGAAACGCGCCGGCAGCGCGAAGCGGCGCTGGCGACCTTGGGCGCGCGCCCGCCCGTCAACAGCGACGAGGGTTTCGACGCCACCATCAAGCGCCTGGCCCTGTACGTGCAGGATGAATGGGAAATCACGCCGCGCTGGTCGATGTATGCGGGCGTGCGCTGGGAAGGCATCGATACGCGCAGCGCGGGCGATACCTACGACGAAGTGAACCAGCGCACCAGCGTGTGGAGCCCGCTGCTGCAAACCCTGTGGAAGTTGCCCGATACCAAGGGCGACCAAGTGCGCCTGGCCCTGACGCGCACCTACAAGGCGCAGCCCACGGCGAGCCTGATTCCGCGCCGCAATACCTCGACGAATAACAGCCAGACGGACCCCGACCGCGAAGGCAATCCGTATCTGAAACCGGAGCTGGCGCTGGGCATCGATGCCTCATATGAGCACTACTGGGCCGAAGGCGCCTTGCTCAGTGCGCGCGCCTCGGCCCGCCGCATCGACGGCTATACGCGCCAGGGCTTGCTGTTCATCAATGATCGCTGGGTCTCCACGCCCGTCAACGATGGCCGCGCGAATACGCAGACACTGGAACTGGAAGCGAAGTTCCCGCTGCGCGCCGTGCTGGCCGCGCCCGTGCCGGCCATCGACCTGCGCGCCAGCGTCAGCCGCAACTGGTCGCAGGTGGAGCAGGTGCCGGGGCCGAATAACCGGCTCGACCAGCAAACGCCCGTCAGCGGCAATTTCGGCATCGACTACAAGACGCCGGACGGCATGCTGACGACGGGCGGCAGCTTCAACTTCCGCAACGGCGGCCCCGTGCGCATCACCGAGCGCCAGAGCGCCTATACGTCGCCGCGGCGCGACGTCGACATTTATGCGCTGTGGAAATTCGATGCGAAGAACCAGCTGCGCCTGGCCGTGTCGAACCTGCTGGCGCAAGACTTCGAAAGCGACACCATCTATACAGATGCCAGCGGCACGATCGTGCGCAACAGCATCTCGCCGAGCTCGCCGCAGGCGCGCGCGACCCTGGAAATGAAGTTCTGATGGCGATGTTCTCGCGCTGAAAACCCCGGCCGGCATCCCCGCTGGCCTATAATCTCGGCAATTGCGCGCGCGGCCAGCCCGTGCGCGCCGCCTTTTCATTTGCCAAGATTGCTTTCCCCATGACGTTTTCCTCCCTCGGCCTGATCGATCCCCTGGCCCGCAAACTCGATGAGCTCGGCTATGCCAAGCCCACGCCCGTGCAGGCACAGGCAATCCCGGCCGTGCTGGCCGGGCGCGACCTGATGGCCGCCGCCCAGACGGGCACGGGCAAGACGGCCGGCTTTGCCGTGCCGCTGCTGCAGCGCCTGACCCTGGAAGGCGTGGTGGCGCCCCAATGCGTGCGCGTGCTGGTGCTGGTGCCCACGCGCGAGCTGGCCGAGCAAGTCTATGCCAGCTTCCGCAGCTATGGCGGCAACTTGCCGCTGCGCAGCTTTGTCGCCTATGGCGGCGTGCCCATTGAGCCGCAGATCAGCAAGCTGCGCAAGGGCCTCGACGTGCTGGTGGCCACGCCGGGCCGTTTGCTGGACTTGCAGACGCAGGGCGCCGTCAAGTTCGAGCAAGTGCAGACGCTGGTGCTGGACGAGGCGGACCGCATGCTGGATCTGGGTTTCGAGCGCGAACTCGATATATTGCTGATGACGATGCCCAAACAGCGCCAGACCCTGCTGTTCTCGGCCACGTTCTCGGACGCCATCCGCGCCATGGCGAAAACCATGCTGAAAGACCCGATTTCGGTGGAAGTCAGCGCGCGCAACAGCACGGTGAAGGCCGTGAAGCAGTCGGTGATCGTGTGCGACAAGAAACGCAAGCCGGAACTGTTCTTGCACTTGCTGAAGAAAAAGCGCTGGGGCCAGGTATTGGTCTTCGTCAAGACGCGCAAGGGTGTCGAGCTGCTGGTGAACACCTTGCTGGAGCAGGGCGTGCGCGCCGATTCCATCCACGGCGACAAGACCCAGCCGAACCGCTTGCGCGCGCTGGCCCGTTTCAAATCGGCCGAGGTGCAGGTGCTGGTAGCCACCGACGTGGCCGCCCGTGGCCTCGACATCGACCAGTTGCCCGTCGTCGTCAATTTTGACTTGCCCACCGTGGCGGAAGACTATATCCACCGCATCGGCCGCACGGGCCGCGCGGGCGCCTCGGGCGAAGCCATTTCCCTCGTCTGCGCCGATGAAGTCGAATTGCTGTCGGCCGTGGAAGCGCTGACGCGGCAAACCCTCAAACGCAACGAGGAACCCGGTTTCGAGGCGGAACACCGCGTGCCGGGCACGTCCGCCGGCGGCACCATCCAGAAAAAGATCGTGAAAGTGCTGGCGCCGAAGGCGGCGGAGCGGGCCAAGAAAAGGCGCTTCTACAAATAATCGGCGCAGTTGGCCGGGCAGGGCAAGGCGCGCAGCACGGATATCGCATTCGTGCCATCATGCGCCATGACCTCGATACCTTTGTTCCCGCTCAATACGGTGCTGTATCCCGACGGCTATCTGCCCCTGCAGATCTTCGAGGTACGCTACCTGGACATGATACGTCAGTGCATCATGGGCGAGCAGCCGTTCGGCGTGGTACAGCTGCTGGACGGCGCGGAAGTGCGCAAGCCGGGCCAGCTGGAAACCCTGGCGCCCGTGGGCACGCTGGCGCGCGTCATCGACTGGGCCGCGCCTCTGTCGGGCTTGCTACAAGTCAAATGCATGGGCATGCAGCGCTTCCACATCGTCTCCAGTGAACAGCTGAAGCACGGCTTGTGGATGGCGCAGATTGAAACCTTGCCGCCCGACAAAACCATCCCCATCCCCCAGGAGCAGCAGAACGTGGCCGACGCGCTGGGCGCCCTGATCCGCACCTTGCAGGAACAAAAGATTCCGCCCGATCAAATGCCCCTGCAGCCGCCGTACCGCCTCGACGAGTGCGGCTGGGTGGCGAACCGCTGGTGCGAGCTGCTGTCCCTGAGTGCCATGCAAAAGCAATTGCTGCTGAGCCAGGACAATCCCGTGCTGCGCCTGGAGCTGGTACAGGATATGCTCACGGAAAACGGCTTGCTGGAAGAGTAGACACACCAGGCCGCATGTTTTCTCGTGCTTCCGTTGTGCAATTGCAATTACTATTGAGAAATACTTTACGCTTTGCCTCCGCTGACATAAGATAATGCCCCTGGGCAAGATTGCCCTGGGCAACATTCAAGAGCAGACGACATGGCAAAAGTAAGCGCGGAACAGATCAATGCGGCAATGGAAGCGATGGCGGGCGAAGGCCAGGCCATCACGGTGCGCGCCTTGCGCGAACGGCTGGGCAACGGCGCCTGCCTGGGGACCGTCAGCAAGCTCTTACAGCGCCGCAAGGCGGGTGCGCAGCGCCAGATCGCTGCCGCCGCCGAACTGTCGCCCGTGCTGCAGCAAGCCATCCTCGATTATGTAGGACAGGAATTAAGCGCCAGCCACAGCGCGCATGAAGCCGAGATGAACGACAATCAACAGGAATTGATGGACCTGGCCAGCGAAAACGAGCGCCAGCAAGAGTTGCTCGACCTGCAGGCGGGCGAACTGGAAACCTTGCGCGAGGAACTCGAACGCGAGCGGCAAGTGGCAAACCAGGCCCGCACGGACCTGGCCAAGGCGCAACTGCGTCTGGAAGGCTTGCCGCGCCTGGAAGAGGCGGCCGAACAGGCACGCATGGACCTGGCCAAGGCGCAATTCAAGCTCGAAGGCATCCCGCGCCTGGAAGAGGCCGCCGAAGCGGCACGCGCGGAACTGATCCAGGCCCAGCTGAAGCTGGAAAGCCTGACGCGCGTGGAAACGGAACTGGCGGCCGTGCGCCTAGAACTGGAAGCGGAACGCGAAGAGCTGGGCGAAACGCGCGCCGAGCTGGACGAGGAGCGTACCTTGCGCATCAAGGCGCAGCAGTTTATCGTGGACCCCATCTTCAAGACCCCTGTCTGAGGACGCCTGGCCTAAGCTGCTGTGCGTCGGTATAGGTAGCCTGCGATGCTCACCGCACTTCAGTGCGGTTGCGCTTCTCGGCCACCTCTCCCTTCCGCTCGCGACGCCTTTGCCAGGCGTCGATGCGTCGTGCTACCCTAGGTTAAACGGCGCACGGAATCGTGATGCAAGGCGCCGCAGAATCCAGGCTGGATGTGGGCAAAAGGGGCTGGCATGCGGGCCTTGATCGTCATGGGGGCTTCCGTGGGCGGCGTGAATGCGCTGTCCACCATCTTTGCCGCCTTGCCGGCGAGTTTCCCTGCGGCGATTCTGGCCGTCATGCACGTGGGGGCGCGCAAGAGCGTGCTGCCCGCCATCCTCGGCAAGAACTCCGCCTTGCCCGTGCGCTTTGCCGTAACGGGCGAACCATTGCGCGCCGGCTGCATCCTGCTGGCGCCGCCGGACCGGCATATGCTCGTCGCCAGGCTGGCTGGCCGGGCGACGGTCGAGCTGACCCGGGGTCCCATGGAACATCACACTCGTCCCGCCATCGACCCGCTGTTTCGCAGCGCGGCCGCCGCTTTCGGCCCGGCGGTGGTGGGCGTGATCCTCAGCGGCTACCTCGACGACGGCACGGCGGGCTTGCGGGCCATCAAGGCCTGTGGCGGCAAGGCGCTGGTGCAGGAGCCACGGGAGGCGCAAGCGCCATCGATGCCGCACAGCGCGCTGGCCCATGTGGACGTGGACTGGCGTTTGCCCGCCGCCGGCATCGCTCCCGTCCTGCTGGCGCTGGCCGGCACCGGCCGGGCCGCATTCGCTTAAAATAGCGCACGCCGGCCCCTGCCGCGCAAGGCATCGATAGCAAAGAAGGTTTATGTCAGTAGAGAAAAATTCACCGGCCCCCGGGCGTCTGCCGCCCTCCACGGCACCGCGCGCGCTGCCGCCCCGGCCGCCAGCAGAATTCAGTTCGCCCGAAGCGGCCCTGGCGCGCAAGCAGGCGCGCGAAGACAAGGATGCGCAGGTGCGTGGCGTCACGTCCATCGACGCCATGCGCGAGGCCATCAAGCGCGCGGCGCGCGGTTTGCCCTCCATCGCCGAGGTGCCGCGCCTGCCCATGCTGGATGCCGGCGCCTTCCGCGCGCGCGCCGCGCTGGGCTTGCCCTTCCTGATGCGCGGGCTGGTGCGGCGCTGGCCCTTGTCGGCATTGGGGCCAGAGGTCTTGCGCGAGCAGTTCAGCCACGTGCCCGTGCGTGCGCGGGTGGGCGACTACATCAACACGGCGTTCGCGGCCGACCGCGCCATGCAGGACATGTCGATGGGACAATATCTGGATATGGTGGAAGAAGGGGGGCACGCGTTGCCGCCGTACCTGGGCAACCTGGAATTGCGCGAACTGAACCGGCTGTGCCACTGGCCCACGTATTTCGACAAGATGGGCCCGCCGCGCTTCTGGGTGGGGCCGGCCGGCACGGTGACGCCCCTGCATTGCGATTACGACGACAATATCTTCGCGCAAGTGTGGGGACGCAAGCGTATCTTCCTGTCGCCGCCGCACCACGATGCCTTCCTGTATCCCAGCGAAGCGAACGCCATCCTGTTCGGTTCGCCCTTCGACCCGGAAGCGCCCGATTTCCAGCGTTTCCCCCTGGCGCGCCAGGCTGCCATGATCGAATGCCTCGTCGAGCCGGGCGACATGCTGTACGTACCCGCCGGCTGGTATCACCAAGTGCGCGCACTGACGTTTTCGCTGTCCTCGAACCGCTGGGCCAGGGCCATGCCGCTGGCCCTGCATGGCGGGGCGGGACTGCGGCGTACCGAGGCCTGATCTTATGGCGCGATGGCCAGTGCTGGCAGGCGCACCGTGCTGACAGTGGAAACCGGATGAATGTGGCCAGCCAGGAATCCAGGGAAAACCATGATGGTGTCTACTTTGCACAAGCCAACCTTACACAACAGGGCCTGCGCTGCCAACAGTTCGCGCACCACCCACGCGGCGGCGGAAGCCGTCGAAAGCTGCCAGCTGCTTGCCGCCTTGCTGTGCGGCGCGCTGGCGGGCACGGCGAAAGACGCGCTGATGGACAGTATCGCGTTCCGGCCTGCGGAACCGAAGCTGGTGGAGCTGGCCAGCGGCAGTTTCCTCGCCAAGACGGAGCAGCAGATACGCGGCAGCGGCTATTGCGTGGAATCGCTGGAAGCGGCCCTCTGGTGCTTCTTCCATACCGACTCGCTGGAAGCGGCGGTATTGCGCGCAGTCAACTTGGGGGAGGATGCCGATACGACCGGCGCCATCGTCGGCCAGCTTGCCGGCGCGTATTATGGCGCACAGGCGATTCCGCCGCTATGGCTGGAAGCGTTGGCCATGCGCGACGATATCGAGGAACTGGTGGGCAGATTGTTCGAGCGGGCCCGGGACTAGCGCAGGCTGCAGCCCACCAGCAGCAGCATCGGCCGTTCCCGCTCTTCCGCCAGGGCCGGCTGCTGCGCCACCTGCTCGTCGCTCGGCCCCCATTCTTCCACATGCTCCAGCTGGAAACCCGCTTGCAGCAGTGCATTGATGGTCGTGCCCAGGGTGCGGTGCTGTTTGATGACGCCGGGCGCCAGCCAGTCCGACACGCGCGGGCCTTGCTGCTGGTAGCTGTCGACGGGCCAGCATTTTCGGCCTTGCCCATCCGTCAGCCAGCCCGGCTGGCGCGGCGCCATGAAGATCGGGTGCTCGATGGAAAACACAAGCTTGCCTCCGGGCTTCAAGCCGTGGCGGATGGCGGCCAGCAAGGTGGCGAAATCCGCGATGTAGTGCAAGGCCAGCGAGCTGTAAACGAGGTCGTAGCTGGCGGGCGGCAAGGCCAGTTGTTCCAGGTCAAGCCGCGCATAGCTGACGGCCGCGTGCGTCCCCATGGCATTCGCCTGCGCCAGCATCTTTTCCGACACGTCCACGCCCAGCACCCGCGCCGCGCCCTGTTCTGCCGCCCAGCGGCAGAACCAGCCATAGCCGCAGCCCAGGTCGAGTACCTGCTTGCCTTGCACGTCTGGCAGCATGGCGCGCAGGGCCGGCCATTCGGGCGCGCTGTCGAGGCCGCCAATCGAGCGGGGCAGCTGGCTGTAGGCCGTGAAAAAGGCGTCGTTGTCGTAGATATTCTGGGTCATGGTTCAAGCTCCTTGCGGGCGCTGCGTTTGGCATGGCCGCCCCGCTGCGCCCGGTAAATGCCCGCGTGGCCGGAAAACAGGTAGGCCACGACGCAGGCGATGGCCGCGTACACACCGATCTCGGCGCCGAACAGTTCCATGGCCATCAGGGTCGAGGCGATCGGCGTGTTGGCGGCGCCCGCAAACACGGCGACAAAGCCGATGGCGGCCAGCAGAGTGACGGGCTGGTGCAGCAGCGGCCCCAGCGCATTGCCCAGGGTGGCGCCGATGAAGAACAATGGCGTCACTTCGCCGCCCTTGAAGCCGGTGCCCAGCGAGACGATGGTGAACGCCATCTTGCCGAGGAAATCGTATGCGGGCAGCGGCTCCTTGAGCGCGTCGACGATGGTGGGAATGCCCAGGCCGATATATTTGTCGGTGCCCAGCAGCCACACGGCGACGGCGACGGCGACGCCGCCCGCCAGCGGGCGCAGCGGGGCATAGGCAATCTTGCGCTTCATCCAGCCGCTCAAGCCGTGCGTGGCTTGCGCGAATACTTTGCCCGTGATGCCGAACAGCACGCCCGCGATGACCATGGCGCACAAGGTCCAGGTTGAAAGGGCGGGAATCAGCGGTACGGCGTAATGCGTATGCTGGACGTCCCACAGCAAGCCCACCTGGTCGGCGATGACGGCGGCAGCCAGGCAGGGCAGCATGGCTTCGTAGCGCAGGCGGCCGATGGCCAGCACTTCCAGGCCGAAGATGGCGCCCGCCAGCGGCGTGCCGAAAACGGAGGCGAAGCCGGCGCTGATGCCGGCCATCAGGATGATGCGGCGGTCTTCATTGTTCAGGCGAAACATGCGCGTGAGCTGGTCGGCCAGCGCGCCGCCCATCTGCACGGCCGTGCCTTCGCGCCCGACGGAGGCGCCGAACAAGTGCGAGATGACGGTGCCGCCCAGCACCAGCGGCGCCATGCGCAGCGGGATGATTTTTTTCGGATCGTGGATTTCATCGATGAGCAGATTCGCGCCGCCTTCGACGCTGCTGCCGTAGCGCAGATACAGCCAGCCGACGGCAAAGCCCGCCATGGGCAGCAGCCAGATCAGCCAGGTGTGCGCCAGGCGCGTACGCGTGGCCCAGTCGAGGGCGAACAGGAAGCCGGCCGAGGCCGACCCGGCCAGCACGGCCACGACAAAGGCCAGCAGCAGCCATTTCAACAGATGCTGTAACAGATCGGTGAGGGCGCTCAGGCGGTGCATCGGTCATCCAGTCATGGGGGGATGGGTGTGTGTTTCTTACAGGCCCAGTTCCGCCACCAGCGCCTGGCCGATGGCCCGCTGTTCGGCCAGGATGGCGCGCAGGTGGTGGTGGCGTGTCTTGACATTCGTCATGACCACGCGCAGCACGTTGGTCGGGCCAGGGTAGCGCGTCGATTCGAGCACCGTGCGCGACACGAAGCTGTGGCCTTCGGCCTTTTGCCGGTTCTGCAGCTTGGCGTTCAAGGTGTTCAGCTGTTTGTTCAGCTCGGTGGCCGCCTCCACCTGTCCGCCGGCCAGCATTGCCTCCATGCGCTGGCGCAAGGGCGCGGGCACGTAGCGGTAGGTGAGGATGAAGGTGTCGGAGCGCGTGACGAGTTCGAAATCCTGCTGGTCGGCCAACAAGTCCTGCAACTGGCCGGACAGGGTGGCCGCCTGCTGCAGCAGGGCCGTGTAGCCGGACACGCCCAGCACCTTGAATGAGGTCCACAGTTTCAAGGCATCGAAGCGGCGCGAGCCTTCCAGCGACGTCTGGCCCAGGTCGCCCGAGTTGTCGCGCAGGATGTAGTTGGCGTTGTGTTTCAGCAAGTTCAGGCTGGCGCTATCCTTGAACAGCACCATGCTTTGCGCCATCGGCACCCACAGCAGTTTATGTCCGTCGATGACGACGGAGTCGGCCAGGTCGATGCCGTCGTACAGGGCGCGGTACTGTTCCGCGATCAGCAGGGCCCCGCCCCAGGCCGCATCCACGTGGAACCAGATGTTTTCCCGGGCCGCAATGGCGGCCATGGCGGCCAGCGGGTCGATGGCGCCCGTTTCCGTCGTGCCGGCGATGCCGATCATGGCGACGACCTTGATCTTGCGCAATTTCAAGTCGGCAATTGTCGCTTCCAGCGCCTGGACGTCGATGCGGTTGTCGCGGTCGACGGCCACCAGGTGCAGGGCGTTTTCGCCGAGTCCCAGGGTCGCCAGGGCCTTTTTCACGGAATAATGGCTGCGGGCCGAGCCGATCACGGCCAGCCCGGCGTAGCCTGATTCTTGCATGGCGGAAAATAAACCGCGCTTGCGCGTGCCGGGCAATTGTTTTTCCAGTGCCACGGCCAGCGCCGTCAGGTTGCCCATGGTGCCGCCATTGACGACATTGCCCAGCGCGCCGCTGGTGGCGGCCATGGCCTGCGCATAGACGGCGTCCGGCTGCTGGTACACCTGGCGGTGCAGCCAGCCCAGGATCTGCTTTTCGATCAGGGTCGACACGTACGCCGTCTCGATCTTGACCTGGTTCTGGTTCAGGGTGGCCGTAAACGCTTCGGCCAGCACGCTGATCCAGGGCAAGGCCTGCGTCATGTGGCCGATGTATTGCGGATGGTTCAGCTGGGCCGTATTGGCCAGCACGGTGGCGTCCAGCTCCTGCAGGAAATCGGCCACGGGCATGCCGTGCGCGGGCGGGCTGATGTCGGACAGCTGCGTCAGCAGTTCCGCATACGGCGTGTGCGGATACGGTTCGGCGCGTTCGGCCGCCAGCCAGCCGCCCAGCATGCGCAGGGCCTGCTGCAAGGGCGCGGGTGCCTGCTGCAGCGCATCGATGGAAAAATGCTGCCGCAGCAGCTGTTCGATAGGGGTCTCGGTCATGGCGCGTTGTCTTTTCTACGGATTGCTGGTGCCACGGTGACAAACGAATTGCGCCCAGGCGGAAGCGGGATTTTACCCGACTCCGCCTGGGCGCATCAGTTTGCTATTTGCAAATGGTAATTAGAAGTAATTCAGGCCCAGCGCCGACTTGACTTCATCGGCCGTGCGGGCCGCCACTTCGCGCGCCTTGAAAGTGCCTTCTTTCAACATCTGGATGACCTGCCCCTTGTCTTTTGCGAACTCTTCGCGGCGGGCGCGGATCGGCGCCAGCATTTCCTGCAAGACCACGTCCAGGCGCTTCTTGACGATGCTGTCGCCCAGGCCGCCGCGCACGTAATGGGCTTTCATTTCGGCCAGCGCCGCTTTTTCCGGATCGAACGCGTCCAGGTAGGTAAACGCGATGTTGCCTTCCAGGTGGCCCGGGTCTTCCACGCGCAGGTGCAGCGGGTCCGTGTAGACTTTTTTCACGGCGGCCGTGATTTCGGCCGGGGTGGCGCCCAGGTTGATGGTGTTGCCCAGCGACTTGCTCATCTTCGCCTTGCCGTCGATGCCGGGCAGGCGGCCGATGTCCGGCACCAGCGCCTTGCATTCCATCAGCACTTCACGGTTGTACATGCGGTTGAAGCGGCGCACGATTTCATTCGTTTGCTCGATCATGGGGATCTGGTCTTCGCCCACGGGCACCACGCCCGCCTTGAAGGCCGTGATGTCGGCCGCCTGGCTGGCCGGGTAGGTCAGGAAACCGGCCGGAATGTCGCGCTCGAAGCCGCGCAGGCGGATTTCTTCCTTGACGGTGGGATTGCGCTCGAGGCGCGCCACGGTGACGATGTTCAGGTAGTAAAAGGTCAGCTCGGCCAGTTCCGGGATCTGCGACTGGATGAAGACCGTGGTCTTGCTCGGGTCGATGCCGACGGCCAGGTAGTCCAGCGCCACTTCGACGACGTTGCGGTGCACCTTGTCGATGTCGTCCATATTGTCCGTCAGCGCCTGCGCGTCGGCCAGCATGATGAATTGCTTGTAGCTGTTCTGGTAGGCGACGCGGTCGCGCAGGCTGCCCACGTAGTGGCCCAGGTGCAGGGGGCCGGTGGGGCGGTCGCCTGTCAGGATCACGGATTGCGACGCGATGGCGGCGGCGGACAGCGGTGCTGCCGGGGCGTTGTCGGTGTCGGGGGTATCGGGGGTGTTAGGCAAGCTCATCAAGTTTCCTTTTGAGCCGCCTGCATCGGGGATGATCCAGGCTGAGCCTGTTACGCCACCGATCGAGGCGGCGTGGATCAAATTCACATCACTATAGAGTGGCCGCGCGAAAGTGAGCGGGACCACCAATTCAAGCAGGCGTGTTGTGACGGGATAAATTTCATGGCGATATGGTTGCAGTTCGGGCGCGTTCTGTCAAGTTGCGTGCCCATATATCTGCTGCGCCGCGTCAGAGGCTGGCCTACTGCGGAACTTGCTTTCCGGGTACTATTGCCGTTCGGCCACTTTTGCGTGGCATGAATCATTGGAGAACAGTATGCGCGTGTCGTCCCCCGTCCGGCTCACCGGCCTGGCTTTTGTTATCAGTTCTTTGTTTGCAGTACCGGCGATGGCGCAAACGCCGCCGATGACGCCCGATATCGGCGCCAAGCTGGTGCTGCCCGATATGAATGATTACGTCAAGCGCGTGGTGATGATCCCCATGCGCGACGGCGTCAAGCTGTACACGGTGATCGTCGTGCCGAAAGACGCCAAGCGGGCGCCGATCATGCTCACGCGCACGCCGTACAACGCGGCCCGCCGCGCGCAGCGCGCCACCAGCGCCAGCATGCTGGCCACCTTGCCGCAGGGCGACGATACCCTGGTGGAAAACGGCTACATCCGCGTGTTCCAGGACGTGCGCGGCAAGCATGGCTCGGAAGGCGATTACGTGATGACGCGCCCCGTGCGCGGCCCGCTGAACAATACCAAGGTCGATAACGTGACCGATGCATGGGACACCATCGATTGGCTGGTGAAAAATGTACCGGAAAGCAATGGCAAGGTGGGCATGCTCGGTTCCTCGTACGAAGGGCATACGGTACTGATGGCCCTGGTCGACCCGCATCCGGCGCTGAAGGTGGCCATTCCCATGAGCGCCATGGTCGATGGCTGGCGCGGCGACGACTGGTTCCATAACGGCGCCTTCCGCATGCCGAGCCTGTCTTATCTGGCGTGGCAGACGAGCGTGCGCGGCAGCGGCGAGGCGCCCGTGCTGGGCGTCTACGACGACTACGACGCGTATCTGCGCATCGGCTCGGCCGGTGATTTCGCGAAGAAATTCGGCATCGACAAGCTGACCTACACGAAAAAGCTGTTCGAGCATCCGGCCTACGACAGTTACTGGCAGGAACAGGCGCTCGATAAAATCCTCGCCAAGCGTCCGTTGATCGTGCCCACCATGCACGTGGTGGGGCAGTGGGACCAGGAAGACATCTATGGCCCCTATGCCACCTATACGGCGATGGAAGGGCGCGACAAGCACAACAACCTCAATTACCTGGCCATCGGCCCGTGGCGCCATAGCGGCGTCAACTATGAAGGCTCCAGCCTGGGCGCCCTGAAGTTTGACGGCGATACGGCACGCCAGTTCCGCGAAAAAGTCATGCAGCCATTCCTCAATCAATACCTGAAGGATGGCGCGCCGGAAGCGAACACGGCGCCCGTCGTGTCCTACCAGAGCGGCACCAACCAGTGGCAGCGCCTGCAGCAGTGGCCGCTGGCTTGCGAGACCTGCGACACGAAGCTGACGCCGATCTACCTGCAGGACGGTTCCAGGCTGGGCTTTGCGGCGCCATCGGGCGCTGCGGAGGCGGCGGAAGGCGCGTTCGACGAATACGTGGCCGATCCGGCCAAGCCCGTGCCTTTCGTGCCCCGTCCCGTGCGCCTGAGCGATGCCGACGTGTGGAAGCCATGGCTGGTCAGCGACCAGCGCGGCTATGCGGACCGCACGGACGTGCTCAGCTATGTTTCGGAACCGTTGAAAACGGCCGTGCGCATCGCCGGCGCACCGATGGTCAACCTGTTCGCCGCCACCAGCGGCACGGATGCGGACTGGGTGGTGAAACTGATCGACGTGTATCCGGACGAAGTGCCGTCGCAGCCGGCCATGGGCGGCTACCAGCTGGGCGTGGCCATGGATATCTTCCGCGGGCGCTACCGCGACAGCTTCGAGCACCCGACGCCGATACCGGCGGGCAAAGTGGAGCGCTACCGCTTCGCCTTGCCGAATGCGAATCACGTCTTCCTGCCCGGTCACCGCATTGCCGTGCAAGTGCAGTCGAGCTGGTTCCCGCTGTACGACCGCAACCCGCAAAACTACGTGCCGAACATCTTCCTGGCCGACCCAGGCCATTATAGAAAGGCGACGCAGCGCGTGTACCACGCGGCAGGGGCAGCCAGCGCGATCGAGTTGCCGATCGCGCCGCTCGACGCCCGCTAGCCCATGCGCATGAGGATGGCGCCCGCCGCGATCAGGCCGATGGCCACATAGCGGCGGGGGCTGATCTTTTCGCGCAGGAACAGGGCCGCAATGGCGATGGCGAACAGGATCGATGTTTCGCGCAGGGCCGCGATGGCCGCCACGGGTGCCTGCGTCATGGCCCACAGGGCCAGTCCATACGAGGCCAGGGTGCCGAAACCGCCAAAGGCGGCCAGATGCCATTGCGTTTGCGCATAGGCCAGCAGGCCGGCGCGGCGGCGCAGCACCGTCCACAGCAACAGTCCCGTACCGTTCAAGACAAAAATCCACATCGTGTAGGCGGCCGGGGCGCCGGACAGGCGCACGCCGATGCCGTCGATCAGGGTATAGCTGGCGATGACGCAGGCGTTGCCCAGCGCAAAGGCGGTGGCGCGTCCCGTGCCCTTCGCCGTACCAGGCATGGCGGGCGTGCGCGCGGCAACATACAGGCCGAAGATGCCCGCGCTGATGCAGGCGACGGCGGCCATCTGCATGGCAGAAAGCCGCTCGCCGATCAGCGGCCAGCTGGCCAACGCCACGAGCAGCGGCGCGCTGCCGCGCATCAAGGGGTAGGCATGGCTCATGTCGCCCGCCTTGTAGGCGGCCGCCAGCAGCGAGTAATAGGCCAGCTGTGCCACGGCCGAAGCGGTCAGGTAGGGCCAGCTGGCGGGGGCGGGGGCCTCGACGAAGGGCAAGACTGCCAGCGAGATCAGCGCCGCGCCCACGGAGACGAGCACGGTGGTGAGGAAGGTATCCTTGCCCGACTTGACGATGGCGTTCCAGCTGGCATGCAGCAGGGCGGCAAACAGGACGACGGCGACGACGAGACCGGACATGCAGGCCCTAGCGCGGGCGTATGCTCTGCGACAACAGTTCCTGGCGGTGATGGCGCTGGAAGCCTTCCATCAGGGTGCCCGAGCGGCTGGCTTTTTCCAGCAGTTCGCGCAGGGCCGCCTGGTCATCCGCCGTCAGCGACTTGCGCGACAGGTAGACGCCGCTCATGCCCCACGGCAATTCCGGCAAGGCTTCCAGGCGCAGGCGGTCGGCCAGGCCGTACACGCGCGCATCGTTTTGCGCCACGCCGGCGAGGATGGTGGGACTCATGATGGTGGCGTCGATGAAGCCGCTTTGCATCAGGCGCGCCACGGACAGCGCGTCGACTTCGTAGAACAGGCGGCCCTGGCTGCTCAGCTCCTTGGCCAGCGCCTGGTAGGACACGCCATAGTCGTAGCCGCGCACGAGCGCCACGCGCAAGTCGCGCCGCTCGATCAGTTCCTGCATGGTGTTGATGGGCGTGCGCGTGCCTTGCAGCGAGATCAGCAGAGGCCGGCTGCCCATCAGGGGGATGAACAGGCCGTGCTGGTCGCGCCGCGGCGTGCTGCTGGCCGGTATCAGCATATCGGCCTTGCCCGCCTCGAACATCGCCTCCAGGCGCGCGCGGGGCACGGCCGTGAAGATGAAATTACAGCCGAGCTTGGCGCCCATGCTGCGCAGCAAGTCGGGGTAGATGCCGCCGATGGCGGCGCCATTGACCACCACGCTGGCGCCGATGGCCGAGACGGGCACCTGGATGTCGCGCGAGCATTGCGCGCCCGCCAGGGCCGGCAGCGCCAGCGCCAGCATGGCCATGGTCCGGCGCCAGGCGCTGGAATAAAAGTCAGTCATACCCATCCTTGCTCACCATCGAATCGCGGGCGTCGGCAACGTCCGCTTGATTATCCCATTCTCGCCTATCTATTTCTTAAATGCAATATTATCCCGCCGACTACTTTGTGGTGGAAACCACAAGTCTGGCCAGCCGCTGCGCCTGGAAGTAGCGCCAGGCCACCACGATGCCCAGGGTTTGCATGATGGCGCACAGATAGAAGGTGCTGCCGATGCGCCAGTCCTGTGCTGGCAAGTGGCTCACCTCGCCGAGAATCATGCTGCCGAGCAAAGGCATGATGATGATGCCCAGGCTGCTGATCGATTGCAGGGAGCCCATCAGTTCGCCCTGTTCGCCGGCGTTCGATGATTTCGAGATGATGCCTTGCAGTGCTGGGCCGGCGGCAAAGGCCAGCAGGTTGCACAGGATCAACGCATACATCATCCAGCCTTGCGTGGCCAGGCCGTACAGCAGGTAGGTGAGGGCGCCAGACGCCATGCCCAGCAAGGACAAACGCACTTCACCGAAACGCTTGATGAGGATGCCCAGCAAGCCCGCCTGCACGACGGCCGCGCACAGGCCCACGCAGAACATGGCGATGCCGTTCTGGCGCGGCGTCCAGTCGAAGCGGAAATGCGTGTACAGCACCCAGGTGGTGTTGAGCATCATTTGTGCAAACGTCATCAGGCCGAAGGCCAGCACCAGGCCGCGGATCTCCACGCGGCGCACCAGTTTTATCAGGGCGGCGAACGGATTGATGCGCGCCAAAGTAAAGGGCGCGCGGGGACCGGGCCGCAGCGATTCGGGCACGCAGAAATAGCCATAGATGAAATTGGCCGCCGACAGGCCGGCCGCCACGTAAAACGGCAGGCGCAGGTTGATCTCGCCCAGCAGGCCGCCCAGCATGGGGCCGCAGATGAAGCCCAGACCGAAGGCGGCGCCGATCTTGCCGAAGCTCTTGGCGCGGTTATCGTGCGTGGAAATATCGGAGGCGTAGGCGGACGCGACCGACATGCTGGCCGACGAGACGCCGCCGATGATGCGGCCGATGAACAGGCATGCCAGGTTCGGCGCCCAGCCCGTGGCGAGGAAATTGATGCCCATGCCGGCCATCGAGTACAGCAGCACGGGACGGCGTCCCACGCGGTCGCTGATGGCGCCCAGCATGGGCATGAAGATGAACTGCAGCAAGCCGAAGACGGCCGCCATGATGCCGTACCAGAACGCCTGCGCATCCTTGCCGTCGACAAAGTCGCCGATCAGGATGGGCAGTACGGGTACCACCAGGCCGATGCCCAGCATGTCGATGAAGACGCAGACGAGGATGAAATTGAGGTTGCCGGCGCGCGCGGGCGCGTCGTTGGACGGGGAATGGCCGTCGGGGCTGGTTTTATCGGACATGCATGCTTTCGGCGCGTTGGCAAAGCGCCAGCGCGCTGCAGTTTTCTGCTGGCGCGGCGCAATAGCTGAGGCTTGCATTATAGACAGCGTGGACCAGACTGGCTATCGCCACCCATGTCAGAGCGCAACTCCCCATTCGTCGGCAAAGGCGGCGCGGAAATCCGTCAGCACGGCCAGGCGCCGTTCAGCCAGCGCGCGGCCGGCCGCCGTCTGCATCTTGCCGGGCAGCTTGTCGAGCTTGGTGACGATATGGTCGAGCGCATACGCCTTGTCGTCGAGTTCGCGATGCCGGGCCAGCGGATCCGTGCCGTGCGCCAGCGCGCTATCCATGCGCGCCGCCGTATAGAACAGGCGCGCCAGTCCGACGGCGCCCAGCGCGTCGATGCGGTCGGCATCCTGCACGATCTGCGCTTCGAGCGTGTGCGGCGTTAAGTTGGCGGAAAAACTGTGCGTTTCGATGGCGTGGGCCACGCCAGCCAATTTTTCTGCCGGGAAGTCCAGTTCGGCCAACTGGCGGCAAGCGAGGGTGGCTGCCTGGCGCGAGGCCAGGTGGCGCTCGGGGTGGTTTTTCGGCAGGTTGACGAGGTCGTGCAGATAGCAGGCGGCCATCACGGTGAGGGCGTCGGCCTGCGCATGCTCCTGCAGCAGGACGCTGGCGTTGCGCCAGACGCGGTGCAGGTGGTTGATGTCGTGGGCGCCGTCATCGCCCAGGCCGGCCGCGGCCAGCGCCAGCAGGCGTGGCTGCCATTGAGAAAGCAAAGAATCCATGGTTCAAAGTCATAAAAAGCAGGGGCCGCCAGTGTGGCATAAAACGCCGCCCCGTGCGGCGGGGAGCGTGACGCTGCGGCGTGCCGTATTCGCCACATAAATTGCATTTTTGAAAAGCCAAAATCAGACGGCCGCTCTTTTTTAGTGCATGTAAAATTTACATGGGGTAACATTGCCGCACGGAAATTAGAAGCATAAGCTAATTGCGAGAAAGTATTTGCAAAAACATAGCAGTGGCGGCCATTCCATCGTGCATGGCGCGTCACGTCCAAGGTTGCGCGCAGCGTGCCTTGGTCTGCGCCCCAGGCGAGTTAACGAAAGGATCATCATGAACACCAATTCCAGCGACACTGGCGCCACCGTTGCCAAGGCTGCCGAATACCTGGCCTTTACCCTGGGCCAGGAAGAGTATGGCATCGACATCCAGAAAGTCAGCGAAATCCGCAGCTATGAAACGCCGACCCGCATCGCCAACGCCCCCGAGTTCGTCAAGGGCGTGGTCAACCTGCGCGGCATCATCGTGCCGATCGTCGACATGCGCATCAAGTTCAACCTGGGCACGCCCAGCTACGACCAGTTTACCGTCGTCATCATCCTCAATATCGGCAACCGCGTCGTCGGCATGGTCGTCGACCGCGTCTCCGACGTCACCACCCTGATGCCGGAACAGATCAAGCCGGCGCCTGACATGGGCCGTTCGATCAATACGGAATATGTGATCGGCCTGGGCACCATCGACGAACGCATGCTGATCCTGGTCGATATCGACCAGCTGATGTCCAGCGCCGACATGGGCTTGATCGAGAAGCTTGCTGCCTAAGTTCTTGCTGAAGGTCATTTAGATCAAGTTTGTCGGAAACAATTGACCCCAAGCATTGTTTGCTTTTTCTGCAAGGTGCACGCTAGCACCTTTCCTGGCGCACGGTTCAGCCGAACCGTGCGCCAGTTTCACTTTCGTTTCACTTTTTACGCCAATTCGCGACAGCGGCCAGCCAGCGCCCGCCCATGAGCGAGATCGTCAGCTTGTCTCAGGTTGACGGCAGGGCTTTTTAGGATAGTCACATGAATGTATTACGCAACGTCAGCATCGGTGTCCGCCTCGGACTCGGTTTTGCCGTGATTTTGCTGTTTTCCATGCTCATTACGGGCATCAGCGTCTGGCGCCTGCACGACGTGGCCAGCGCCACGCGCGTCATGATGGAGCAGCCGCTGGCGAAGGAACGCTATATTTCCGACTGGTATGGCCGCATCGACAGCGCCGTACGCCGCACCATCGCCATTGCCCGCAGCAGCGATACTTCGCTCAGTGGCTATTTCGCCGAAGAATCGAAAGTCTCGTCGGCCAGCTCGGCCGAACTGCAAAAGAAGATCGAGGCGCTGATCGACAAGCCGGAAGAAAAAGCCATGTTCGCGGGCTTGCTGGAACAGCGCAAGGTGTATATCGGTTCGCGCGACCAGGTCTACAAGCTCAAGGGTGAAGCGCAGGTCGATGCCGCCAATGACGTGTTTGAAAAGACCTTCGTGCCGGCCGCCGCCAAATACCAGAAGATGGTGCAGGAATTGCTGGAACACCAGCGCGCCAGCATCGATACGACGGCGCGCGAGATCGACGCCGTGGCCAATACCAGCCGCAACCTGATGCTGGTGCTGGCCGTGCTGGCGCTGGCTTTTGGCGTCGTCTGCGCCTGGGTCTTGACGATGGGCATCGTGCGCCCCCTGCGCACGGCCGTGGACATCGCCCGCAAGGTGGCCGATGGCGACTTGACGGCGCAGATCGACGCCAGCGCCAAGGATGAAACGGGGCAACTGCTGTTGGCCCTGAAGGACATGAACACGAGCCTGCTCAACATCGTCGGCGAAGTGCGCAGCGGCACGGACAGCATCGCGACCTCGTCGACGCAGATTGCCGCCGGCAACCAGGACCTGTCTTCTCGCACGGAAGAGCAGGCCGGTTCCCTGGAGGAAACAGCCTCGTCGATGGAAGAGCTGACCAGCACCGTGAAGCAGAATGCGGACAATGCGCGCCAGGCGAACCAGCTGGCGGCCTCGGCCGCGCAAGTGGCCGTCAAGGGCGGCGAAGTCGTGGCGCAGGTGGTGGGCACGATGGAATCGATCAACGCCTCGTCGAACAAGATCGTCGACATCATCAGCGTGATCGACGGCATCGCCTTCCAGACGAACATCCTGGCCCTGAATGCGGCCGTGGAAGCGGCCCGTGCCGGTGAGCAGGGCCGCGGCTTTGCCGTCGTGGCGTCCGAAGTGCGCAACCTGGCCCAGCGTTCGGCCAGCGCCGCGAAAGAGATCAAGACGCTGATCGGTGCTTCCGTGGAGCAAGTCAACGCGGGCAGCATGCTGGTGGCGCAAGCCGGCTCGACCATGAACGACATCGTCGACAGCGTGCAGCGCGTGAGCGACATCATCACGGAAATCACGGCAGCGAGCAGCGAGCAAAGCGTGGGCATCGACGAGATCAACCGCGCCATCGGCCAGATGGATGCCGTGACGCAGCAGAATGCGGCGCTGGTGGAAGAGTCGGCGGCGGCGGCCGAATCGATGCAGCACCAGGCGCATAACCTGGCGCAAGTCGTCAGCGTCTTTAAACTGCATGGCCACAGCGGTGCGAACGGTGTAACACACGCGCTGAAACGCCCGGCCGTACCGCAAACCGCCTTGCGCATCGGCACACGCTGATGCCGTCGTGGCCGCCTCGTGCGGCCGCTTTCTGCTGTCCCCCTTTTATATAGTCTGGTTCCGCTTTTTTAGGATATTCACATGAATTTGTTAAGAAACGTCAGTATTGGTGTGCGCCTCGGCCTGGGTTTTGCCGTGATTTTGCTGTTTTCCATGCTCATCACGGGCATCAGCGTGTGGCGCTTGCACGACGTGGCCACGGCCACGCGCACCATGATGGAGCTGCCGCTGGCGAAGGAACGCTATATTTCCGACTGGTATTCCAAGATCGACAGCGGCGTGCGCCGCACCACGGCCATCGCGCGCAGCAGCGACACGACCTTGGGCGCGTATTTTGCGGAAGAGGCGAAACAGTCGTCCGTCGTCTCGGGCGAACTGCAAAAGAAAATCGAAGCCTTGATTTCCAGCCCGGAAGAAAAGGAACTGTTCCGCCTGGTGAGCGAACAGCGCAAGGTTTACCTCGATTCACGCGCGCAAGTGTCGAAGCTGAAGGCGGATGGACATGAAGCGGAAGCGGAACAGGCGTTCCAGGGTATCTTCGTGCCCGGTTCGACGAAATACCTGAAAGTGGTCAACGACATGCTGCAGCACCAGCGCGCCAGCATCGATACGACGGCGCGCGAGATCGACACCGTCGCCAATACCAGCCGCAACTTGTTGCTGACCCTGGCTGTGCTGGCGCTGGGCTTTGGCGTCGTCTGCGCCTGGCTGTTGACGATGGGCATCGTACGTCCCCTGCGCACGGCCGTGGACATCGCCCGCAAGGTGGCCGATGGCGACTTGACGGCGCAGATCGACGCCAGCGCCAAGGATGAAACGGGGCAACTGCTGTTGGCCCTGAAGGACATGAACACGAGCCTGCTCAACATCGTCGGCGAAGTGCGCAGCGGCACGGACAGCATCGCGACCTCGTCGACGGAAATTGCCGCCGGCAACCAGGACCTGTCTTCCCGCACGGAAGAGCAGGCCGGTTCCCTGGAGGAAACAGCCTCGTCGATGGAAGAGCTGACCAGCACCGTGAAACAGAATGCGGACAATGCGCGCCAGGCGAACCAGTTGGCGGCTTCGGCCGCGCAAGTGGCCGTCAAGGGCGGCGAAGTCGTGGCACAGGTGGTGGGCACGATGGAATCGATCAACGCCTCGTCGAACAAGATCGTCGACATCATCAGCGTGATCGACGGCATCGCCTTCCAGACGAACATTCTGGCCCTGAATGCGGCCGTGGAAGCGGCCCGTGCCGGCGAGCAGGGCCGCGGCTTTGCCGTCGTGGCGTCCGAAGTGCGCAACCTGGCCCAGCGCTCGGCCAGCGCCGCGAAAGAGATCAAGACGCTGATCGGTGCTTCCGTGGAGCAAGTCAACGCGGGCAGCATGCTGGTGGCGCAAGCCGGCTCGACCATGAACGACATCGTCGACAGCGTGCAGCGCGTGAGCGACATCATCACGGAAATCACGGCAGCGAGCAGCGAGCAAAGCGTGGGCATCGACGAGATCAACCGCGCCATCGGCCAGATGGATGCCGTGACGCAACAGAATGCGGCGCTGGTGGAAGAGTCGGCGGCGGCGGCCGAATCGATGCAGCACCAGGCGCACAACCTGGCGCAAGTCGTCAGCGTGTTCAAGCTCAATGCCCAGCAGGCGAGTGTCAGCGGTTTGAAGGGCAAGCAACGTGCGGTGGCGAAAGAGCCGCAAGAAGCCTTGCGGATCGGCCGCGCCGCTTAATCTTTCTCCACCCAGCCGGCGATCGCCAGCTGCGACAGCCGGTCCGCCTCGCCATTGCGGTGGCGCGGCAGCCAGCGCAAGCTTACATCCGTGAATTGTTCCAGCAGGGCCACGACGGTGGCCCTCTGCGTTTCCAGCCCCTTGGCGCCCACGGGCGTCGTTCCCAGCACGTCATTGATCACCACCTGGCTGTCGCCGTACAGCAGCAACTGCTCGGGCAGCGGACGCACCTTGAGTGCCGCCTGCAGCACGGCCGTCAGGGCCGCATATTCCGCATCGCTGCTGCTGCCATAACCGGCCGCCTCGCTCACTTCGATGCGCTCGCCGTTCGGTCCCTGCAGCAGGGCGCCTATGCCCAGCTTGCCCGGGTTCGGGTGGGCGGAACCGTCGAACCAGCCGCGCCAGGCCAGCGGGCCGCCATGGTCCTGGCGGCTGAGCGCCAGCTGGGCGCGGCGCGCCTGCATCCTGGCTTCCTTGCGTTTTTTGCGTTCATTGCGCGCCGCTGCTTCCGGCGTCATGGCTTGATCAGCAAGGTGTCGATCAGGCTGGCTATCCAGCACGCCACCAGCACACAGACGGCCACCGTCATGGCGGGGCCGTCGTTGACCGAGAGCGCCTCCACTTTTTCCATGATCAGCTGCACGTCGAGGGGCAGGGCGCCGCTGTCGATCTGTGCCATAACCTGGTCCAATCGTGCCATGATCTGGCGCAATACGATCGCCAGCGCGACCAGGGCCGGCACGAGGAAGAGGCAGCCACGGGCCTTGCGTTGCAAGACAAAATGCCCGCTGCCGGGGAAGACGAGGGCCGACAGCAGCAGGGCGAGATGACGTTTGGAAAGGGAGGAGCCGCTCATGCGTGCCTTTTGTAGGGGAAAGAGCGGCTCATCATACTATTGCCAGCCGAATTTGCGCAGATACACGCGTTTCATGAACGTCGTCAGCACGGTGTAGCAGACGAGGATGCCCAGCAGCCATGGGAAATAGCTCAGTGGCAAGGCTTGCAGCTTGAAGTAGGTCGCCAGCGGCCCCATCGGCAGGAACACGCCCACGGCCATGATGGCGGTGGTCGCCACCAGCAGGGGCACGGACGCGATGCTGTCGATGAAGGGCAGCTTGGGCGTGCGGATCAGGTGCACGATCAGCGTCTGCGTCAGCAAGCCGACGACGAACCAGCCGGATTGGAACAGGGTCTGCTGTTCCGGGGTATTCGCGCCGAACACATGCCACATCAGGATAAACGTGCTGATGTCGAAGATCGAGCTGATGGGCCCGAAGAAGACCATGAAGCGGCCGATGTCGCGCGGGTTCCAGCTCAGCGGTTGCTGGATCAGTTCGGCGTCGACATTGTCGAACGGGATGGCGATCTGCGACACGTCATACAGCAGGTTTTGCACCAGCAAGTGCAGCGGCAGCATGGGCAGGAACGGCAGAAAGGCGCTGGCCACCAGTACGGAAAACACATTGCCGAAGTTCGAACTGGCCGTCATGCGGATGTATTTGAGCATGTTGCTGAAGGTGCGCCGGCCTTCCAGCACGCCTTCCTCCAGCACCATCAGGCTTTTTTCCAGCAGGATGATGTCGGCCGCTTCCTTGGCGATATCGACGGCCGAATCGACGGAAATGCCGATGTCGGCCGCGCGCAGGGCGGGCGCGTCGTTGATGCCGTCGCCCATGAAGCCGACGATATGGCCATTGCCGCGCAGGGCGCGCACGAGGCGCTCCTTGTGCAGCGGGCTGAGCTTGGCAAACACCGTGTTGTCCTCGGCCGCCCTGGCCAGGGTGGCGTCATCCATGTCGTCCAGTTGCGGGCCTTGCAGCACGCCATGCACGGCCAGGCCCACTTCGCGGCAGATCTTCGCCGTCACCAGGTGGTTGTCTCCCGTCAATACTTTTACGGTGACGCCGTGTTCCGCCAGCGCGCGCAGGGCGGGCGCCGTCGATTCCTTCGGCGGATCGAGGAAGGCGACATAACCGATCAGGGTCAGCGCCGTTTCATCGGCCACACCGTACACGGTTTTATGCGGCGGCACTTCCTTGACGGCCACGGCCACCACTCTCAAGCCTTCCGCATTGAGGCCATGCGTGGTTTCCAATACCTTGTCCAGCAGGGCGGCGTCGAGCGGAATGTTGACGCCGCCCAGGCGCAGCTGGCTGCAGGCGGCGAGGATTTCCTCGACGGCGCCCTTGCAGATCAGCTCATGGTGGTCATTCTTTTCAGACACGACGACGGACATGCGGCGGCGCACGAAATCAAACGGGATTTCATCGACCTTGACGTAATCGCGGGCCAGCTGCATTTCCGTCTGCAACTCCACATGGTCAAGCACAGCGCGGTCGAGCAGGTTTTTCAGGCCCGTCTGGTAGTGGCTGTTCAGGTAGGCAAATTGCAGTACTTCATCGGACGGCTGGCCGAACACGTCCGTATGGCGCTCGAGCACGATCTTGTCCTGCGTCAATGTGCCCGTCTTGTCCGTGCACAGCACGTCCATGGCGCCGAAGTTCTGGATCGCATCCAGGCGCTTCACGACGACCTTCTTTTTCGACAGTTTCACGGCGCCCTTGGCCAGGGTGCTGGTGACGATCATGGGCAGCATTTCCGGCGTCAGGCCCACGGCCACGGACAGGGCAAACAGAAACGCTTCCATCCAGTCGCCCTTGGTCCAGCCATTGATCAGGAACACGAGCGGCGCCATCACGAGGGCGAAGCGGATCAGGAGCCAGCTGACGCTGTTCACGCCTGCCTCGAACGCCGTCGGCGTGCGCTCGGTGGCCGTCACGCGCGTGGCGATGGTGCCGAAATAGGTGCGGTTGCCCGTGGCCAAGACCAGCGCCGTGGCGGCGCCCGAAATCACATTCGTGCCCATGAACAACAGATTGGCCAGCTCCATCGGGTCTTTAACATGGGCATCGGCCAGTTCGGCCATCTTTTCCACCGGCAAGGATTCACCCGTCATGGCGGCCTGGCTGACGAACAGGTCTTTCGCGGACAGCAAACGGCAATCGGCAGGGATCATGTCGCCGGCCGACAGCACGATGATGTCGCCCTGCACCAGTTGGCGGATCGGCAGTTCGACCTGCTGGCCATTGCGCAGCACGGTGGCGGTATTGCTGACCATGGCTTTCAGGCATTCGGCAGCCCGGTTCGAGCGGCCTTCCTGCACGAAACGCAGCAGGGTCGACAAAATCACCATGGTGCCGATGACGATGGTCGCTTTCGGGTCTTCCGTCAGGTAGGACACGATGGCCAGCACGGTGAGCAGCAGGTTGAACGGATTCTTGTAGCACAGCCACAGGTGCTGGTACCAGGCCAGCGGTTTCTCATGCTCGACCTCGTTCGGCCCCGTTTGCGCGCCGATGACTTGTGCCTCGGCATCGCGCAAGCCTTCCAGGCGCGTGTGCAGGCGGTTCAGGGCGCTGTCCAGGTCTTCATGCGCGGCGGCCAGCAGCTGGCGCGCCAGGTGGTCGGGTACGGGCCGGGCCGTGCTGTTTTCCAGCGGCATGGCGCGGCGGCGGAAATGGCCGGCCGTATGGCGTTTGCGCAGGAACGATTCGAATAAGCGGGTGAAGAGATTCATGGCTCTTCCTTTCACGACGAGGTGTTGACGGGCGGCGCAGCCGCAGGCAAGACTTGCGTGCCGCCAGGACGCAATCGTGCTGGCGGGCAATCCGGGTCAGTAGCCGGTCGCGATCGGGAAGAGGGGGAGAGGCGCGCAGCCGGACTGGCCGCGCGAGACACCGCACCTTGCTCAGCAAGGCACGGAGGAAACGGAATTCCGCGTTGCTTGCTGTTTAGCTGCCGAGGCAATCGCCGATACAAGATCGGCTACTGTCACTAGAACAAGTACCCACGTGGGACTCCGTAAATGAATAATGGGGGCATCTTATGCACGTGCTGCAAGAGTGTCAACTGAAGAAATCTTAGGTTTCCAAAGTGTAATGTGGTTGTTGTATCGGCCGCTGTCATGCCATCGCCAGCGAATCGGACAATATCTGCCACAGGGCCGCATGGCGCTGCTGCAGCGCGGCGCCGCCAGCGTAGATCAGCTCCACGTGCAGGCTGTCGACGATGCCCAGGTAGGCTTGCGCGTACAGGTCGACGCGTTGCGGCGGCAGCGCGGGCGCCAATCGGCCCAGGCTGGCCACGTAGTGCCGCTGCAATTGCGCCAGCAAGGCTTCGTAACCCGTGCCCACTTCCACGCGCAGGGGCGCGGGCGGCAGATACGCGGTGCGCAGCAGAAAGCGCAAGTGGGCCGAATCGGCATAGCGCTGCGCCATGCGGTCGCAGTACAGCGAGCCGGCCTGCTGGCCGCCCGGTGCCGCCAGCGTAGCCTCGTCGGTGAAGCAAGCGTCCATGAAGGCTTGCTCTTCGGCCAGCGCGTCGGCAAACACGTCCAGAAACAGGGCGTCCTTGCCGGCGAAGTGGGAGTACAGCGAGGCCTTGCGCATGCCCGCCTGCGCGGCGATATCGTTGAGGGAGGAGGCGTCGTAGCCGTGTTCGGAAAAGTGCACGACGGCGACGGCGCAGATGTTATCGGCCGAGGCCGAGCGTTTCTTCATATGAGGGTAGTAGTTGGGTGAAGCGTCAGTGCGCTCCCAGGCTGGTGGCGTGTGCCGGATGGCTGCGCGCAGTGGCCAGGGTCAGCCATGATACCAGCAGGCCGGCCACGGTCAAGAACAGCAGCCAGGGCAGCGGCCCCCGTTCGGACAGGCCGGCCGCCAGCGGCGTGGCCAGCGACGATAAGCTCATCTGGATGGCGCCCAGCAGGGCGGCCGTGGAACCGAGCGCGCGCTGCTGCGAGCCCATGGCCATGGCCATCAGCGCCGCTTCCGCCATGCCCAGGCCAAACAGGGCCACGAACATGCCGGGGACGACGACCATGATTCCCCCTCCGGCCCAGGCGCCGAGCAGGGCCAGCCCCGCGCCGGCCAGCATGGCGGCGCTGCCCGCCACGCTCAAGCGCGCCACGCCATGGCGGCTTACCAGGCGCCCGCTGGCCATCGCACCCAGCAGCACGGCCACGCCCGTCGCGCCGAACACGAGGCCGAAGCTGCTGGCGGACAGGCCGAAATCGCGCTGGTACACGAGCGAGGCGCCGCCGATGTAGGCAAACAGGAAAAAGAACGCGGCGGACAGGGCCAGCGCGGGCAGCAGGAAGGCGCGGTCGAGCGCGATGCGCGCATACGTGCGGTGCATGCCTTGCGGCGCAATGCGGCGTGCAGGCGGCAAGGTTTCCGGCAGGACCAAGGCGCTATTGAGCAGGGTCAAGGCGCCCAACGCGGCCAGGGCCAGCATCACGGCACGCCAACCGTAGTGCGCGTCGAGCAAGCCGCCCACGGCGGGCGCCAGCACGGGCGCCAGGCCCACGATGGTCATCAGGAGGGCGAACAGCTGCGCCGCTTTGACCCCATCGGCCACGTCGCGCACCATGCTCATCACCACGACCAGGGTCAGCGCCGCGCCCAGGCCTTGCACCGTGCGCGCCAGCAGCAGGGTGGTCAATTGCTCCGCCTGCGACGCCCATACGGCGGCAGCGATATAGACGGCGATGCCGGCCAGCAATGGACGGCGCCGGCCCAGCATGTCCGTCAGCGGCCCGCACAGCAGCTGCCCGCCGCCCAGGGCCAGCAGGAAAACAGTCAAACTCAGCTGCACGTTCGCATACGAGGTGTGCAGCTCGCGCGCCATGGCCGGCATCGAGGCCAGGTACATGTCGATGCCGGCCGGACCGAGCACGGCCACCAGGGCCAGGGAAGCCGCCAGCCCGAGACCGGCGGCGGGGAGAGTGGTTTGCTGCTGCATTGCGATTCCTTCATCTATCAAAAAAACGGGGCATGGACACTGCCGTCTTTTTTATTGTACACTCACTTCCTACCGGTAGGTAGTTTGCTCGATCAATGAAAAGGATGAGAACGATGAGAGAAGAAACTATGAGGGGAGAGTCGGCATGACGGAAGTGGGCATTTCACTCAGCTGCGTGGCTGCGGCGCTGTTGTTTGCCGCCTGGAGTTCGCACCGCAGCCGCTGCGAGCGGCGCGACGTCGTGTTGCTGACGATACTGGGCACGGTGCTGGTGCTGCCTGGTGCCGCCTTGCTGGCGCTGCCGGTTGCGTAGGTCGGATTAGCGCAGCGTAATCCGACGTCACCACGCACGCCAACCATGTTCTCGGATTACGGCCCTCCGGGCCTAATCCGACCTACGATGAAAAAAGGCAGGCCGCGCGGCCTGCCTTCCTGTCGTCGCTACGCCCGCGGAAGCGGGCGCTTGGCGTTTACTCTTCTTCGTACGAACTGATGGGGGCGCAGCCGCAGAACAGGTTGCGGTCGCCGTACACGTTGTCGGCGCGGCCGACCGGTGGCCAGTATTTGCGCTGGCGCAAGGAGGCGACGGGGTAGGCCGCGATTTCACGGCTGTACTTGCGTTCCCAGTTGTCCGACATCAATACCTGTGCCGTGTGCGGCGCGTTCTTCAACGGGTTGTCGTCGTGGTCGAATTCGCCGCTGGCGACCTTGGCGATTTCCGCACGGATGGCGATCATGGCGTCGATGAAGCGGTCGATCTCCACTTTCGATTCGCTTTCCGTCGGCTCGATCATCAGGGTGCCCGGCACGGGGAAGCTCATGGTCGGCGCATGGAAACCGAAGTCCATCAAACGCTTGGCCACGTCTTCGTTGCTGATGCCGGTGGCGTCCGTGATCGGGCGCAGGTCCAGGATGCACTCGTGCGCGACCAGGCCGTCGTGGCCCGAGTACAGCACGGGGTAGTGCGGCGCCAGGCGACGCGCGATGTAGTTCGCCGCCAGGATCGCCGTCTCGGTGGCGGCCGTCAAGCCTTCCGCGCCCATCATCGCGATGTACATCCACGAAATCGGCAGGATGCTGGCCGAGCCGAATGGCGCGGCGCTGACGGCGCCGATGCCCGCCACGTCGCGCTGGTAGCCCGAGGAACGCTGGTTCGGCAGGAATTTCGCCAGGTGGGCGCCCACGCCGATCGGGCCGACGCCTGGTCCGCCGCCGCCGTGCGGGATGCAGAAGGTCTTGTGCAGGTTCAGGTGCGACACGTCGCCGCCGAACGAGCCGGGAGCGGCCACGCCGACCAGCGCATTCATGTTGGCGCCGTCGATGTAGACCTGGCCGCCGTGCGAGTGGATGATCTCGCACAGTTCCTGGATGCCTTCTTCAAACACGCCGTGGGTGGATGGATAGGTGACCATCACGCAGGCCAGGTTGGCGCTGTGCTTTTCCGCTTTCGCCTTCAGGTCGGCCAGGTCCACGTTGCCGTTGGCGTCGCAGCTGGTGACGACGACCTGCATGCCGACCATGTTGGCCGATGCGGGGTTGGTGCCGTGCGCCGACGATGGAATCAGGCAGATGTTGCGGTGGCCTTCGCCGCGCGACTCGTGGTAGGCCTTGATCACCAGCAGGCCCGCGTATTCGCCCTGCGAGCCGGCGTTCGGCTGCAGCGAGACGGCTGCGTAGCCCGTCAGCGCGCACAGCATTTCTTCCAGCTGCGCGATCATTTCGCGGTAGCCGACCGTTTGCGCGTCCGGCGCGAACGGGTGGATGTTCGAGAACTCGGGCCAGGTGACGGGAATCATTTCGCTCGTCGCGTTCAGCTTCATGGTGCACGAACCGAGCGGGATCATGGTGCGGTCCAGCGCGAGGTCCTTGTCGGCCAGGCTGCGCAGGTAGCGCAGCATTTCGTGTTCCGAGTGGTAGCTGTTGAAGACGGGGTGCGTCAGGTAGGCGCTCTCGCGCGCCAGCTGCGCCGGCAGCGCGCTGGTGACAGTTGCTTCGACGGCGTCCAGGTCAGGCGCGGCAGGCGCGTTGGCCAGGCCGTGCGCGAACACCTTCCACAGCAGCGCGATGTCGTCGCGCGTGGTGGTTTCGTCGAGCGACACGCCGACATGGGTGTTGTCGATCTTGCGCAGGTTGACGCCGTGGTGCATGGCCGTCGCGTGCAGCTGCGCCGCATCGGCGACGTTGATCGTCAATGTGTCGAAATAGCTCGCGTTGACGACGCCATAGCCGAGGGTCTTCAGGTTCGCCGCCAGCACGCCCGTAAAGCGGTGCACGCGCTGGGCGATCTGCAGCAGGCCGGCAGGGCCGTGGTAGACGGCGTACATCGAGGCCATCACGGCCAGCAGCACTTGCGCCGTGCAGATATTCGACGTCGCTTTTTCGCGGCGGATGTGCTGTTCGCGCGTTTGCAGGGCCAGGCGGTAGGCCTTGTTGCCTTGCGCATCGACGGTCACGCCCACCAGGCGGCCCGACATATTGCGCTTGAATTCATCGCGCGTGGACAGATAGCCTGCGTGCGGGCCGCCGAAACCGAGCGGCACGCCGAAGCGCTGGCTGTTGCCGACGACGACGTCGGCGCCCCATTCGCCAGGAGGCGTGAGCATGGTCAGGGCCAGCAGGTCGGCCGCGACGATGACCATGGCGCCATTCGCGTGCAGTTTTTCCACGCCGGCGCGGTAGTCGCGCACGACACCGTTCACGCCAGGGTATTGCAGCAGCACGCCGAAGCAGGCGTCCAGCGACTCGATTTCCGCCGGGTCGAAGGTACGCACTTCGATGCCGATCGGCTGGGCGCGCGTCTGCACCACTTCCAGCGTTTGCGGCAGCACGTCATTGGCGACGTACAGCACGTTTGACTTCGACTTGCCCACGCGCTGGATCAGGGTCATCGCCTCGGCGGCGGCCGTGCCTTCGTCCAGCATCGAGGCGTTCGAGATGCCCATGCCGGTCAAATCCGTGATCACTTGCTGGAAGTTCAAAATCGCTTCCAGGCGGCCTTGCGAAATCTCTGGCTGGTAAGGCGTGTACGCCGTGTACCAGGCCGGGTTTTCAAAGATGTTGCGCAACACGACGCCAGGGGTGAACGTGTTGTAGTAACCCTGGCCGATCAGGGATTTCAGTACCTGGTTCTTGCCGGCGATGGCTTTCAGGCGCGACAGGGCTTCCTGTTCCGGCATCGGCTGCGAGTACGCGCCCAGGGGCAGGGCGCCCTTGTTGCGGATGTTGGCCGGTACCAGGGCGTCGATCAGCGCGGCGCGCGATGGATAGCCGAGGGTCGCCAGCATGGCTTGCTGTTCGGTGGCGGAAGGGCCGATGTGGCGGGCGATGAAGGCATCGCGTGCTTCGAGTTGGGTCAGGCTGGTGCGGGTCATGATATAGAGGCCAAAAAAGACTGAAAAACCGGGAGGCGGCGCGCGGGCGCGGCGGCGGGGTATCGCTACAAAATTAAATGCAAACGGGCCGCAAACGCGGCCCGTGAGTCAAACGCGATTACGCGCCGGTGGTGGCGCCATAGGCGGCAGCGTCGAGCAAGCCGTCCAGGGCCGACACGTCGGCTGGCTTGATCTTGAACAGCCAGTTGGCGTAGGCGTCGGCATTGATCGACTCAGGCGAGTTGACCACGTCGTCGTTGACGGCCACGACTTCGCCGGCGATCGGCGCGTAGATGTCGCTCGCTGCCTTGACCGATTCCACCACGGCGGCGTCGTCGCCGGCGCCGTAGCTGTTGCCCACGGTTGGCAGTTCGACGAAGACGATGTCGCCCAGGGCGTCCTGCGCGTACTCGGTGATGCCGACGGTGATCGTGCCGTCGGCTTCAAGGCGTACCCATTCGTGGGAAGCGGTGTACTTCAGGTCTGCAGGAATGTTCATGTGTGGCTCCAGATGGTAAGTGTTCGTTATTGATTATGGTTGTACGGTCTTGCGGGCGGCTCTCATCGCTTACGCAGCCAGGATTTTACCGTTACGCACGAAAGGCAGCTTGACGACGGAAGCGGCCAGCTGCTTGCCGCGGATTTCCACGTGCACGGTGTCGCCCACGTTCACGCCGTTCGGCACGCGCGCGAGAGCAATGGCTTCCTGCATCGTCGGGCTGAAGGTGCCGCTGGTGATTTCGCCCGTGGCGTCGCTGCCGGCGATGATGACTTTTTGATGGGCGCGCAGCACGCCGCCTTTTTCGCGCAGGATCAGACCCACGAATTGCGCGTTCTGGCCCTTGGCCAGCAGGGCGGCCTTGCCGATGAAATCGCGTTCGCTGACCAGGTCGATGGTCCACGCCAGGCCTGCGTCGAGCGGATTGACGGTTTCATCCATGTCCTGGCCGTACAGGTTCATGCCTGCTTCCAGGCGCAGGGTGTCGCGCGCACCGAGGCCGGCCGGCTTGACGCCGGCGGCAGCCAGGGCGTTCCACAGCGCTTCCACCTGGGTGGCGGCCACGCCGATTTCAAAGCCGTCTTCGCCCGTGTAGCCGGTGCGCGCCAGCATGACTTCGCCGAAGGCCGTGTCCTTGACGATGACGACGTTGAACGGCTTGATGGCCTCGGAAGCGGCTTGCGTTTCCGGCAGCACTTGCCACACCTTGGCGCGCGCGTTCGGGCCTTGCACGGCCACCAGGGCCATCGGGTTGTTGGCATTGCGGCGTTCGGTAATCGTCAGGCCGCTGTTGGTGGCTGTATTTTGCTGTTGCATCCAGGCCACGTCTTTTTCAGCCGTGCCCGCGTTGACGACGAGGCGGAACCAGTTTTCGTTGAAGAAGTAGACGATCAGGTCATCGATGACGGTGCCTTCGGCATTCAACATGCACGAGTACAGCGCCTTGCCCGACACTTGCAGCTTGTCGACGTTATTGGCCAGCAAGCCGCGCAGGAAGACGCGCACGTTCGGGCCTTCGATATCGACCACGCACATATGGGACACGTCGAACATGCCGGCGTCGCCGCGCACGGCGTTGTGCTCTTCGATTTGCGAGCCGTAGTTGACAGGCATGTCCCAGCCGCCGAAATCGACCATGCGGGCGCCGAGGGCACGGTGGGCGTTGTTGAGTGGGGTCGCTTTGAGCGTCATGGATTCCTCGGGACGAAGGTAAAGGGGGAAGTTAACAAAACATAGAATAGCCAAACACGGCTTTCCAGCGTGATCACTGACCCCCCTGTCCTTTGTACCTGAGAGATTACGGGGGCTTGCCCCGTGCGCCCCTTCGGTGGGCCGCCGGCATGTGCCGCGGCCGCTCTCCAGAGTTGAGCTAAAACGTGTCGCCAAAGCAACAGCTTCAGTCCGCCTGATCGGTCCTTTTGCCTGAGAGTTTTTGGGTAGTGCCCCTTCGGCGGCAACGCTGGATTGCCCTCTCCCGATCAAGTGGGAGGAATATATGCCAGCAGGGTGTTTCTGTCAATCTGAAAAGACGTTGCCAAATTGCAGCAAAAGTCCCAGTTTGCGGGGCTGGGAGGGGTGCTGGCCCGGTGCAAAAGGGCGCCCGGCCGCGCGGGAATGCGCTATGATGAAATCCTGGCTTTCTTGCGGGTGCCTGCCATGAACACTACACAAAGCGAGACGCAAAACAACACCGAGCAGCACGGTTACTTTACCCTCTCCGGCGACGTCAACAGCGACATGGTGCGGCGCGTCTTCAATGCCGCCGCCGACATGACGGAAGACAAGCTCACCACTGCGCACATCCTGATCCAGTCCAACGGCGGCTACGTCAGCGATGGCATCTGTCTGTACAACTTCCTCAGCAAGTTGCCGCTCGACATCATTACCTACAACGCGGGCGCCGTGGCGTCCATCGCCGTCACCCTGTTCTTGTCGGGACGGCACCGCCATGCCAGCGACACGGCCCGCTTCATGGTGCACAAATCGCATGCGACAGCCTCGCCTGGTTCGCGCCCCGATGCGCTGAGCATCATCGTCGAGGGCTTGCGCGCCGACGACATGCGCACCGAGCGCATCCTGCGCGGCCACGTCAACCTGACGGACGAGCAGTGGCAGGTGCATGCGTATTCCGACCTGCACCTGACGGCCGACCAGGCGCTGGAAGTGGGCATGGTCGAATCGATCCGCGACTTTGCGCCGTCCAAGGGCAAGCGCCTGACGAATATCTGAGGCGCCGCCGGTGGGGCATCCGCGAAAATATTTTCTTATGGCAATTTTCGAGGTGGAAATTGTAATGGAATGTAATTCTTGCCCGTAGTTGATGAAAACCCGGGTGCAAGCAGGGTCAGTCGTGGCATAGTGCACGCTGATCATGAAATAAGCGTAGGCACGATGACTTGGTGGAATGGGATTTCTTTTGCGGCCGACATGTCCGTGATGGGGCCGGCTGGCGTGGCGATCGCCCTGTGGCTGCTCGTGTCGCGGCAGTGGCGTCTGGTACTCAGCTGGAGCCTGTGGTACGGCGGCGGTCTGGCCCTCGTGGTGCTGTCGAAGCTGGCCTTCATGAGCTGGGGCGTGGGCAGCAGCACGCTCGACTTTACGGGTTTCAGCGGCCACGCCATGCGCGCCGGCGCCGTGTTTCCCGTCCTTATGTACGTGCTGCTGCAGCGGGCCGAACCGCGCTGGCGCCATGCCGGCGTGCTCGTCGGCGTGGCCTTTGCCGTGCTGGTGGCCATTTCCCGCGTGGCCGTGCATGCGCACAGCGTGTCGGAAGCCGTCAGCGGTTGCGTGCTGGGCCTGGCGTTGGCGCTGGGCTTCATGTGGAATGCCCGTGGCGCCGTCAATTTCGCCGTCAGCCATGCGCTGGCCCTGGCCAGCCTGGCGCTGATGGTGGTGCTGAGCTTCAAGGCCGAACCCATGCCGACCGAGCAATGGCTGCAAAAACTGGCCATGGTGCTGTCCGGCCATGAGCGCGTTTTTTCCCGCGCGGACTGGAAACTGGCGCAGGATGGCCGCCCGGCCCCCTGATCCGCTGCCAGCAGGCGCCTGGCGCTACGGTTTTTTGGCCAGAAAAGCATCAGGAAATGGTATGATGAACCACTTTTTTTTGCGGCGAGCGGCCAGGCTGCCGTCGCAATGGTGCATCTGAACTGAATATGAACCGGGTTCGCCGATAATTCAACCGCCAGCATAGGCCAGGAACTCTAAAACACGTGCGTCTCTCTTCCATCAAGTTGTCGGGATTTAAGTCTTTCGTCGATCCCACCAATTTTCAGGTGCCAGGCCAGCTCGTGGGCGTGGTCGGGCCGAATGGCTGCGGCAAGTCGAACATCATCGACGCCGTGCGCTGGGTGCTGGGCGAGTCGAAAGCGTCGGAATTGCGCGGCGAATCGATGCAGGACGTCATCTTCAACGGCTCGACCCACCGCAAGCCGGCCGGCCGCGCTTCAGTGGAACTGGTGTTCGACAATAACGACGGCAAGGCGTCCGGCCAGTGGGGCCAGTACGCCGAGATCGCCGTCAAGCGCACCTTGACGCGCGACGGCACGTCCACCTATTACATCAATGGCCAGCCCGTGCGCCGGCGCGACATCCAGGACATCTTCCTCGGCACGGGTCTCGGTCCGCGCGCCTACGCCATCATCGGCCAGGGCATGATTTCGCGCATCATCGAATCGCGCCCCGAAGAATTGCGCGTCTTCCTCGAGGAAGCGGCCGGTGTCTCCAAATACAAGGAGCGCCGCCGCGAGACGGAAAACCGCTTGCAGGACACGCGCGAAAACCTGCTGCGCGTGGAAGACATCTTGCGCGAACTCAATGCCAACCTGGAAAAGCTGGAAGCGCAGGCGGCCGTGGCTACGCGTTTCCACGCCTTGCAGGCGGACCAGGAAGAAAAACAGAAACTGTTGTGGCTGCTGCGCAAGAACGAGGCGCAAAACGAGCAGACGCGCTATTTCCGCGAAGTGGAACAGGCGCAGACGGACCTGGAAGAGCAGACGGCCAAGCTGCGCAATGTCGAGCTGACCCTGGAGCAGATGCGCCAGGCGCACTTTGCCGTGGGCGACCGCCTGCATACGGCGCAAGGCCATCTGTACCAGACGAATGCGGAAATCGGCAGCCTGGAAGCGCAGATCAAGTTCGTCATCGAATCGCGCGCCCGCCTGCAGGCCCAGCTGGCCACCTTGACGGCCCAGCGCGACCAGTGGACGCAGCAGGGCGGCGAATACCAGGAACAGATCGAAGAGGCGGAATTCCATCTCGAGGAACTGGCCGCGAAGGTGGAACAGTCGCAAATGATGGCCGAGCAGAAGGGCGAGCAATTGCCCGAGCTGGATGCCGCCTGGCGCGCCGCCCAGAACAAGAGCACGGAATCGCGCGCGCGGATCATGCAGGCCCAGCAGCAGCTGGAACTGGAATCGGCGCATCAGCGCAACGCCTCGAACATCCTGGCCAGCCTCTTGAGCCGCCGCGAGCGCCTGCAGCAGGAAAAGAACAGCCTGAGTTTGCCCGACAGCAGCCACCTGGAAAACCTGAAACTGCAGCTGGAAGAAAAACAGCAAACCCTGGAAGAGCAGGGCTTCTACCTGGAAGAAGCGCTGGAGCAGCAGCCCAAACTGGAACAGGAACGGGCCGAGGCCCAGGCGCAGGTCAATGCCGAGACGGCGGCCAACGCCCAGCTGGAAGCGCGTCTTTCCGCATTAAAACAATTGCAGGAACGGGTGCAGACGCAGGGCAAGGTCCAGCCGTGGCTGAAAAAGCACGAACTCGATACCTTGCCCCGTCTGTGGCAAAAGCTGCAGATCGAAGCGGGCTGGGAAGCGGCCATGGAGTCGATCTTGCGCGAGCGTACGTCGGCCCTGCAACTGTCGAATATCGATTGGGCCAAGGCCTTCTTTGCGGACGCGCCGCCGGCCAAGCTGGCCCTGTATGCGCCATCGACGGTGGCGCCGTTGCCGCTGCCGGACGTGCCAGGCCTGAAGCCGTTTTTGAACTTGCTGAAACTCAACGATCCCGGCTTGCGCGGCTTGCTGCAGGATTGGCTGTACAACGCCTACGCCGTGGAAGACGCGGCCGAGGCGCTGGCCGAACGGGCGAAATTGCCGCCGGGCGGCTATTTCGTCACGCGCGCGGGCCACGTGGTCACGGCCACCAGCGTGCGCTTCTATGCGGCCGATTCGGAGCAGGAAGGCATGTTGGGCCGCCAGCAGGAAATCGACAATATCGGCAAGCAGTTGCGCGCCCAGCAACTACTGGCCGAAGAGGCGCGCGCCCGTTCCGTGCGGGCCGACGCGGCCGTCGCCACCCTGACGCGCAACCTGTCCGACTTGCGCTTGCGCATACAGCAGCTCACTTCCTCCGTGCATACCCTGCAACTGGACGTGGTGAAACTGTCGGAAGTGGAAGCGCGCTTCAACCAGCGCAGCACGCAGATCGGCGCCGACCTGGCCGAGATCGCCGCGCAGGAAGCGGAGCAGCAGCAGATCAAGGCCGAATCGGAAGAGAAGTTCGAACAGCTGGACATGGAGCTGGGCAACTTGCAGGAAGCGCACGAAGACGGCCATACGGACTTCCTGCAAAAGGAACAGCGCCTGGCCGAGGCGCGCGAAGCCTTGCGCGACCTGGAGCGGGCCGCCAAGGATACGGAATACGCGGAAAAAGCCCATCGCGCGAAGATCGAGGAATTGCGCCGCAATATCGCCACGGCCAGTACGCAGGCCCAGCAAGTGACGGTCAGCTTGCAGGCGGGCGAACTGGAACTGGCCAACCTGGAAAGCGGCGCGGCCGCCGACGGCTTGCAGGACTTGCTCGAGCGCCGCACGACGCAGGAGAAGGCGCTGGCCGACGCGCGCCATGAACTCGATCAGATTACGCAGCAGCTGCGCCTGTCCGAAGATGCGCGCACGCAATCGGAACGCAGTCTGCAGCCGCAGCGCGACAAGATCATGGAAATGCAGCTCAAGGAACAGGCCGCGCGCCTGAATCAGGAGCAATTCGCCCAGCAATTGCTGGAGTCGGGCGCCGACGAGGCCGCCTTGACGGAAAAACTGCATCCGGACATGCGTCCATCGTATCTGCAGGGCGAAGTGACGCGCCTGACCAACGCCATCACGTCCCTGGGCGCCGTCAACCTGGCCGCGCTCGATGAACTGGCGCAGGCATCCGAGCGCAAGAATTTCCTCGACGCCCAGAATGCCGATCTGACGGAAGCGATCAACACGCTGGAAGACGCGATCCACAAGATCGACAAGGAAACGCGCGACTTGCTGCAAGACACGTTCGACAAGGTCAACCACCACTTTTCCGAGCTGTTCCCCATCCTGTTCGGCGGGGGACAGGCCAGGCTGACCATGACGGGCGACGAGATTCTCGATTCCGGTGTACAAGTCATGGCGCAGCCTCCCGGCAAGAAAAATGCCACCATCCACCTGTTGTCCGGTGGAGAGAAGGCGCTGACCGCGACCGCATTGGTGTTTTCCATGTTCCGCCTGAATCCGGCGCCGTTCTGCCTGCTCGACGAAGTCGATGCACCGCTGGACGATTCGAACACGGAACGCTTTTGCCGCATGGTCAAGCGCATGTCCGACCAGACCCAATTCCTTTTCATTTCGCATAACAAGATTGCGATGGAAATGGCCCATCAATTGATCGGTGTGACGATGCAGGAGCAGGGCGTATCGCGCATCGTGGCGGTGGACATGGAGTCCGCCGCAAATTTTGCAACCGAGGCACAAGCAGCATGACAGACCTTCAAATTACCTTGTTCGGCGCCGGCGGCGTCTTTATCGTCGGCGTTTTCTCGTACAACAAATGGCAGGAATACAAGGCCAAGAAAAGCGTGGAGCGGGCTTTTTCCACCGACCACGACGACGTGCTGATGCGCGACGGCGATGCGCCGGCAGTGGAGGCCCAGGAACCCGTCCTGCGCCAGGAACCGCGTTTTGATGCCGCGCCCGCCGCCAAGGCGGAACCATCGTTCGGCGCACCGCCGGCTAGCGCCGTGCCGGACGCGCCCGTCCATACGGAACCGTCGCTCGGCGATGCCGGCGTGGAAGCGCCTCCCGCCGCTGCCGCGCCGCTGCAGCAGGAAGTCAGCGCCGCCAGCGAGCAGGCGACCAGCCTGGTCGACCCGCTGATCGATTGCCTGCTGCCCCTGTCGCTGGAAGCGCCCGTGCGCGGCGACAAGATCCTGCCCGTGCTGCAAACCCTGCGCCTGGTGGGCAACAAGCCCGTCCACTTCATCGGTTTGCACGTGAATGGCGACTGGGAACCGATCACGCATGGCGGTGTCTACACCAAGATGCAGGGCGGCGTGCAGTTGGCCAGCCGCAGCACGGCCCTGAATGAACTCGAATACTCGGAACTGGTCACGCGCCTGCGCGGCGTCGCCGACGAGATCGGCGCCGAGCCGGAAGTGCCCGACATGATGGAAGTGATGGCCGAAGCGCGCAATCTGCACCGTTTCGTGGCCGGCCACGACGCCCAGCTGGGCGTCAACCTGCATACGAATGGCGCGCCATGGGCCATTTCCACCTTGCTGTTCGCGCTGGAAAAGCAGGGCTTCGACGTGCGTCCGGACGGCCGTTTCGTCATGCCCGACGGCGACGGCAGCTATCTGTTCTCGCTGTCGACGAATGTCACCCTGGCCGAGGAAACGACGTCCCGCCTGACCCTGCTGCTGGACGTGCCCTGCGTGGCGCCCGCGCGCGACGGTTTCGGCGCCATGGTCGCCTGCGCCAAGGCGCTGGTGGGCCGCCTCGATGCGACCATCGTCGACGATTACAACCAGGCCCTGTCGGACGCGGCGTTGGCCGAGATCGCTGGCCAGGTGCACGAGTTTTACCAGGAAATGGATGCGGCCGACATTCCGGCCGGTTCCACCCGCGCCCTGCGTTTATTTAGCTGAAGAATCCCGCAACAATGACTGATCCGATCAACCAGGACGCCGCAGCGCGGGTCCTGGCACTCACGGCCGAACTCAATCGGCACCTGCACGCCTACCACGTGCTCGACAATCCCACCATCCCAGACGCCGAGTACGACAAGCTGTTCGTCGAACTGCAGGTGCTGGAAGCGGCCCATCCTGACTTGCTGCAACCTGATTCGCCCACCCTGCGCGTGGGCGCGGCGCCCTTGCCGCAATTCGAGCAAGTCACGCACACGGTGCCGATGCTGTCGCTGAACAATGGTTTCACCGATGACGACATCGTCAATTTCGACCGCCGCGTGCGCGAAGGCCTGGGCCTCGATGCGCAGGACGTCGCGTATGCGGCCGAAGTGAAATTCGACGGCCTGGCCATCAACCTGCGCTATGAGCACGGCCTGTTCGTGCAGGCGGCCACGCGCGGCGATGGCGCCACGGGCGAAGACGTGACGGCGAATATCCGCACCATTTCCGGCATCCCGCTGCGCTTGCATGGCGACAAGATTCCCGCCTTGCTCGACGTGCGCGGCGAAGTGATGATGTTCAAGGGCGATTTTGCCCGCCTGAACGAACGCCAGCGCGAAGCGGGACACAAGGAATTCGCCAACCCCCGCAATGCGGCGGCCGGCAGCCTGCGCCAGCTCGATTCGCGCATCACGGCGCAGCGCAAGCTGCGTTTCTATGCCTACGGCATCGGCGCCCTCGATGGCGCGGCCATGCCGGCCTCGCATTCTGCCTTGCTCGACTGGTACGAGACCTTGGGCATTCCCGTGTCGAAGGAGCGCCGTGTGGTGCAGGGCGCGCGGGGATTGCTTGCCTACTACGCCGATATCGGTGCGCGCCGCCCCGCATTGCCGTATGAGATCGACGGCGTCGTCTACAAGGTGAACGCGACGGAAGACCAGCAGGAGCTGGGCTTTGTCTCGCGCGCGCCGCGTTTTGCGCTGGCGCACAAGTTTCCCGCCGAAGAAGCGATGACGCAGGTGCTGGGCATCGACATCCAGGTGGGCCGCACGGGCGCGATGACGCCCGTGGCGCGCCTGGCGCCCGTCTCCGTGGGCGGCGTGACGGTGACCAACGCCACCTTGCACAATGAAGACGAGGTGCTGCGCAAGGATGTGCGCGTGGGCGATACCGTCGTCGTGCGGCGCGCCGGCGACGTGATTCCCGAAGTGCTGTCCGTGGTGCTGGAGAAGCGTCCGGAACCGGCGCCGCTGCCGTTCAAGATGCTGGAAGCGTGTCCCGTCTGCGGCTCGCACGTGGTACGCGAAGAGGGCGAGGCGATTGCCCGCTGCTCGGGCGGCCTGTTCTGCTCGGCGCAGCGCAAGGAGGCGTTCCGTCACTTCGCGGGCCGCCGCATGATGGATATCGAGGGGCTGGGGGAACGTTATATCGATACCCTGGTCGAACTCGAATACGTGCATGGCCTGGCTGACCTGTACAGCCTGACGCTGGAAAAACTGCTGGAAATGAAGCTGCGCGCCGACGAACGCGATGGTTCCACGCCGGAAACAGTGCAACAAGGCAAGATTCCCACCAAGTGGGCGGAAAACCTGCTGGCCGGCATCGAGGCCAGCAAGCGCCCGCCGCTCGAACGTTTCCTGTTCGCCCTGGGCATCCGCCACGTGGGCGAATCGACGGCGAAGACCCTGGCCGAGTGGCTGGGCAGTCTGGCCTATGTGCGGCAGGCGCCGGCCGCCTTGCTGCGCGTGCTGCCCGACATCGGCGGCACCGTGGCTGAATCGATTGCCGATTTCTTTGCCGAAGAAAAGAATCAGCAGGCGTTGCAGGCTTTGCTGGACGCGGGCGTCACGCCGCAGGGCGAACACGCGCCCAGCGCCAAGCTGCGCACGCAGCTCGAACAAACCACCTTGCTGGCCGCCATCGGCATCCCGAAGCTGACGGAGCCGCGCAGCAGGCAATTGGTCGAGCGGGGCGTGACCCTGGCCAGTCTGGCGGCGCAGGGCGCCAGCTTCCACGCGGGCTTGCCCGCCGCCGTGGCCGAAGCGCTGGCGCAATGGCTGGCCGATGAGGGTAATGTCAAGCTGCTTGGTCAACTGGACGCCCTGCGAAATGAATTACTGTCACAATTGCCTGAAATGCCAGCCGCTGGCGGCAAGCTGGACGGCAAGACCTTCGTTTTGACGGGCACCTTGCCCAACATGAGCCGCGACGAGGCAGCAGAGCTGATCGAGGCGGCCGGTGGCAAGGTCAGCGGCTCAGTGTCGAAGAAGACCAGTTACGTCGTGGCCGGCTCGGACGCCGGCAGCAAGCTGGCCAAGGCACAGGAACTGGGTGTGGCCATACTCGACGAGGCTGGCTTGCTGAACCTGTTGGCGCAAGACTAATTATTCAAAACATTACAGAAGACCCATGAAAAAAATCAGAAAAGCAGTCTTTCCCGTCGCCGGCCTGGGCAGCCGTTTCTTGCCTGCGACCAAGGCGCAACCGAAGGAAATGCTGCCCATCGTCGACAAGCCCTTGATCCAGTACGCAGTGGAAGAAGCGGTGGCGGCGGGCATCACGGAAATGATTTTCATCACGGGCCGCAACAAGCGCGCCATCGAAGACCATTTCGATACGGCCTATGAGCTCGAGTCGGAACTGGAAGCGGCCGGCAAGCGCCAGTTGCTGGAAATGGTGCAAAACGTCATTCCCAAGCACATCAATTGCATTTACATCCGCCAGTCGGCGCCGCTGGGCCTGGGGCATGCCGTGCTGTGCGCCCGTCCCGTGATCGGCGACGAGCCGTTTGCCGTCTTGCTGGCCGACGATTTCATGGATGTGGAAGAGGGCGTGCGCCCCGTGCTGGCGCAGATGACCGATGTCTTCCAGTATGAAAATTGCTCGCTGCTGGCGGTGCAGGATGTGCCGCGCGCGGAAACCAAGCAGTACGGTATCGTGTCGGCAAAGAATTATCAGCCCGATCTGGAACTGGTTTCGGCCATCGTGGAAAAACCCGCGCCCGAAGAGGCGCCATCGACCCTGGCCGTGGTGGGACGTTATGTGCTGACCAGCCGCATCTTTAACCACCTGGAAAATATCGGCACGGGCGCCGGTGGCGAAATCCAGTTGACGGACGGCATCGCCGCCCTGATGCGCGAAGAGCGCGTGCTGGCTTACCGCTATCAGGGGCAGCGCTATGACTGCGGCTCCAAGCTGGGTTATCTGAAAGCAACGACGGCGATGGGCATGAAACATCCGGAAACGGGGGCGGCCTTCCGCACCTATCTGCAAGAACTGCAAGCGGCACTGGAAGCAAAATGACGATACGTGAAATTCTGAAGATGGGCGATCCGCGCCTGCTGCGGATGGCCGAGCCCGTACGTGAATTCGATACGCCCGAATTGCGTGCCTTGATCGCCGACATGTTCGACACCATGCATGCGGCTAATGGCGCGGGCCTGGCGGCGCCGCAGATCGGCGTCAACCTGCAGCTGGTGATCTATGGCTTCAAGCAGAACCTGCGCTATCCCGACGCGCCGCAAGTGCCGGAAACCGTGTTGATCAACCCCGTGCTGACGCCTTTGTCGGAGCGCAAGGAAGAGGGTTTCGAGGGCTGCCTGTCCGTGCCCGGCCTGCGCGGCAGCGTGCCGCGCTGGAGCGAGCTGCACTATGAGGGCGTCGACCAGTTCGGCCAGCCCATCAGCCGCGACTGCGACGGCTTCCATGCCCGCGTGGTGCAGCATGAAGTGGACCATCTGCACGGCATCCTGTATCCGATGCGTATCGTCGACTTCACGCAGTTCGGATTTACTGACGTCATGTTCCCGGATTTGGACCCGAACGACGACGATTGATCGGCACCTGCCTCATGACTGTGATCATCAAGTATAAAAATGGCCGCGCAGCATTAGCTGCGCGGCCATTTTTTATGCCTGGGGCAAACCTGCGAACCTAACGCACCTTGCGGCTGCTGCCCAGGTTGTCGAGCAAGGTTTTCAGCTCATCCTGCATGGCATCCGTCAGGTTCAGGAAGCGGCAGCCGATCTGCACCTGCTCGCCCAGCAGGAAGGAGCGGAAGGTGCGCGACAGGCGGATTTCCAGGTCGGCGATCATGACCTTGTCCGGCCCCAGTTCCAGGCGCACGCGCGACAGCTTGCGGCCCACGTACAGGCCCACCGTGTCGCGCGGATGGGCGCGCATGCCGATGCCGCCGGCCGAGAAATCATACAGCTGCAATTCATACGGACGGCCCTCGAGCACGAAGGCGGCCAGGTAGTACACGCCCAGCGGCGTTTCCAGGCGCGCCGATTCACGCCGTTCCAGCACCAGGCAATGGCTGGGGAAGTTCGTCAGGTAGACGTTCGGCCGCTCGGGATACGCTTGCCATTCGCCATTGATGGTGAATTGCAGTTTGGCGCTTTGCACCCACGACACAAACGTGGCGCCACCTGGCGGCAGGGTCGCGCCTTCATTGAGTTCCAGTACGAATTGCGGCAAGTCATCGTCGACGGACAGGATGCGCGCCAGGATGACGTCTTCGCCGCCCGTCGGGTAGATGGAAATGGCATCGCCGTTATCAGCCAGGCTGCACAGGGTTTCGCCGATATCCCACGGATCGCTCATATGGTGCGGCTTGGTGCCGGGCGCCATCGGCTCGGCCACGTCAGCCAGGCTGGGCGCGCCTTTGCGCAGGGGATTGGGGATGGGATCGTTCACGACAGCGTATCTCTTTTATTCTAATGGGGAATAGTGTATAGGTTTAAGGCAATATTTACTAAGTAAATCACAATAATTAATTTTATATCACTATATTCCTGTTGCTTATATATATCCTGGCCTGGCCTGGCCTGGCCTGGCATGCCGCCCTGACGTCGCCGCTTAAAACTGTTCGTCCGCGCTCAGATAGCGCCATTGGCCCGTCGGCAAGTCGCCCAGCTTGACCTTGCCGATGCGCACGCGTTTCAATCCCAGCACTTTCAGGCCCACGGCTTCGCACATGCGGCGGATCTGGCGTTTCTTGCCTTCGCGTAAGGTAAAGCTCAACTGGTCTTCATTTTGCCAGCGCACCTTGGCCGGCAGTAGCGGCTTGCCGTCGAGCCACAGGCCGTGGTTGAGTCTTTTCAGTTCGCTGTCGGGCAGGGTGCCGCCCTTGGTGTAGCTGACGCGCACCAGGTATTCCTTGTCGATGTCGGTATCGTGGCCGATCAGCTGCTTGGCTACGCGTCCATCCTGCGTCAGGACCAGCAAGCCGACGGAATCGATGTCCAGGCGGCCGGCGGCCACCAGGCTGCGCAGCTGGGTCGGGTGGAACTGTTCCGGGCTGCGGTCTTCCGCCCAGCGGTTTTCCGCCTTGATCAGGGCCACGGCGGGCGTGTAGCCGTCTTCGGCCTGGCCGCTGACGTAGCCTACCGGTTTGTTGATCAGCACGGTGACGCGCTTCGACTGCTCGGCCGCCGCCTGGCGTTCCACGGTGACGCGCTGGCTCGGGTAGACCTTGCTGCCCAGCTCGGACACCACCTTGCCATCCACGCGGACCCAGCCGCGGGCGATCCATTCATCGGCTTCGCGGCGCGAGCACAGGCCCAGTTCGGACATGCGTTTGGACAAGCGTAATAATTCTTCGGTCATGTTGTTTCAGTTTCAGTAAGGGTAGGCGCTGCGCGGAAAGCTTACACTTTCAGCGCATCGAGTAAATCGGTTTCCAGCAATATCTGGTTGCGGGCATTGTTGAGCGCGGGGCCGTCGACGAGGAAGACATCTTCGACCCGCTCGCCCAGGGTCATGATCTTGGCCGTGTGCAAGTTGATGCGGTACTTGGTCAGCACGTTGGCGATCGCATACAGCAAGCCCGTGCGGTCGTTGGCGGCCACCGACAGCAGGTAGTACTGGCCCTTTTCATCGGGCCGCAAGTCCACCGTCGGCTGGAAGGGGAAGGTGCGCGACAGGCGCGACAGCCGTCCCTTGCCCGGCGGCGGCAGCGGCGTCTGCGACTGCAGCAGCTCGCCCAGCTCATGCTCGATCAGGCTGATGATGTCGCGGTAGCTCTTGGCGAAGTTCTGCTCGGTGACGAGGAAGGTGTCGAGCGCATAGCCATTTTTCGTCGTGTGGATCTTCGCGTCGAGGATGCTGAAATTCTTGCGGTCGAAATAGCTGCAGATGCGCGCGAACAGGTCGGGCTGGTCGGGAATATATACGGCCACCTGCAAGCCTTCGCCGATGGGCGCCAGCCGGCATTTTACCACCGGCAACTTGCTGTCAAGCTTGTCGTACAGCGAGCGCGTCTGCCAGGCGATGTCGGACGCGTCGTGGCGCAGGAAATACGCCACGTCCAGCTGCTGCCACAGCTTTACATGCGCATCGGGCGGCAAGCCGTACAGGCGCAGGGTGGCCAGCGCCTCCTGCTGACGGTTCTTGAGCTCGCGGTCGGCCGTGTGCGGCTCGCCGCCCAGCACGCGCAGGGTGATCTTGTACAGGTCTTCCAGCAGCTTGCCCTTCCAGGCATTCCACACTTTCGGGCTGGTGCCGCGGATGTCGGCCACCGTCAGCAGGTACAGGCCCGTCAGGTGGCGCTCGTCCTTGACCACTTTCGCAAAGGCGGCGATGACGTCCGGGTCGGACAAGTCCTGCTTTTGCGCCACTTGCGACATGGTCAGGTGATTTTCCACCAAGAAGGCGACCAGTTCCGTGTCCTCGGCAGACAGGCCGTGGTCCTGGCAGAACTGGGTGGCGTCGGCCACGCCCAGTTTCGAGTGGTCGCCGCCGCGCCCCTTGGCGATGTCGTGGAACAGGGCTGCCACGTACAGCAGCCACGATTGCGAGAAATCGGCCATCAGCTGGCTGCAGAACGGGTATTCGTGCGCGTGTTCGCTCATGGTGAAGCGGCGCATGTTGCGCACCACCATCAATATGTGCTGGTCGACCGTGTACACGTGGAACAGGTCGTGCTGCATCTGGCCCACGATGCGGCGGAAGTTCGGCAGGTAGCGCCCCAGGATGCTCATCTCGTTCATGCGCCGCAGCGCATGGATGATGCCGACCGGGGCTTGCATGATGCGCAGGAAGAGGGCGCGGTTGACGGGATCCTGGCGGAAGGCGGCGTCGATCTTGAAGCGCGCGTGCCACAGGGCCCGCGTGGCGCGCGAGGTCATGCCCTTCAGGGCCGGGCGCTCCGTCATCAGGACGAAGATTTCCAGCATGGCCGACGGGTGTTGCTCGAAGGTATTGTCAGCGCTGATGTCGATCAGGCTGTTGACTTCATTGAAACGTTCGTTGATGGGCACGGCCACGTCGTCTTGCGGAAACAGCCGCGCTTCGATGTTTTGCAGCAAAATCGTGTTGAGCTGGGTCACCGTCTTGGCGGCCCAGTAATAGCGCTGCATGAGGAATTCGCTGGCGCGGCGCATGTGCGGCCCGCTGCCCGTCGCCTGCAGGCCCAGCGATTCCGCGATCGCCGTCTGCACGTCGAACACGAGGCGGTCTTCGCGCCGTCCCGCATGCAGGTGCAGGCGCACGCGGATATCCTTGAAGGCGCGCTCCTTTTCCATCAGCTGGCGCGCTTCCGTCAGGGTGATCAGGCCGCCCGTGGCCAGGGTGCGCCACGAGTTCGCCAGGCCGGCCGCCTTGGCGACCCAGAGGATGACCTGCAGGTCGCGCAAGCCGCCCGGGCTTTCCTTGCAATTCGGTTCCAGGCTGAAGGCCGTGTCCTCGTACTTGGCATGGCGCTGGCGCATTTCCGCCGTTTTTGCCTGGAAAAACGCCTGCGGGTCCATGGCCGCGTCATAGCGCTGCTGCAATTGCGCGAACAGGTCCGCGTTGCCGCACACGAGGCGCGCTTCGAGCAGGCTCGTCTGCACGGTGATGTCGGCCTTCGATTCGACCATGCACTCCTCGACCGTGCGGATGCTGTGGCCGATTTCCAGGCCCAGGTCCCACAGCAGCTGCACCAGTTCCTCGAGCTTTTCCTGCGTGGCGGCATCGGGCGCCTGTTGCAGCAGGATCAGCAGGTCGACGTCGGAATACGGAAACAGTTCGCCGCGGCCATAGCCGCCCACGCCCACCAGGGCCGTGCCGGGCGGCAAGCCCGCTTCCTGCCAGGCGCGCGCCAGCACGCCGTCGACGCTGTGGCGCAGGCTGCGCAGCAGTTTTTCAGGCTTGCCGTCGGCCTGGAAGGCCGCGATGACGACCTGGCGGTCGGCTTTCAGTTGCTGTTTCAGCTGTTCCCGAACTTGCTTTTTCATCTGGGCCCTGGGTGGCGGTGGGTCGGGTTTGATCGATCAGGCTTTATTGACGATAAAGGCGGGCGGCGGCGGCATGCCGGGCGAGACGGTCAGCACTTCGTAGCCCGTTTCCGTCACCAGCACCGTGTGTTCCCATTGCGCCGACAGGCTGCGGTCCTTGGTCTTGATGGTCCAGCCATCGTTCATTTCGCGGATTTCGCGGCGGCCCGAATTGATCATCGGCTCGACGGTGAAAATCATGCCCGCTTCCAGGCGCTCGAGGGTGCCAGGTTTGCCGTAATGCAATACTTGCGGTTCTTCATGGAAGACCTTGCCGATGCCGTGGCCGCAGAATTCGCGCACCACGCTGTAGCCGGCCTTTTCCGCATGCTGCTGGATGGCGTGGCCGATATCGCCCAGGTGGGCGCCCGGCTTGATCTGGTCGATTCCCAGCCACATGCACTCATAGGTGATTTCCGACAGGCGCTTGGCCAGGATAGTCGGCGTGCCGACGAGGAACATGCGGCTGTTGTCGCCGTGGTAGCCATCCTTGATGACGGTGATGTCGAGGTTGACGGAGTCGCCGCTCTTGAGGACCTTGTCGCCTGGAATGCCATGGCAGATGACGTCGTTGACGGAGGTGCAGATGGCCTTCGGGTAGGGCGTGTAGCCGGGCGGGCAGTAGTTCAGCGGGGCAGGGATGGTGCCCTGCACGTTGACCATGTATTCATGGCACAGGCGGTCCAGTTCGCCCGTCGTGACGCCGACCTTGACGAAGGGCGTGATGTAGTCGAGTACTTCGGCGCCGAGCTTGCCTGCAACGCGCATGCCTTCGATGTCGGCGGCGGTATTGATACGGATGGTGGACATGGTGTGATTCGCAATCTGCAAGAATTCAGGTGAAAAGCACAGACGATTCCTGCTGTAGGGGGAAAAGTCTGCAAATATGCCGAAATTATAAACGAGGCGCCCTGAATCCGCCGCCTCCTTCCTATGGCCGGGAAGGGAATTATGTGTGGAAAATGGATGAAAAGGCGGTGCCGCCACGCCTTGCACCATCGTGGTGCATTGGCTGTGTCCATCGGGCGCGCGATTTGCGGCGTGGACTTGATGCTGCGGGCATTTCAGTGTAGAATCCCGGGTTGCTTGAATTCTCTTTTAAGCAATGCAGCAAAACAGTGTCTTTAATTTATATAAACACGCGAATCCGGTCGACAAGGGTGCCTGTATGGTGACTGATCGGATTCCAGACCCAACCCTGGAGTTAATAATGTCCGTAACAATGCGCGAAATGCTGGAAGCCGGTGTCCACTTTGGTCACCAAACCCGTTTTTGGAATCCAAAAATGGCACCGTTCATCTTCGGCCATCGCAACAAGATCCACATCATCAACCTGGAAAAAACCATGGCGATGTACCAGGACGCAATGAAGCACGTGCGTCAACTGGCTGCAAACCGTGGCACCATCCTGATGGTTGGCACCAAGCGTCAAGCTCGCGAAATCATCGCTGCTGAAGCACAACGCGCTGGCGTGCCTTTCGTTGATCAACGTTGGTTGGGCGGCATGCTGACCAACTTCAAGACGATCAAAACCTCGATCAAGCGTCTGAAGGACATGGAAGTGATGATCGAAGACGGTTCGATCGAGAAGCTGTCGAAAAAAGAAGCGCTGATGTTCTCCCGCGAAATGATCAAGCTGCAAAAATCGATCGGCGGCATCAAGGACATGGGCGGCGTTCCTGACGCAATCTTCGTCGTCGACGTCGGCTACCACAAAGGTGCGATCACCGAAGCAGCTAAGCTGGGTATCCCGGTCATCGGCGTTGTCGATACCAACCACTCCCCAGAAGGCGTGAACTTCGTGATCCCAGGTAACGATGACTCCTCGAAAGCCATCATGTTGTACGCTCGCGGTGTTGCTGATGCAATCATCGAAGGCCGTGCAGCTGCCGGTAACGAAGTTGTTGAAATGGTTAAAGCAGCCGCTGGCGACGAATTCGTCGAAGTAAACGAACAGGCTTAATGGCCAGGCTATCGCAGGATAGCCGTTTGTAAGCACAGCAGTAAGGGAAAAGGGGTGGCAGCAGCTCCCCCTTTTTTTTAACAAAAAAACGATAGTGACCGCTGGCGAGGCATGCATGCCCGGCCGCGACTATCGACTCACCGAATCAGGAGAAACACATGGCAGCGATTACAGCAGCGATGGTAGGCGAATTGCGCGGCAAAACCGACGCACCAATGATGGAATGCAAAAAAGCACTGACCGAAGCCGAAGGCGACATGGCGCGTGCGGAAGAGATCCTGCGCGTCAAGCTGGGCGGCAAGGCATCGAAAGCATCGGCGCGCATCACCGCTGAAGGCGTCGTGGCAACCTACATCGCCAACGGCGTAGGCGCCCTGGTCGAAGTCAACTCGGAAACCGACTTCGTTGCGAAAAACGACGATTTCCTGGCACTGGCCAACAACGCTGCCCGTCTGGTAGCGGAACACAACCCGGCTGACGTCGCTGCCCTGCTGGCCCTGCCGCTCGACGGCAAGACCCTGGACGAAGTGCGCGCTGCCCTGATCGGCAAGATCGGCGAAAACATGACCATCCGCCGCTTCCAGCGTTTCGAAACCAGCGCCAAGCTGGCTTCGTACCTGCACGGTTCGCGCATTGGCGTGATCGTCGAATTCGACGGTGCCGATGAGCAAGTGGGCAAAGACGTGGCCATGCACATCGCTGCCATGAAGCCAGTATCGCTGTCGTCGAACGAAGTGCCAGCGGAACTGATCGAAAAAGAGCGTTCGGTTGCCCAACTGAAAGCCGAAGAAGACGCAGCCAAAGCGGCCGCCGAAGGCAAGCCAGCGCAATCGCCGGAAATCCTGGCCAAGCGCCTGGAAGGTTCCGTACAGAAGTTCCTGAAAGAAGTTTCGCTGCTGAACCAGGCTTTCGTGAAAAACGACAAGCTGTCGGTTGAGCAAATGCTGAAGGCGGCTAACACCAGCGTCAAAGGTTTTGCCATGTACGTGGTAGGCGAGGGCATCGAGAAGAAGCAAGACGACTTCGCAGCAGAAGTCGCAGCACAGATGGCTGCCTCCCAGGGAGCGTAAGTAAAGCGGGCCGAGAGGCCCGTTTTTTTGGCCCGCCCGCACCTGTCGTGCCGGGCGGCGGCATGGGCAGCTTCCTCCCGCCTATCCGGCGCTGCAAGGCGCTGCGCCATGTCATACTCGAATAACCTCATTTATGGAGCCCCAGCTCATGTCAAAACCAGCCTACAAGCGCGTCCTCCTCAAGTTGTCCGGCGAAGCCCTGATGGGCGATGATCCCTACGGCATCAACCGCGCCACGATCGAGCGCATGGTGGCCGATGTGGCCGAGGTGGCGAAGTTGGGTGTGGAACTGGCAATCGTGATTGGCGGCGGCAATATCTTCCGCGGCGTCGCGCCTGGCGCGCAAGGCATGGACCGTGCCACCGCCGACTACATGGGCATGCTCGCCACCGTGATGAACGCACTGGCCCTGGCCGATGCCATGCGCCATGTCGGTATCACCGCGCGCGTCATGTCGGCCATCGGCATCGAACAAGTGGTCGAGCCGTACGTCCGCCCGAAAGCCCTGCAATACCTGGAAGAAGGCAAAGTGGTCGTCTTCGCCGCCGGTACCGGCAATCCGTTCTTCACCACCGACACGGCAGCCGCCCTGCGCGGTTCCGAGATCAGCGCCGAGATCGTCCTGAAGGCCACCAAGGTCGACGGCGTCTACACGGCCGATCCGAAGAAGGATCCGAACGCCACCCTGTTCCACACGATTACGTTCGACGACGCCATCGCCAAGCACCTGCAAGTGATGGATGCCACCGCATTCGCCCTGTGCCGCGACCAGAAGCTGCCCATTAAAGTGTTTTCGATCACCAAGCCAGGTGCGCTGATGCGTGTCATCATGGGCGAAGACGAAGGCACCTTGGTGCACGTATAAGGGAAGCGGAGCGCCGAGAAACCGTCCATGGCTGCGTTGCAGTGCCTGAGCCACGTTATGTACATTCGTAGCGTCTTCGGCGCCGCGCCTTGCCCTGAACGGTTTTCGGCACTCCCGACTGCGCTGGTGTTTTCATCGCAAGCGAAGTAGCAATATTCATTATTATCAAGACAAGGAGTACAGCAATGTCCTTAGCTGACGTTAAAAAGAATGCCCAGGAACGCATGACGAAATCGCTGGAAACACTGCGGGCCGATCTGGCCAAAGTGCGTACCGGCCGCGCCCATACGGGTATCCTGGACCACGTGATGGTCGAGTACTACGGTTCGCCGACGGCGCTGACCCAGGTGGCCAACGTGACCCTGATCGACGCGCGCACCATCGGCGTGCAGCCGTATGAAAAGAAGATGGCCAGCACCATCGAAAAAGCCATCCGTGACGCCGACCTGGGTCTGAACCCGTCGGCACAGGGCGACCTGATCCGCGTGCCGACGCCGCCGCTGACGGAAGAGCGCCGCAAGGAAATGGTCAAGCTGGTCAAGAGCGAAGCGGAAGACGCGAAGATTGCCGTGCGTAACATTCGCCGCGATGCGAACGAGTCGCTGAAGAAACTGGTCAAGGAAAAAGCCTGCTCCGAGGACGATGAGCGCCGCTCGTCGGAAGAAGTGCAGAAGCTGACGGACAAGTTTATTGCGGACATCGACAAGATGGTTGTCGACAAAGAAAAAGAAGTGCTGACGGTCTAGTTTTCAGTTCTTTTGACGCTGCCCGGGAAAGCATGGCTTTTCCGGGCAGTGCTATTTGGCGCATAATAGTTATCTTTTATTTTTGGTATTCGTGTTTTCATGATCTATTCGAGTTCGACAACGGCAGTACCTGAGGTGGGCACGGTGCCGCGCCATGTGGCAATCATTATGGATGGCAATGGTCGCTGGGCAACCAAGCGCTTCCTGCCGCGCGTGGCTGGCCACGTCAAGGGCGCGGACACCGTGCGCCGTGTCGTCGAGACCTGCCTCGACCGGGGCGTCGAATATCTGACGCTGTTTGCCTTCAGCTCGGAAAACTGGCGCCGCCCGGAAGAAGAGGTGTCGATGCTGATGCGCCTGTTCGTCACGATGCTGGAACGCGAGGTCGTACGCATGCACGCCAACGATATCCGCCTGAAGGTCGTAGGCGACATGTCGCGCTTCAATGCCCAGTTGCAGCAACTGGTGGCGGACGCCGAGCGCAAGACGGCGGGCAATACGCGCCTGACCGTGACGATTTGCGCCAACTATGGCGGCCGCTGGGACATCATGCAGGCAGTCAACAAAATGACGGCCGAGGCTGCCGTCAAGGGCCAGCCTGACGGGCACGCTTACACGGAAGAGCAACTGGCGCCGCACCTGGCCATGGCCTATGCGCCCGAGCCCGACCTGTTCATCCGCACGGGCGGCGAGCAGCGCATTTCCAATTTCCTCCTGTGGCAACTGGCGTACACTGAGTTGTTTTTTACCGAGACTTTCTGGCCTGACTTCAATGACGAGTGCCTCGACGCGGCAATCGCGTCTTACCAGCAGCGCGAACGGCGCTTTGGCCGTACCAGCGCGCAACTAACTGAAAAGACAAACTGATGCTGAAAACACGGATAATCACCGCCCTGGTCCTTCTGGCGGTCTTGCTGCCGGTTCTGTATCTGAATTATTTCCCCGCCTTCGCCGTGATCGCCACGGCGTTCTTCGGCGCCGCCGTCTGGGAAAGCTTCCGCATCTTCAAAAATCGCCAGGCGCTGCCGATCGCCGCCGTCTGGACCGCCGCCTTCGCCTATACGTTTTTTGTCGGTAACGGCATGGCGCAGCTCAATTTCTGGTTCGCCCTGTGCGTGGCCATCTGGCTGATCCGCTTCGTGCCCTCGCTGGCGACAGGCTTGCCGCCCACCGAAGGCCTGGGCAATACCTTGCTCAGCCTGGTGTACCCGGTGACCATCGTCGGCTGCTTCGTCGCCATCATCGCCTTGTTCCTGCATAGCCCCTTGTACCTGCTCTCCGTCATGGCCCTCGTGTGGATCGCCGATATCGGCGCCTATTTCTCGGGCAAGGCTTTCGGCAAGCGCAAGCTGGCGCCGAGTATTTCCCCAGGCAAATCCTGGGAAGGCGCCATCGGCGGCGGCATCGCCGTGCTGGCCATCGCCGCCATCACCATCGTGGCCGCGCCATCGCTGCCGGTGCTGCAAGACACCTTCGCCGTGCAGCTGCAATTGCGCCGCGGCTGGCCGCTGGCCTTGCTGGTGCTGCTATTGCTCGTCGCCGCCAGCATCGTCGGCGACCTGTTCGAATCCCAATTGAAGCGCCGCGCGGGCATCAAGGACAGCAGCAAGCTGCTGCCTGGCCATGGCGGCGTACTCGACCGTATCGACGCGTTGATCCCGGTCCTGCCATTTGCCGCCCTCGTGGCCAGCTGGCTTTAAGGAAACTCATGCAATACATCACCATTCTAGGCGCGACCGGCTCGATCGGCGTGTCCACCCTGGACGTGCTCGCGCGTCATCCGGAGCAATACAGCGTGTATGCGCTGAGCGCCCACAGCCGTGTGGCCGAACTGGCCGCCCAGTGTCTGCAATTCCGCCCCCGGCGCGCCGTCGTCGGCACGGCGGATGCCGCCCTTGAACTGACGCGCTTGCTGCGCGGGCAGGGCGTCGATACGCAGGTCGAGTATGGCGAGGACGCCCTGTGCGCCATCGCCAGCGCACCGCAAGTGACGGGCGTGATGGCGGCCATCGTCGGCGCCGCCGGCCTGGCGCCCACCCTGGCCGCAGCGCGTGCCGGCAAAAAAGTATTGCTGGCCAATAAAGAAGCGCTGGTCATGTCCGGCCAGCTGTTCATCGACGCCGTGCACGATAACGGCGCCGTGCTGCTGCCGATCGACAGCGAACATAACGCCATCTTCCAATGCATGCCGCACGCCCATGGCCGCGCGCCTGGCGCCGCCGGCGTGGCAAAAATCGTGCTGACGGCTTCCGGCGGCCCCTTCCTCACGCGCGACGTCGAGACGCTGGATAGCGTGACGCCGGACCAGGCGTGCAAGCATCCGACCTGGGCCATGGGACGCAAGATTTCCGTCGATTCGGCCACCATGATGAACAAGGGCCTGGAGGTGATCGAGGCGCACTGGCTGTTCGGCGCCCCGGCCGACCAGATCGAGGTGCTGATCCATCCGCAAAGCGTGATCCATTCGATGGTCTCGTACATCGACGGTTCCGTGCTGGCACAGCTGGGCAATCCGGACATGCGCACGCCGATCGCCCATGCGCTGGCGTATCCGCAGCGCATCGCTTCCGGCGTGGCGCAGCTGGACCTGGCGCAAGTGGCCACCCTGCAGTTCGAACGTCCCGATTTCCGCCGTTTCCCTTGCCTGGCGCTGGCCTTCGACGCCTTGCGCGCGGGCGGCACGGCGCCGGCCCTGCTCAACGCGGCCAATGAAGTGGCCGTGCAAGCGTTTCTTGACGAACAGATCGGCTTCCGCCAGATCGACCGCGTCATCGCCCACGTGATCGAGACGGTGCCGCACGGCGCCGCTTCGAGCATCGAAGCCGTGATGGAGCAGGACCGCCTGGCCAGAGCGGCCGCGCACGCGTACATCGCGCAAAGGCTGGCTGCATGACGCTCATCACCACCTTGCTGGCCTTTATCGTCGCGCTCGGTTCACTGATCACCCTGCACGAGCTGGGCCACTATTTGGTGGCGCGCTGGTGCGGCGTGAAAGTGCTGCGTTTCTCGATCGGCATGGGAAAAGTGGTGTATTCGCGCAAGTTTGGCAAGGACCAGACGGAATGGGCGATTTCCGCGCTGCCGCTGGGCGGTTATGTCAGCATGCTCGACAGCCGTGCGCAAGACCTCAGCGACTTGCCGGAAAGCGAATTGCGCCGCGAATTCACGCGCCAGAGCGTGTGGCGCCGCATCGCCATCGTGGCCGCCGGCCCGCTGGCCAATTTCCTCGTCGCCATCGTGCTGTACGCGGGCCTGTTCATGCATGGCATCGAAGAGCCGTCGAGCAAGCTCGGTCCCGTGGCCGAACAGACGGCCGCCTTTGCGGCCGGCTTGCGCAGCGGCGATACGGTCGAGTCGGTGAATGGCAAGGCCGTGGCCAGCTGGTCCGAACTGCGCTGGGAACTGATCCAGGCCACCCTCGACAAGCTGCCGGCGCGCATCGAAGTGCGCCGCCCCGACCGTGGCCAGCAGGAAGCGGCCTTGCCGACGGCCAGCCTGACGGAAACGGACCTGGAAGGCGACGTGCTGGGCAAGCTGGGCCTGACCATGGCCCGTTCCGCGCCCACCTTGATGGAAATCATGCCCGGTGGCGCCGCCGCGCGCGCCGGCCTGCAGAAAAACGACCAGATCCTGGCCATCGACGAACAGCCCGTGCACGACGTGGCGGCCGTCATCGCCACCCTGAGCCAGGCGCCTGGCCGAACCCTGCAATTGCAGCTCTTGCGTCAGGGCCAGGACCTGACCCTGTCGATTACGCCGGACGCCGTGCCGGGCGCCGGGGCAGAGGGAGCTGTAACAGTTGGTAAGATACAGGCAAAGCTGGGACAGGTGCCGGATATGATCACCGTGGCATCGGGACCGTTCTCTGCCGTTGGCAAGGCGTCCGCCAAGGTCTGGGATACCAGTGTCATGAGCCTGAAAATGCTGGGCAAAATGATCACGGGCCAGGTGTCGCTGAAGAATGTGACGGGACCCATTACCATCGCCGATTACGCGGGTCAGACGGCGCGCATCGGCCTGGTAAGCTACCTGAGCTTCATCGCCTTCATCAGTATCAGTCTGGGCGTGATGAATTTGCTACCCATTCCTGTTCTGGATGGCGGGCATTTGCTGTATTATTCGCTGGAAGTTTTGACCGGACGCCCCTTGCCGGAGCGCGTAGGCGAGATTGCCCAGCGCTTGGGGATCGGTTTGTTGCTGACCTTGATGGTGCTTGCCGTCTTTAATGACGTGTTGCGATTGCTGAATTAGGGCGGTGGTTGATGCCATTGCGTGAGTCGCACAAGCAATCTTTTGTGTATGTTGTCCATTGATTTACCCATTGAATAACCCCAATGAAATTACATTCTGCTCGTTTTGCCTTGCCTTCCTTTCGCCGCAGCCTGATCGGCGCCGCCGTCATGGCCATCTGTTCCGGCCACGCGCTGGCCGTCCAGCCATTTACTGTCAAGGACATCCGGGTCGAAGGGATCCAGCGTACTGAAGCGGGCACCGTCTTTGCCTACCTGCCGGTGCGGGTCGGCGAAACGTTCTCCGACGAGAAGAGCGTTGCCGCCATCAAGGCCCTGTATGCAACGGGCATGTTCAAGGATGTGCGTCTGGAAGCCGATGGCGACGTGCTGGTGGTGCTGGTCGAGGAACGTCCGGCCATCGCCAGCGTGGCATTTACCGGTACCAAGGAATTTGAGAAGGACGTGCTGGTCAAGGCCCTGAAGGAAATCGGCGTCGGTGAAGCCAAGATTTTCGACAAGGCGTCCGTCGACCGCGCGGAACAGGAACTCAAGCGCCAGTACCTGTCGCATGGCCTGTACGGCGTGAAGATCACCACCACCGTCACGCCGATCGAGCGCAACCGCGTCAACGTGGTGTTCGCCGTCGACGAGGGCGACGTGGCCCGCATCAAGCAGATCAACATCGTCGGCAACAAGGCCTTCACGGACAAGGAACTGCGCGAGCAGCTGGCCCTGAACACGGGCGGCTGGTTCAGCTGGTACACCAAGGCCGACCAGTATTCGAAGACCAAGCTGACGGGCGACATCGAGTCGCTCAAGTCCTTCTACCTGGACCGCGGCTATATCGAGATGCAGGTCGATTCGACGCAGGTGTCGATCACGCCCGATAAAAAAGACATCTACCTGACGATCAACATCACGGAAGGTGAAAAGTACAAGATCGCCGGCACCAAGTTCGAAGGCGAGATGTTCGGCCGCGAAGAAGAGCTCAAGGCGCTGAACCTGATGCGCGAAGGCGAGATCTACTCGGGTGCGCGCCTGACGGCGACGAACAAGCGTATCCAGGACCGCCTGGCCACGTTCGGCTACGCGTTTGCCAACGTCAACGCCAATCCCGAGATCAACCGCGAAAAGCACGAAGTCGGTTTCACCTTCTTCATCGATCCGGGCAAGCGCGTCTACGTGCGCCACATGAATATCGCCGGCAACACCACCACGCGCGATGAAGTCATCCGCCGCGAATTCCGCCAGTTTGAATCGTCCTGGTACGACAGCAACAAGATCAAGCTGTCGCGCGACCGCGTCGACCGCCTCGGCTACTTCAAGGACGTGACCATCGACACGCCGGAAGCGCAGGGCACGACCGACCAGGTCGACGTCAACGTGACGGTGGTGGAAAAACCAACGGGTAACTTCCTGATCGGCGGCGCGTTCTCGCAATCGGAAAAATTCACCCTGTCGGCCTCGATTTCGCAAGCCAACTTCGCCGGTAGCGGCAACACGGTCGGCATCGAACTCAATACCAGCCACTACAGCCGCACGATCGCGTTTTCGCAAACCAATCCGTACTACACGGACGATGGCATTTCGCGCAGCTTCGAAGTCTACCTGCGGACGACGGAACCGCCGGCGCTCAACATCGGCAGCTACAAGATCAAGCAGACCGGTGGCCGCGTCAGTTTCGGCGTGCCGTTCTCGGAAGTCGACACCGTCTTCTTCGGCATCGGCGCCGAGCGCTCGCGCATCGAAACGGACATCACCAGCCCAATCCGCTTCAAGCAGTACGTGATCGACAATGGCGGCCCGTCCGACGGTATCGGTTCGGCCACCACGAATTCCATCCCGCTGACGGCGGCATGGCAGCGCGACAGCCGCGACAGCGCCCTGACGCCATCGATCGGCCGCTACCAGCGCGTCAACCTGGAGGCCGACCTGATCGGCGACCAGAAATACTTCCGTGCCATCTATGAGCACCAGTATTTCCGTCCGCTGTTCAGCAAGGTCACCCTGGCGCTGAAGGGCGAGCTCGATTACGGCCACGGCATCGGCAAGCACGTCTACCCCGTCTTCAAGAACTTCTACGGCGGCGGTATCGGTTCGGTGCGCGGCTACCTGAGTTCCTCGCTGGGCGCGGTCGAACCGAGCACCAACGATGCCTTGGGCGGCGCGTCGCGCCTGATCGGTAACGCGGAACTGCAGATGCCATTCCCCGGTTCGGGCAATGACCGCAGCTTGCGCTGGTTCGGTTTCCTTGACGGCGGCCAGGTCTACCAGGAAGGCGAAAAAATGCGGATCTCGCAATTGCGCTATTCTGCTGGCTTGGGCATCAGCTGGATTTCACCGGTGGGCCCGCTCAAGCTGAGCTATGCCAAACCGCTGAACGCCAAGCCGACGGACCGCCTGGAGCGCTTCCAGTTCCAGATGGGCACCGGTTTCTAACCGGCCATCTGAACGGGGGCGACAGCTTTTACCTTTTGACCATGGAGTATCATGAACACCGCATCCGCTACCCTGCCCAAGACCCTTGCCGTGATCGCATTGTGCTGGAGTTCGCTGTTGCCGGTGCAGGCGCAGGCTCAGGAGTCGAAGATCGCCTGGATCAGCAGCGAACGTATTTATAACGAATCGAGGCTGGCCAAGCTGGCCAGCGCCAAGCTGGCCGAAGAGTTCCGCTCGCGCGAAAAAGCCGTGCAGGAACTGGCGGCCCGTTTCAAGGTGGCCAATGAAGCCCTGGAAAAGGACATGCCGACCCTGAGCGAAGCGGAGCGCGCCAAGCGCCAGCGCGAATTTTTCGAGCTGGACAAGGAACTGCAGCGCCGCCAGCGCGAGTTCCGCGAAGACCTGAGCCAGCGCACGAACGAAGAGCGCAGCGCCATCGCGGAAAAAGCCAACACCATCATCCAGCAGATGGCGCATATCGAAGGATATGACATCGTGCTGCAGGAAGCCCTGTGGGCCAGCCCGCGCATCGACATTACCGACAAGGTCTTGAAGGCGCTGGACAAGTAACATTAGAATAGAGGTAAATAGATGGGCACTCGACTAGGAGACTTGGTCGAACGCTTCGGCGGACAATTGGCGGGCGATCCCAATCTGGAAGTTTCAGGGATCGCGCCGCTGGCCGACGCCGGCGCTTCGCACATCAGCTTTCTGAGCAATAGCAAATTCCGCGCACAGGCGGCCCAGAGCGGCGCCGCGGCGCTGATCCTCACGCCGGCCGACGACGCGCTGATCGGCGGCGACTACGCCGGCGCGCGCATCGTCACCCCGAATCCCTATGTGTATTTCGCGCGCGCGGCGCAGTATTTCGCCGCCCTGCACGAGATCAAGGCGCCGGCCGGCATCCATCCGCGCGCCTTTGTCGATGCCAGCGCGCAGGTTGACGCCAGCGCCTCCGTCGGCGTGCACGCGGTGATCGAAGCGGGCGCCGTGATCGGCGCCGGCTGCGTCATCGGCCCCGGCTGCGTGGTGGGGCGCGACGCCGTCATCGGCGCCGGCACGCAATTGCTGGCCAACGTCACCTTCCACGCGCGCTGCGTGATCGGCCAGCGCGGCATCGTCCATTCGGGCGCCGTGATCGGCACCGACGGATTCGGCTTTGCCAACGAAGGCGGCGTGTATATCAAGATACCGCAGACGGGCAGGGTGGTGATCGGCGACGATGTCGACATCGGCGCCAACACCACCATCGACCGTGGCGCGCTGGCCGACACCATCATCGAAGATGGCGTCAAGCTCGATAACCAGATCCAGATCGGCCACAACTGCCATATCGGCGCGCACACGGCCATGGCCGGCTGCGTCGGCGTGGCCGGCAGCGCCATCATCGGCAAGTACTGCACCTTCGGCGGCGCCGCCATGGTGCTGGGTCACCTGACCATTGCCGACCGCGTCCACGTGGGCTCGGGCAGCATGGTCTCGCGTTCGATCGCGGAGCCGGGCCAGTACACGGGTTTCTATCCGCTGGCCAAGAACGCCGACTGGGAAAAGAGCGCCGCCATCGTGCGCAACCTGTCAAGCATGCGCGAGAAGATCCGCGCGCTTGAAAAAACAATTAAAACACTGACCACGCAAGACGAAAAATGACTACTGAAAAAAAGACCCTCGACATCCTCGCCATCAAATCGCTGCTGCCGCACCGCTACCCGTTGCTGCTGGTTGACCGCGTGCTGGACTGGGAAGCGAACAAAACCATCACCGCCATCAAGAACGTAACGGTCAACGAAGAGTTCTTCCAGGGCCATTTCCCGCACAAGCCGGTCATGCCCGGCGTGCTGATGATCGAAGCGCTGGCGCAGACTGCGGCCCTGCTGTCGTTCCTGTCGATGGGTGTGAAACCGGACGAAAATTCGGTGGTGTACTTCGTCGGCATCGACAATGCGCGCTTCAAGCGTCCTGTCGAACCGGGCGACCAGCTGAAGATGGACGTGGAAATCCTGCGCGTTTCGCGCGGCATCTGGAAATACAAGGCCGTCGGTACGGTCGACGGCAAGCTGGCGGTGGAAGCCGAACTGATGTGCACCATCCGCAGCGCGCAGGATGCGAGTCAGTCTATGAGCCAGCCAGCGGGGCAGTAATGGCGGCCATCCACTCCACGGCGGTCATCGATCCGAAGGCTGAGCTCGACAGCTCGGTCGAGGTGGGTCCGTACACCATCATCGGTCCGCACGTGCGCATCGGTGCCGGCACGAAGGTGGGCCCGCATGTGGTCATCGACGGCCACACGACGATCGGCAGCGGCAACCACCTGTTCCAGTTTTCTTCCATCGGCGCGCAGCCGCAGGATAAAAAATGGGCGGGCGAGGCGACGCGCCTGGAAATCGGCGACCGCAACACCATCCGCGAATTCTGCACCTTCAACACGGGCACCGTGCAGGGCGGCGGCGTGACGCGCCTGGGCAACGACAACTGGATCTCGGCGTATGTGCACCTGGCGCACGACTGCCTGGTGGGCAACAACACTATCTTTTCGAACAACGCCCAGCTGGCGGGCCACGTGGAGATCGGCGACTGGGTCATCATGAGCGGTTTCGCCAATGTGCACCAGTTCTGCAAGATCGGCGCGCACGCCTTTGTCGGCATGAGCACCAGCCTGACGCAGGACGTGCCGCCTTTCGTGCTCCTGAACGGCAATCCGGCGCAGGCCCACGGCGTCAATATCGAGGGTTTGAAACGCCGCGGTTTTACGCGCGAACAGATCAATGGCATCCGCACCGCGTACAAGCTCATCTACCGCTCCGGACTGACCCTGGAAGAATCCAAGGCGGCCCTGTTCGAAGAAGAAGCGGCAGCGTCGCCCGAGGTGGCGGAACACATTCGCGCCATGCGCGAATTCCTTGGCGTGGCGTCGCGTGGCATCGTCCGCTGACCAGTCCAGCGGCCTCGGTGTCGCCAATGTCGCCATCGTCGCCGGCGAGGTGTCGGGCGACCTGCTGGCCAGCCGGTTGCTGTCGGGCCTCGTGCCGCAGCTGCCCGGTGCCCGTTTCCACGGCATCGGCGGCGAGCACATGGCCAGGCAGGGCTTTGTGTCCGATTGGCCGCTCGACAAGCTGACCGTGCGCGGCCTGTTCGAGATCATTCCCCGCTACCGCGAAATCAAGGGCATCCAGAATGCGCTGCGCGACCAGCTGCTGGCGGAGCGTCCCGCCGTCTTCATCGGCGCCGACTATCCTGGCTTTAACCTGGGACTCGAGCAGCAATTGAAGGAAGGCGGCATCCCCACCGTGCACTACATCGGGCCGCAGATCTGGGCCTGGCGCGGCGGACGCATCAAGAAAATCATCAAGGCCGTCTCGCACATGCTGGTGATCTTCCCCTTCGAGGAAGAGATCTACCGCAAGGCAGGCGTGCCCGTCACCTATGTCGGCCATCCGCTGGCCGAGATGATCCCCCTGCAGCCCGATGAAGCGGCCGCGCGCCGTGTCCTGGGCTTGCCGCAAGACGCGAATGTCGTGACCCTGATGCCGGGCAGCCGCATGGGCGAACTCAAATACAATACGGTGGCGTTCGTGGCCGCCTGCAAGCTGCTGCTGGCGCGCGACCGTTCGCTGCGCTTCGTCGCGCCCATGGCCGGCGAAAAGCAGCGCCAGTACTTTTTGCAGCTGATCCGTGAGGCGGGCTTGCAGGACGTCGAGATCCTGCTCACCGATGGCGGCTCGCACACGGCCATCTGCGCCGCCGATGCGGTGCTGGTGGCCTCCGGCACGGCATCGCTGGAAGTGGCGCTGTACAAGAAGCCCATGGTCATCGCCTACAAGATGATGCGCGCCTCGTGGGAAATCATGCGCCACATGGGCTACCAGCCATGGATTGGTTTGCCGAACATCCTGGCGCGTGATTACCTGGTGCCCGAGCTGCTGCAAAACGCGGCCAGCCCGCAAGCGCTGGCGGACGCCATGTGGCAGCAACTGAGCGACGTGCCGGGCCGCTTGCGCCTGGTGCAGCGCTTCACTGACATGCACCACAGCCTGCTGCGCGACAGCGCGCGCGAAAGCGCCAACGCCGTCATGCAGGTCATCGCCGCCAACCGCAAGTAACGCCCGATCACCGCTTCAACCGCAGTACCAACCAAAGATTCAACGTGAAAAATATCTATCCCGGCCTGTTTGACGACTTGCCATTCTCGCTCGATGAAATCATCTGCGGCGTCGACGAGGCAGGCCGCGGTCCGCTGGCCGGCCCCGTCTTCGCCGCCGCCGTGATCCTCGACCCGAACCAGCCCATCGACGGCTTGCGCGACTCGAAAAAACTAACCGAAGCCAGGCGCGAGCTGCTGGCGCCGCAGATCAAGGCCAAGGCTTTGGCCTGGGCCATCGCCGAAGCGTCGGAAGAGGAAATCGACCGCCTGAACATCTTGCAGGCGTCGATGCTGGCCATGCGCCGCGCCGTCGAAGCCCTGGCGACCGTGCCGACCCTGGCCCTGATCGACGGCAACCGCTGCCCCGTGATGCCGGTGCGCGGCATGGCGATCGTCGGCGGCGACGACAAGGTCGATTCGATTTCCGCCGCCTCGATCCTGGCCAAGACGGCGCGCGATGCGGCCCTGGTGCGCCTGCATGCGGCCTATCCCGAGTACTGCTTCGACCAGCACAAGGGCTATGGCACCAAATTGCACCTGGAGCGCCTGCACCTGCACGGCGCCTCGCCCGTGCACCGCCGCTCGTTCGCGCCCGTGCGCAACGTGATCGCCCTGTTTGGCGGGCAGGAGGTGGTCGCATGAAGACGATCACCTCGCGCGACAATGCGCAATACAAGGATTTATTGAAGCTGGCGGGCAGTTCCCAGGCGCGCCGCAAGTCGGGCCGCACCCTGCTCGACGGCGTGCACCTGTGCCAGTCGTACCTGCAGCTGCGCGGCATGCCGGAGCAGTGCATCGTCAGCGAAAGCGCCTTGCAGAACCCCGAAGTGGCGGACATCGTCGGTCAGCTGGAAAGCCGGCGCGCGCACGTACTGGGCTTGCCCGACGCGCTGTACCACGCGGTGAGCCAGGTCGAGCACGGCGTGGGCGTGATGTTCCTCATCGAGACGCCGGAACGGGCCGTCACGCAGCCCCTGAGCGTGTCGGCCGTGCTGCTCGATAACCTGCAAGACCCGGGTAACGTGGGCTCCATCCTGCGCAGCGCGGCCGCCGCCGGCATCACGCAGGTGTACTGCAGTGCCGGCACGGCGTTCTGCTGGTCGCCCAAGGTGCTGCGCGCGGCGATGGGCGCGCACTTCGTGCTCGACATCTTTGAAAACGTCGACCTGGCGGCACTCGTATCGAACGCCAAGGTGGCGACGCTGGCCACCAGCGGCTACGCCACCCAGCGATTGTACGACGTCGACCTGCGCCAGCCCGTCGCCTGGCTGTTCGGCCATGAAGGGCAGGGCGTGGCCGACGACCTGCTGTCGATGGCGACGCACCAGGTGGTCATTCCCCACCTGGGGCAGATCGAATCACTGAACGTGGCCGCCTGCGCCGCCGTGTGCTTCTTCGAACAGCTGCGCCAGGGCCAGTCCTGACACTTTCGCACCGAGGCCAGCCATGCCTGATTATCCTGTTTTCCCTTTGCTCGCCGACGGTGCCGCACGCGACGAGGCCTGGTGGCGCCATGTCGCCGCGTTGTATCCCGCGCCGCCGGACGCCATCGTCAACCTTGAGCATGGCTATTTCGGCGCCATGGCGGCCCCCGTGCAAGCGGCCTTTGAGCAGGCCGTGCGCTACACCAACGAGCAACTAAGTCCCTTCGTGCGCGGAGAATTCACGCGCACGCATGTGGATATTCTGCGCCAGCGCGTCGCCGCGCTGATCCATGCGCAGCCGCACGAGATCCTGCTGACCCGCAGCGGCACCGAGTCGATGCAGGTGCTGATCACGCAATACCACGGCCTGGCGCCCGGCGATACGGTGCTGTGGAGTAATCTCGACTATCCGGCCATGCGCACGGCCATGCGCTGGCTGGCGCAGCGCCGTGGCGTCACCAGCACGCAAGTCACCTTGCGCTTGCCCATCGGCGATGACGAGATCATCGCCCGTTACGCGCAAGCCATGCGCCAGGCCGTCAAGCCGAAATTGCTGCTGCTGTCGCAGGTGGCGCCGGCCAATGGCCAGCAACTGCCGCTGCAGGCCATCATGGCACTGGCGCGCGAACACGGTATCGACGTGCTGCTCGACAGCGCCCATGCGCTGGGGCAGGTCGACGTCGACGTGCAGGCCATGGGTGTCGATTTCGCCGGTTTCAATCTGCACAAATGGCTGGGGGCGCCGGCAGGACTCGGTGTCGTGTATATCCGTGCATCGCAGCTGCACAAGATCGAGCCGCATTGTGGCGACGACGATTATCCGCTTGACGATATCCGCAGCCGCCTGCACATGGGCATGCCGCCGATCGGCGCCATCCTGGCCGCGCCTGCCGCCTTGGACTTCCATGCGCGCCTGGGCGGCACGCCGGCCAAGACGGAACGCCTGGCCTGGCTGCGCAATTACTGGGTCAGCCGCGCCGCGCAGCTGCCTGGCGTGCGCATATTGTCGCCGCTCGATGCCAAGCGTGGCACGGCGCTGGTCGCCTTCGCCGTCGACGGCATGAGCGCGCGCGATCTGCAGCAAGCCTTGCTGCAGCGCTTTGGCATATTCACCGTGCAGCGCAATGTCGGCGATGCCGACATCGTGCGCGCCACGGTGGCCGTCACCACCACCACCGGTGAACTGGACCGGCTGGTGGCGGCGCTGGAGGTGCTGTCCCGCGAGGCGAACGCCTGACAAAACCGTCGCGAGCGGAAGGGAGAGGTGGCCGAGAAGCGCAACCGTACTTCTAGTACGGTGAGCATCGCAAGCCGCCTATACCGACGCGCAGCAGGTTTGGTCAGGCGTTCTAGTACTCGCGGCGGTTCGGCTTAATCTCTTGCAGGATCGTCGTGGAGATCTCCTCGATCGACTTGGTGGTCGACGAGAGCCAGCGGATGCCTTCGCGTTTCATCATCTTTTCCGCCTCGTTGACCTCGTAGCGGCAGTTTTCAATCGCCGCATACTTGCTTCCTGCGCGTCTTTCGTTGCGTATTTCCGACAAACGTTCGGGCGTAATGCTTAATCCGAAAATTTTATTCTTAAATTCCAGCAGGGCCGATGGCAGCTTGTCGCGCTCGAAATCGTCGGGAATCAGCGGATAATTGGCCGCCTTGATACCGTATTGCATGGCCAGATACAGGCTGGTTGGGGTCTTGCCAGAGCGCGAAACACCCACCAGAATGACATCGGCCGAGGACAGGTTCTTGTGCGACTGGCCATCGTCGTGCGCCAGCGAATAGTTGATCGCCTCGATGCGGTTCTTGTATTCCTCGCTGTCGACGATGTTGTGCGAACGCCCGATGGTATGGGTCGACATCACGCCCAGTTCCTGCTCCAGCGGGGCGACGAAGGTCTGGATCAGGTCCATGTGCATGCCGCTGGACTTGCGGATCACGGCCGACAGGTCGTTCTTCACGAGGGTGGAGAAAATGATGGGGCGCTGGCCATCGGCGGCGAAGGCTTCGTTGATCTTGCGCGCCGCCTCGTAGGCCTTGTCCATGGTGTCGATGAAGGGCAGGCGGATCTGGCGGAAGCGCAGATCGAACTGCGTCAGCACCGAATGGCCGAAGGTCTCGGCGGTGATGCCGGTGCCGTCCGAAACGAAGAAGACGGTGCGGGCCGCGGCGGGCAGAGGAGGGCGTGGTTCTTGTGTCATGGGTCTTTGGATCGAGATTGTGCGTCGTCAATTTGCGCCGCACAAGGTAAAATGGCTGTAACGGTATGATTGTGCTGCACGACGCCAAGAATAACAAGAAGACTGTCTGTGCGCCGCGCGTAAAGATTTCTATCATCAGTAAGGGTGTCATTATGACCAACGCAGTATCGCAACAGCAGGAAGACAAGGACGCGGTGTATGTTGCCTCGTTCGAGCATTTGCGCATGACGGATGTTGAATCCGTCGGCGGCAAGAACGCCTCCCTGGGCGAAATGATCAGCCAGCTGGCGGAAGCCGGCGTGCGCGTGCCCGGTGGCTTTGCCACCACGGCGCAGGCATTCCGCGATTTCCTCTCGTATAGCGCCAACGGCGGCTTGCCGCTGGCCGAACGCATCGCCCAGCGCCTCGAAGGGCTGAACATCGATGACGTGCGCGCGCTGGCGCAAGCCGGCGCCGAGATCCGTCAATGGATCGTCGAAACCCCGTTCCAGCCACGCCTGGCCGCTGAAATCGATCAGTTCTACGCCAAGCTGGTGGCCGATTCCGACACCGAAATGTCGTTTGCCGTGCGCTCCTCGGCCACGGCCGAAGACTTGCCGGACGCGTCTTTTGCTGGCCAGCAAGAAACCTTCCTGAACGTGGTCGGCATCGACAACGTGCTCGAAGCCATGAAACAGGTATTCGCGTCGCTGTACAACGACCGCGCCATCTCGTACCGCGTGCACAAGGGCTTTACGCACGCTGAAGTGGCCTTGTCGGCGGGCGTGCAGCGCATGGTGCGTTCCGACCTGGGCGCGGCCGGCGTGATGTTCACCATCGACACGGAATCGGGCTTCAAGGACGTGGTCTTCGTCACTTCCAGCTATGGCCTGGGCGAGACCGTGGTGCAGGGCGCCGTCAATCCCGACGAATTCTATGTGCACAAGCCGATGCTGGAAAAGGGCAAGTCGCCTGTGATCCGCCGCAATATCGGCTCGAAGCTGCTGAAGATGGAATTCACGAACGAAGCGAAAGCCGGCCGTTCCGTGAAAACCGTCGACGTGCCAGTGGAAATGCGCAACCGCTACTCGCTGAACGACAGCGAAGTGGTGGAGCTGGCAAAGTACGCCGTCATCATCGAGAACCACTACGGCCGTCCGATGGACATCGAGTGGGGCAAGGATGGCCGCGACGGCAAGCTGTATATCCTGCAGGCACGCCCTGAAACCGTCAAGTCGCAGCAAAAGGCGACCGACGTGCAGGAACGCTTCAAGCTGAAGAGCACCGGCACCGTGCTGACGTCGGGCCGCGCCATCGGCCAGAAGATCGGCGCCGGCCCCGTGCGCGTGATTCACGACCCGGCCGACATGGAACGCGTGCAACCAGGCGACGTGCTCGTTGCCGACATGACGGACCCGAACTGGGAACCGGTCATGAAGCGCGCGTCGGCCATCGTCACCAACCGTGGCGGCCGTACTTGCCACGCAGCAATTATCGCCCGTGAACTCGGCGTGCCGGCCGTCGTCGGCTGCGGCGACGCGACCGACGTGCTGAAAGACGGCACCTTTGTCACCGTGGTGTGCTCCGAAGGCGACGAAGGCAAGATCTACGATGGCTTGCTGGAAACGGAAGTATCGGAAGTGTCGCGCGGCGAATTGCCGAAGCTCGATACCAAGATCATGCTCAACGTGGGCAATCCGCAGCTGGCGTTCGACTTCCAGTCCGTGCCGAATGCGGGCGTGGGCCTGGCGCGTCTGGAATTCATCATCAATAACAATATTGGTGTGCATCCGCGCGCGATCCTCGAATACCCGAACATCGATGCCGACCTGAAAAAGGCCGTGGAATCGGTGGCGCGCGGCCACGCTTCGCCGAAGGCGTTCTATATCGACAAGCTGGCCGAAGGCATCGCCACCATCGCCGCCGCGTTCTGGCCGAAAAAAGTCATCGTGCGCCTGTCCGACTTCAAGTCGAACGAGTACAAGAAGCTGATCGGCGGTTCGCGCTACGAGCCGGACGAGGAAAACCCGATGCTGGGCTTCCGCGGCGCGGCGCGCTACCTGTCGGCAGACTTCTCCGAAGCGTTCAACATGGAATGCGAAGCGATGAAGCGCGTGCGCAACGACATGGGCCTGACGAACGTGGAAATCATGGTGCCATTCGTGCGTACCCTGGGCCAGGCCGAGAAAGTCATCGACCTGCTGGCGAAAAATGGCCTGAAGCGCGGCGAGAACGACTTGCGCGTCATCATGATGTGCGAAGTACCGTCGAACGCCATCCTGGCCGACCAGTTCCTCGACCATTTCGACGGCTTCTCGATCGGCTCGAACGACCTGACCCAGCTGACCCTGGGCCTGGACCGCGATTCCGGCATGGAATTGCTGGCCGCCGACTTCGACGAGCGCGATCCTGCCGTGAAAGCCCTGCTGGCCCTGGCCATCAAGGCTTGCCTGGCACGCGGCAAGTACATCGGCATCTGCGGCCAGGGGCCTTCCGACCATCCGGACTTCGCCGTCTGGCTGATGGAGCAGGGTATCGAGTCGATGTCCCTGAATCCCGACTCGGTGATCGATACGTGGCAAAAGCTGGCTGCGCTGAAAGCGTAAGCGTCTTTCCCGTCCGCTGAAAAACCCGCTGCCGCTGACCCGGCAGCGGGTTTTTTTATGCCTGCCATGGGGCGCACGGGAGTATCCGATGGGCTTGCGCCAGATCAGCTAAAATGATTCCACCAATATATTGAAACGGGAGTTCACATGGCAAGCAAGAAACCGAGCAAGGTGGCAAAGATCGACATCGGCATTTCCGAGGCGGACCGCGCGAAGATTGCGGAAGGCCTGTCCGGCCTGCTGGCCGACAGCTACACCTTGTACCTGATGACGCATAATTTTCACTGGAACGTCAAGGGACCGATGTTCAACACCCTGCACCTGATGTTCATGACGCAATACACGGAGCAGTGGGCCGCGCTGGACCTGATCGCCGAGCGTATCCGCGCTCTCGGCTATCCGGCGCCCGGCACCTACAAGGAATTCGTCAAGCTTGCTTCGATCAAGGAAATCGACGGCGTGCCGCCGGCCCTGGACATGGTCAGCCACCTGGTGGCGGCGCAGGAAGCGACCGCGCGCACGGCGCGCCGCCTGTTCCCGCTGCTGGAAAAAGCCAATGACCAGCCGACGGCCGACCTGATCACGCAGCGCCTCGATCTGCATGAAAAGACGGCGTGGATGCTGCGCAGCCTGCTCGAGGAATAATTGGCTGGTCTGGCGGCGCTAATTCGCCCCCGGCTATTGACGTCATCTGGAATTGCGTTAGACTGCTTGTATATAGGTGTTTGGCAAGAATAATATCAGGCAGTACAGCGCATTAAACCCCGTCGCTTATATAGGCTGCGGGGTTTTTTATTTTGGATTCACAAAGATGGAGGCATCATGGCTGAATGGGTAGGCTGGTTTGTAGCGGCTGGCGCGGTATTGATCCTGGAGCTGTTCACGGGCACGTTTTATCTGCTGATGATCGCCATCGGCATCAGTGCCGGAGGATTGGTGGCGCTGGCCGGCGGAAATGGCAGTTGGCAGGCCTTGACGGCCGCCGTGGTCGGCGTGGCGGCTACGCTGTTATTGCGGCGCAGCCGTTTTGGCAGGGCGGGGCGGCGCGATGCGGCGCAGGATCCGAATGTGAATCTGGATATCGGCCAAAGCGTGGCGGTCGCGCATTGGGTCGATGGCGTGGCGCGCGTCATGTATCGCGGCGCCTTGTGGGATGTGGAACTGATTCCCGGCAGCGATACGCAGGCCGGTCATTACACGATACGTGCCGTGCGTGGAAGCCGTTTGATTGTTGGATAACCTGGAGAATAGATTATGGAAGTAAGTATCGGAAGCATGTCGCTGATCTTGTTATTGCTGGCGTTGGTATTTGTCTTCAAGACGGTCAATGTGGTGCCGCAGCAGCATGCGTGGGTGGTGGAACGTTTGGGTAAGTTCCATGCGGTATTGGGGCCTGGCCTGAATATTGTCGTGCCTTTTGTTGATCGTATCGCTTACAAGCACGTGCTTAAGGAAATTCCACTCGACGTGCCGCCGCAGGTGTGCATTACGCGTGACAATACGCAATTGCAGGTGGATGGTATTCTGTATTTCCAGATTACCGATGCGATGCGTGCTTCATACGGCTCGTCGAATTATATTGCCGCCATTACGCAACTGGCGCAAACGACCTTGCGTTCGGTGATCGGTAAAATGGAACTCGACAAGACATTTGAAGAGCGCGACCATATCAATACGGCCATTGTGAATGCCATCGATGAATCGGCGGCGAATTGGGGCGTCAAGGTATTGCGCTATGAAATCAAGGATTTGACGCCGCCCAAGGAAATTTTGCATGCGATGCAGGCGCAGATTACGGCCGAGCGCGAAAAGCGCGCGCTGATTGCCGCCTCGGAAGGGCGCAAGCAGGAGCAGATCAATATCGCCAGCGGCGAGCGGGAAGCGAATATTGCCCGTTCGGAAGGCGAGAAGCAGGCATCGATCAACCGCGCCGAGGGCCAGGCCACGGCCATCGTCGCGCTGGCGCAGGCCAGCGCCGAAGCGTTGCGCCAGGTGGGCGCCGCCATCCGCGAGCCGGGTGGTGAAGATGCCGTCAACCTGAAAGTGGCCGAGCAGTATGTGGGCGCCTTCGCGCAATTGGCGAAAACGAATAACTCGATTATCGTACCGGCCAATCTGGGCGATATGAGCGGTTTGATCGCCACGGCGATGCAGGTGGTAAAAACGCAGAAACCGAAAAGCGGCGTGGCCATTCCTTGATTGCCTGCCGCTTGGGTGAATAGCAAATCCGTAGCATGTTTGTTGTCCAAACTGCCCGCTGTATAGCGGGCAGTTTGCATTTGCGCCGCCATGATTATCTGGCAGCAGCCGGGAAGGAGTATCTGCAGGTGAATGCGTAACGCTGAAAATATTTTCTTCATGCTATGCTGTGCGCACTTTCGGGATTATGTGCTGTCGTGCGGCGCTGATTTCTTTGAATGGCGTAAAATCTGCCGCGCATGCATGGTGATGATTGCGCCGATGTCCGGTGCAGATGTCGGGATCGGGTTTGATGCGATGGGCGATGGGCGATAGTATTGGCCCATGTCTATTTTTGAATTGTTATTTAGAATTACTATAAATTGCAATGAAACAAAAATTACTGCAGAATAAATGCGGCCGATGGCGCTGTATTGCATCGCCACCGCACCAGGCAGGGGTAGAGGTACTTGCGCAGACGGTTCATGTGCGCTGTTCCCTCCTTGATTGATGATTTACATCGCTTGAAAGCCGGGGAAGTCGGTTTTTTGGTAAAAGAATTGTAAAAAACAATCAAATCTTTAGAAAAAATCACCTCAGTCGCGTTACAATTGGATAGAATTTAACTGTTCAGTTATATTTTTCAACTCACACAAGGAAATATCATGGATCTGTCCAGCTTATCCCTGTCCGAACTGCGCACCTTGCAGGACGACATCAAGAAGCAAATGAAGAAACGCGAACAGGACGATCTGTCCAAGGCGCGCGAACAAATCCTGGCGATTGCCCAGAGCGTCGGCGTTTCCGTAAAAGACCTGGTTGGTACGGGCATCCGCGCTAAAACCGGCACGGTTGCCGTACGCTATCGCAATCCGGACGACGCGACGCAGCAATGGACTGGCCGTGGCCGTCAACCGAAATGGGTCAAGGAGTGGACCGATTCGGGCAAGTCGCGTGATCTGCTGAAGGTTTGATTCTGAAGGCGTAAAAAACCGTTCATTCGGATGCTTGTCCTGTGGAGTCGTGCAGGGGTAATACCAGGCAGCACGCAAGCATCCGGAACTTTACTGTTGTCTTGGGCCAGACAGGCCAAGCTGATGCATATCGCCGTATCTCCACGGTATTTTCGCCAATACCAGTCTTTCTCCCGCTTTATCTCTTTCTTTCCCTGTTTTATTCCCGTCGCGCTGAGTTTTTCCGCTGGGCGCAGGCAATCGGCAAAATAAAACCCGGCATATAGCCGGGCTTGCTGGTATCGGCGCAGCATGCTGCGCGCAGTGCCGGATCAGCGGCGGTGCGACTTCATTGCCGCCTGTACTTCGCGCGCGCCATCGCGGTCGCGTTCCGCCGCCCGCTTGTCGTGCTGTTTCTTGCCTTTGGCCAGACCGATTTCGCATTTCACTCGGCCGCCTTTGTAGTGCAGGTTGAGCGGCACCAGGGTGTAGCCCGAGCGTTCCACCTTGCCGATCAGCTTATCCATTTCCGCGCGGTGCAGCAGCAGCTTGCGCGTGCGCACCGCTTCCGGGTGGATGTGGGTGGAGGCGGTCGGCAGGGCGCTGATATGCGCGCCGAACAGGAAGAGTTCATCGCCGCGGACGACGACGTAGGCTTCCTTGATTTGTACGCGGGCGTCGCGGATGGCTTTGACTTCCCAGCCTTCCAGTACGATGCCCGCTTCGTAGCGATCCTCGATAAAGTAGTCGTGGAAGGCTTTTCTGTTGTCTGCTATGGTCATGAGATGGTAAATGTGCGCGGGTCGGTTAAACTACTGTCTCGCGCAAGCGCGATAAAATCAAATGTATCCAACATCATAGCAAATGGTTCTTCAATGGCAGTAGTACATAAATCAGTTTTTCTCGGCTATAGCGCCGAACAAATGTTCGCGCTGGTGGCGGCGGTGGAGGATTATCCCAAATTCCTGCCCTGGTGCGGTGCGGTCGAGATTCGCGAGCGGGGCGAGAACACGGTTGTCGCCAGCGTGGGCATACATTACCACGGCGTGCGTCAAAGCTTCACCACATCCAACGAGAACGTGCCGCCGACTTCCATCAAGATGAAGCTGGTGGACGGTCCTTTCAAGACCCTCGACGGCGTGTGGACCTTCAAGGCTCTGCGCGAAGATGCCTGCAAGATCGAACTGGACCTGCACTACGAATTTTCCAGCCGCGTGCTGGAGCAGATCATCGGCCCCGTCTTCGGCATGATCGCCAACAGCATGGTCGATTCCTTTTGCAAGCGCGCGGAGACCGTGTATGGCTGAGGCCAGCATTCAGGTGCAAGTCTGTTACGCCTTGCCGGATAGCAGTTTCCTGCGTACCTTGACGGTGCCCGCCGGCACCACCATCGAACAGGCGGTGACGCAGAGCGGCTTGCTGCAGGCCATCCCCGGCATCGACCTGGCCATCAATATGGTGGGCATCTATGGCAAGAAGAAGCCTTTGGATACCGTATTGCACGAGCATGACCGGGTGGAGGTGTATCGTCCCCTGCAGGCGGACCCGAAAGAAGCGCGCCGGCGCCGCGCTGGCAGCAAGCCCGCCAAGGCCTGAGGGCGGTGCTTGCCTGGCCGCTACATGGCGAGGGTCATTTTTTTGCCATTTTTAAATATCTTTTCTATGCTGCAAGGACGGAGGGCGCTTTTTTCTGTATAATCTGCTTTTGCGCCAATAGGAAATGCTATGCGTCTACTTCAAAAAGCACTCACATTCGATGACGTGCTGCTCGTCCCAGCCTACTCCAACGTTCTGCCCGCCGATACGTCCCTCAAAACTCGCCTGACCCGCAATATCACCCTGAATATTCCCTTGCTGTCCGCAGCCATGGATACGGTGACGGAAGCCCGTCTGGCGATCGCGATGGCCCAGGAAGGCGGCATCGGCATCATCCACAAGAATTTGAATCCGAAGGACCAGGCACGTGAAGTGGCCCGCGTAAAACGTTTCGAAGCTGGCGTGCTGCGCGATCCGATCACGATTCCGCCGGACATGAAAATCCGCGACGTGATCGCCCTGACGGAACAATACGGCATCAGCGGTTTCCCTGTCGTCAAAGGCAAGGAAGTCGTCGGCATCATCACCAACCGCGATTTGCGCTTTGAGCAGGAACTCGACGCGGAAGCTTCCGCCAAGATGACCCCGCGCGAAAAGCTGGTGGTCGTCAAGGAAGACGCCGATACGGCCGAAGCCAAGCGCCTGATGAACAAGCACCGCCTCGAGCGCGTGCTGGTCGTCAACGACGCGTTTGAACTGCGCGGCCTGATCACCGTCAAGGATATCCAGAAGTCGACTTCCCACCCGTTCGCGTCGAAAGACAGCCAGGGCAAACTGTTGGTCGGCGCTGCCGTCGGCGTGGGCGCCAAGGATGAAGAGCGCATCGACCTGCTGGTCGCCGCCGGCGTCGACGTGCTGGTGGTCGACACGGCCCACGGCCACTCGCAAGGCATTCTCGATCGCGTACGCTGGATCAAGACCAAGTACCCGCAAGTGGAAGTGATTGGCGGCAACATCGCTACCGCCGCCGCCGCCAAGGCGCTGGTGGAATACGGCGCCGATGCGGTCAAGGTCGGCATCGGTCCTGGTTCGATCTGCACCACGCGTATCGTCGCCGGTGTGGGCGTGCCGCAAATCACCGCCATCTCGAACGTGGCCGAAGCTTTGGCCGGCACGGGCGTGCCATGTATCGCCGACGGCGGCATCCGCTTCTCGGGCGATATCTCGAAAGCGCTGGCCGCCGGCGCCTCGACCGTCATGATGGGTTCCATGTTTGCCGGTACGGAAGAAGCACCGGGCGAAGTGATCCTGTACCAGGGCCGCAGCTACAAATCGTACCGCGGCATGGGTTCGCTGGGCGCGATGTCCGATGGTTCGGCCGACCGCTATTTCCAGGACGCCACCATGAAGGCCGACAAGTTTGTGCCTGAAGGTATCGAAGGCCGCGTGGCCTACAAGGGCAGCGTGCTGGCGATCATCTTCCAGCTGGTGGGCGGCGTGCGTCAATCGATGGGTTACTGCGGTTGCGCCACCATCGACGAACTGCGCGAAAAGGCGGAATTCGTGGAAATCACCTCGGCCGGCATGCGCGAGTCGCATGTCCATGATGTGCAGATTACCAAAGAAGCCCCTAACTACCGTTCAGAGTAAGCGTACTGGAGAAACTGTCCATGACTGCGTTCCAGTGCCTCGCCGTACTATTCGTACTGTCTTCGGCACTGCGCCTTGCCCTGAACAGTTTTCCAGCTACGCTATTGTGGTAGCGACAGACCAGACCGGCGCCTAGTGCGCCGGTTTTGTAATGACCTCAGATAAAGTCCCCATCATGCATTCTAAAATCCTCATTCTCGATTTCGGTTCCCAAGTCACCCAGTTGATCGCCCGCCGCGTGCGCGATTCCGGCGTGTTTTCCGAAGTCTTTCCGTATGACGTCAGCGACGAATTCGTGCGCAACTATGGCGCCGCCGGCGTGATCCTGTCGGGCAGCCACAACTCCACGCTGGACGGCGATTCGCCGCGCGCGCCGCAAGCCGTGTTCGAGCTGGGCGTGCCCGTGCTGGGCATCTGCTACGGCATGCAAACCATGGCGGCCCAGCTGGGCGGCAAGGTGGAAAACGGCCTGGTACGCGAATTCGGCTACGCCGAAGTGCGCGCCCGCAGCCACACCAAATTGCTCAACGGTATTGCCGACTTCGTCACCGACGAAGGCCACGGCATGCTGAAAGTGTGGATGAGCCATGGCGACAAGGTGCTGGAAATGCCACCAGGCTTCAAACTGATGGGCAACACCCCAAGCTGCCCGATCGCCGCCATGGCCGATGAAGAGCGCCAGTTCTACGGCGTGCAATTCCATCCGGAAGTGACGCACACGGTGCAGGGCAAGGCCATGATCGGCCGTTTCGTGCATGAGATCTGTGGTTGCAAGTCGGACTGGAACATGCCTGACTACATCAGCGAAGCGGTGGAAAAGATCCGCGCGCAAGTCGGTACCGATGATGTCATCCTGGGCTTGTCCGGCGGCGTCGATTCGTCCGTGGCCGCTGCGCTGATCCACCGCGCCATCGGCGACCAGCTGACCTGCGTCTTCGTCGACCATGGCCTGCTGCGCCTGGACGAAGGCAAGATGGTGATGGACATGTTCGCCAAGAACCTGGGCGTGAAAGTCATCCGCGTCGATGCGGAAGAGCAGTTCATGGGCCACTTGGCCGGCGTCACCGACCCCGAGCAGAAGCGCAAGATCATCGGTCGCGAATTCGTCGAAGTCTTTCAGGTGGAATCCGGCAAGCTGGTCAACGCCAAATGGCTGGCGCAAGGCACGATCTACCCGGACGTCATCGAATCGGCCGGCAAGGGCAAGAAGGGCCAGACCATCAAGAGCCACCACAACGTGGGCGGCTTGCCGGACACCATGAAGCTCAAGCTGCTCGAACCGTTGCGCGAACTGTTCAAGGACGAAGTGCGCAAACTGGGCGTGGCCCTGGGCTTGCCGCATGACATGGTCTACCGCCACCCGTTCCCGGGCCCGGGCCTGGGCGTGCGCATCCTCGGCGAAGTCAAGAAAGACTACGCCGACCTGCTGCGCCGCGCCGACGCCATCTTCATCGAAGAACTGCGCAATACGCCGTATGAACCGGTGGTGGTGCCTGGCTTCGACCAGGATAGCGTGCCGACCAACTGGTACGAAGCGACGAGCCAGGCTTTTGCCGTCTTCCTGCCCGTCAAATCGGTGGGCGTGATGGGCGACGGCCGCACCTACGAATACGTGGTGGCCCTGCGCGCCGTGCAGACGCAGGACTTCATGACGGCGCATTGGGCGCACCTGCCGCACAGCCTGCTGGGCAAGGTGTCGAACCGCATCATCAATGAAGTGCGCGGCATCAACCGCGTCGTCTACGATATTTCGGGCAAGCCGCCGGCGACCATTGAGTGGGAATAATCTCCCGTCCGGCACCGTAAGGTAACGCCGGGTCAATGCAACAGCTAAGCCCCTGATTTTTCAGGGGCTTTTTTTATTTTGTCTGACAAACCCAAGCAACCCATAGCAGGGTAATCCCCCCATTTTAGATTGCACTAAAAGTAGAGGTTAAGCGGCCATCGCAAGCTTCTGTTTTGGCGTGATACCGTCAGGTGCCATGTCGCGTCAGCCGCGATGGCAACTCTACCGCCAGCATGCAAGATCGTCGATCCTATTTCGCGCCTCAAGTAAATGAGGGGTAGGCTGTCGAAGCCAACTGTGCCGTTATACCGCTCAGAAGCAGGCATTCTGCCGTGGTTGCTCGATCGAAAATAATACCATTTACCATCCGTTATGCCGGGGAAGGTTCAAGTCTACCTTTTACATCGGCATCAATGTCCCAATTCGCATTTAGAACAAAGAAAAGCTCATTGCGCTCCGATCCAACCGCATTATTATTCATTTTGAATCGTGCTTACCTGACGTGTCTGGAAAATATGCCATAAATGCAACTTATTGCGTTGCAGCACCTATTCAGGAGCATCATTTGAGCAGACCTCTCATTGTCATGGGCGACAAGACCAGTCATGGTGGCACGGTTATCAGCGCCGATTTCACTTGTGACATCAATGGCAAGAATATAGCGCGCGTCGGCGACATGACGGTATGCCCCAAATGCAAGGGCACGTTCCCCATCACGTCCGGGCCGAGCGACCTGGTAGACGGCAGTGGCAACGGTTATGCGCGTCACATGGATTCGACCGCTTGCGGTGCAAAACTGATTTCCGGCCAAATCACGACGATCTGGTTGGACCAGTCCAGCGTGGGCGACCCGGCTGATGTCGACGACAATGACGTGATGGAAACCGCCGGCAACATCGCCGCAAATACCGACTCCGGCATTTGCCTCGAATGCTTGCTGTCCGCTGCCGCCGCTGGCGCGACCACCGTTATCAGGGAGTGACAATATTGATTGACGTCCTGGAACGCCTGAAGCAACTTCAGCAACATCACTCGGCGCTGTGCCTATACGCACTGGTCGACGGTGTTCAATATGAGACACACCGCCAAACGCGCATGACGGAAGATGGGACGCGCTACCCGCTATTTACCGGCACACCCGACGCTGCGCTCGCGCATGCAGGCCCCTGGTTGGTCGACGTGGCGGGAGCAGCGCCTTCGTTTCTTGGAGACCTGGCCGCACTGGAGCAAGAAACACCTTCCGTTACCTGGCTGTTCGCCGTGCAGGACCTTGGTGGCCTGGCGCAGTTGCTGCAACTACACTTGGAAACACGGCTACCGGATGGCCGCGCAGCGCTGCTGCGCTTTTGGGATCCGCGCGTGTTGGTGAAGCTGGCAAAAATACTTGAGCCGGCACAGCGGGAGGCGATGTTTGGCCACATTCATGAATGGCACTTGCTGCTCGACGGCAAGCGGGCAATCATAGGGAGGCGCGATGCTGACGTTTAGTGAGGAGCAATGGCGTGCCGTCCAGACGGGCGACATGAGCGATTTCGTCATCGCAGTGGCGGACCAATTTTTGTCCAAGCGTGCCGACATGGCAAGCCAGCCAGGCCGGGCGACCGTGATCGAGCGCATGCTGGCGGCCTACACCTACGCCATTCGAATCGGTTTTAGGTCCACGCCGCATATGGTACATCTGATGTACCTGTCAGCCGACGCACCCGGGATCCATGACGACCCGCTAGTCGATGCCTACCTGCGCAAGCCCGGCGCCACGCCGGAGCAGCGGTTCGACGAACTGATCGCTGTAATGGATAAAAAACTGGAAGGTGAGTAATAATGGGCGCGCTACCGATATTGGTGATACCAGCAGTCGTGGAGAAAATTTTGTTAGCCTTGGGTGTCGCCGCCGCAGGTGCCGTGATCACGGACGAGGCATTGCGCAAACGCAAAAAAGAGGCAGAAGAGGCAAAAGACGCCCGCGTCACCCCCCTCGCGCGTGCCGAGACGCGAAGCGATACCAAAGAAAGATGTCGGTGCCCGCCAGACAAGGGTACGCTTATGGCTGTTCCACACAGCATGTCGCCAGCCGCGCGCGATTATCAAGCCCGTATCACCGGTTTTCTGATTGGTATGGAATGGTTGTTCGAAGGAAAGGACTTTGACGGCTTCCAATCCCGCCTGTGCTTGTTGCAGGAAGCAAAAGCGGATTATGATCAATTTTTCAAGGCAAACGGCGAATTCAGGTACGATTTCCAAGAAAATATTTTCATGAGGATGGAATTAAAGCAGGCCACAGACCAGTCAAAGATTGTCATGGGTAATCCGCCGGCCTCGCTGAAATGGTACTTTCAAACGCCACTCGCTTACGAATATATGGAGCCCAAATTAGCTGCCTTGGGAATTACCGCCTACTACCTTCCATAAAAATATGACAATAATCAATGTTTCTTATAAGCGCGATGCAACGCGTACCTCTCTCGCTTTCCGACCTAACGTCCAAGAAATCGCGATCACTATCCAGTTTTTGAATAAAACTGCGGCATTTGGGAAAAACTGGTTTCTATCGCAGGATACGGAAGCGAAGTCGTTTCTGTATCCGGTCTTCGATGCCTCGGGGGAACTCACCACAGCCGCTGAAGCCGTACTTGAAGCCGAGTTCAAGGGTGAGACATCCCGATTTCTCAGTGCCTGGAATGGCGAACTCGGTGACGGTGAAGGCGCGACCATGGCGCTTGGGTTCAGCGACAGTGACTGGCCCGCACGGACTTTTAGGATCAGCGATCACGGTCAAGGCACGAGACGACTCGGCATTGATGGCGTGAAAGAGCTGCTGTCCATTATCGCGAGGTCCCTGCGGCCGGTCTTTATCACGGTTGCACGTAATCAGTATTTTAAAAAACAGGTCTTCAAGGATCGTCCCGGTGTTGGCTGGATGTTGTACCTGCCGCGCATACTCACGGTCCAACAGGTGCCAGAGGCACGCGCTTTAGTGCCCGTCATGGCGACGGGCGAGCAAGGTAAAGACAAGCAGATCGGCACCATCATCGTGAGTGTCACCGACGAGCCTTTCAATGATGAGAATCCTGAGCACGTCAAGATCGCCAATGCCATTGAAATTCGTCTGGTCGATCAGGACTTGCTGCCTCGTTATGTCGATATTTGACGAAGGATAACTCGCTTCGATGAAAATATCCTGCCATGCAGGGGATAATCATTGTTCGACAACAAGGTCAAGTCAATTGGTCTTTGGTACATCGTCCTAATCTGCAGTAGCTGCATGCTGACCGGATTTGATATCCGAGTTTGCAGCTTGCCTGGTCCGGCTCGTGCGAGCGCCTGGCTGAGCATGGGGCATCGGCGGTGCCGCAACTGGCGGTTGGCTATGGCGTGTCGCTCAGCATGCCGATCCTGGACGGTGGCCACATTCGCGCCAATATCGCGGTGCTGGACGCGCGTGCGAAGGAGGCGATGGCCAAGTACGAGAAAGCCATGCTGGGCGCGCTGGTCGATGTGGAGTCGAGGCTGAGCCAATGGACGTCCTCCGGCAGTGCCCTGGAGGAGTGGCGGCGGGTGGACGCGGCAGGCAGCGCGGCGGCGGGCAATGCTGCTCAGCTGTATGAAGCTGGCATGGCGGACATGGGCGCGGTGCTCGACGCGCGCCGGACTCACTTGCAGGCACGCGATGCGCTGGCCCAAGCCGTGGGTGCACGCTGGGAGGCAGCCGTCGGTTTGCGGCGGGCCTTCGCCGGCGCCTTGTGATCCTGGCCGTCGAGCATGAGACGATGATGGTATTTCTGGTGGTATGGTCGTGCTGGTATCCGTATATTCCTCGTCAATCCAAGGATATATCGCTATCGTTGAGCATCGAGTAGGAGTGATAAGTTCGCTTTAACTAATTGATTTTAAAGTGAAATATATGGCCGTTGATCATTCCAACAGAATGATCAACGGCCATTTTTTTGATGTGCGTGCGCTTAAGCCGTCGCGCCAGGGAAATGCCTGCGTTGCCCCCTGCAGCGCGAGCCCAGGTGAATGACACCATCCAGCGATCAGCCGTTTTTGGCTTCGCAGGCTGGCGCATGGATCGCGTTGCGCATATTTTCCCCGTGAACTGCACCACCCAGTTGCCGCGAAAGTCTCTATCAGCGCTTATTTTTCGCTCTGGCCTGCGGACTCGGCGCAAGCCAAGGCTTTTTTGTGCATGGCGTCGAGGCCCTGATGCGCGAGGTCCAGCAGCGCTATTTCGACACTGCTGCCATTTTGCATGGCCAGGCGCTTCACGGCGCCGGCAAGCGCGGGGGGCAGTTCCAGAGAGTTCAGGATCAGTCCCCCTCCCGCTGGCACTGGCGGGGCGATGTGCGTCCCTCTGGCGATGGGCAAGGTCCCGTGCACAAGCCAGGCGGTGCTGACGCCGAGGGCTGCGGCAATCTTCTCTGCCGCGTCCATCCGAAGACTGGCTTTGCCTGATTCATAGCGATACAGCTGCGTGGGATTGATGCCTGCCAGTTCGGCAAGCAGTACTTGTGAGAGACGAAGATCCTCGCGGCAGCTTTTGAGCCGCTCAGAAACATGGGTGTTGTCGGACATATGTATTGCCTTTCAATATACAACGTTCGTCAATGCGCCATCCGCGATCACATCCGGATACGCCTGATAGACACAGGTGGTCGCTTCATCGTAGGTGGCCCTGCTTGGATGCTCAGGGATGGCTGACGTCGGGTGCTGATCATCTTGCATGATTACCTTGCTTGAAGCCAGAGTGAAGCCAGGCAAGTTTTACCACGATGGATACATCCGGTGAGAATATTTGGAGGGGCAGCAGTTCATCGGTCCATGCCGCCTGTCGTTGCCGGTTCTCCTGCCGCAAGCTGCGCACCTGTTTACTAGTGGTAATGTGATAGTTGAAATGCAGTTACTAAACAGCTAAAGTTCTCAAGAAATAAATAAAATTGCCACACGGAAATAATTATTTTATAATCTACTTAAGAAAATAATTACGTAAGGCAACATATGCACCTGCGCTTGACGCCATGGTGCGGTGTATTTTTGTTCAGCGGCACCTTGTGTGCCGCCGTGTCCGCGCAGACCCGTCCCGAAATCGCGCCGCCCCTTCCCACTCCGCCTGGCCTCGGCCAGCGCGACGATGCCAGCCAAGAACTGATACGCCAGCAAGAACGCGAGCGCCTCCTGCGCCAGCAGCAGGAGCGCCAGCCCGACGTGCGCCTGCTCGATGCGCCCGCGGCCGCCTCCGCCAACCGCTTGCCGGCAGGCGAGTCGCCGTGTTTTACGATCAACCACCTGCAATTGCGGGGTGAGGATGCCGCCCGGTTCCAGTGGGCATTGGATGCCGCCAGCCGCGACGACCTGGGCGCGCCGGATTCTGCGCTGGGGCGCTGCCTGGGCACGCAGGCCATCAATGTGCTGATGGGGCGGCTGCAGAACGCCATCATCGCGCGCGGCTACGTCACCACGCGCGTGCTGGCCGAGCCGCAGGATTTGAGCCGTGGCACCCTGGCCTTGAGCCTGATACCGGGGCGCATCCGCCAGATCGGCTTTGCACCCGGCACCAATCCCCGCGCCACCTGGTGGAACGCCGTGCCGGCGCGGCCGGGCGACTTGCTCAATGTGCGCGATACGGAACAGGCGCTGGAAAACTTCAAGCGCGTGCCGACGGCCGAAGCCGATATCCAGATCATGCCGGCCGAGGGTGGCAATGCGAAGCCGGGCGAGAGCGACCTGCAGATCCAGTGGAAACAGGGCTTGCCGTTCCGCCTGGCGCTGGGCCTCGACGACGGCGGCTCGCGCTCGACGGGCAAGCTGCAGGGCAGCGTGACCCTGTCGTATGACCACTGGCTGACCCTGAACGACCTGTTTTACCTGAGCTTGAACCAGAACGTCGACGGCGACCGCAATGGCCCGCGCGGCACGGGCGGCATGGTGGCCCACTATTCGATTCCCTACGCCTACTGGCTGCTGGCCTTCACGGCCAGCGACAGCCGCTATCACCAGTCCGTGGCCGGCATCAGCCAGGACTACAACTACAGCGGCGCCAGTCAGAACAAGGAAGTCAAGTTGTCGCGCCTGGTGTACCGCGACGCCTCGCGCAAGACGACGCTGTCCCTGCGCGGCTGGCAGCGTGCCGCGCAAAATTTCATCGACGACACGGAAGTAGAAGTGCAGCGCCGCCGCATGGCCGGCTGGGAACTGGGCATCGGCCACCGCGAATTCATGGGACAGGCCACCCTGGACCTGAACCTGCAATACCGGCGCGGCACGGGCGCGATGCATGCGCTGACAGCGCCCGAGGAAGCGTTCGGCGAAGGCACGTCGCGCTTCAAGCTCATCCTGGCCGACGCGGCCCTGTCGGCGCCGTTCACGCTGGCCGGCCAGCCGCTGCGCTACGCGGGCAGCTGGCGCATGCAGCACAACCGCACGCCGCTGGTGCCGCAGGACCGCTTCGCCATCGGCGGGCGCTACACGGTGCGCGGTTATGACGGAGAAAGCAGCCTGTCGGCCGAGCGCGGCTGGCTGCTGCGCAACGAAGTCGGCGTGCCGCTGGGCAGCAGCGGCCAGGAAGCGTATGCCGGCCTGGACCACGGCGAAGTATCGGGACCGTCCGCCGAATGGCTGATCGCGCGCCGGCTGACGGGCGGCTTCGTCGGCTTGCGCGGCCAGTGGCTGGGGGTGCAGTACGACGCCTTTGTCGGCTGGCCCGTGCACAAGCCCGAGCTGTTCCGTACGGCCAGCCATACGGCCGGCTTCAGCCTGAACGCCAGCTATTAAAAATTAACGATGTGAGACGCCGCCACCCGCCAGCCGTTCTCCTCCCCCTTTTAATTGATTGTCATTAGGACATGTCATGAACAAGAACCTGTACCGCATCATTTTTAATAAACGCCGTGGCCAGCTGATGGTCGTCGCCGAAAATGCTTCCTCGCAAGGCAAGGCGGCCAAGGGCGAGGGCAGCTTGACGGATGGCGTGTTTGAAGGCGATGGCGGTGGCGGGCTAAGTTTCAGTGTGAATGGCAAGTTGCGGCCGCTGGCCTTGGCCATATTTGGCGCGCTGGGCATGGTGAGTTTTGTCGCCGGGCCGGCGATGGGGCAGATCGTGGCCGATCCGAACGCGCCGGGCCGTCAGCGTCCGACCGTGGTGCAGAGCGCGAATGGCGTGACGCAAGTAAACATCCAGACGCCGAGCGCGGCGGGGGTGTCGCGCAATACCTACAGCCAGTTCGACGTGACGGCGAATGGCGCCATCCTCAACAACAGCCGCGGCAACGTGCAGACGCAGACGGGCGGCTGGGTGCAGGGCAATCCGTGGCTGGCGGGCGGCAGCGCGCGCGTGATCCTCAACGAAGTCAACTCGGCCAACCCGAGCCAACTGCGCGGCTATGTGGAAGTGGCGGGCCAGCGGGCCGAGGTCGTCATCGCCAATCCGGCCGGCGTGGCTATCGATGGCGGCGGTTTTATTAACGCCAGCCGGGTGGTGCTGACGACGGGCACGCCGATGCTCAACGATGGCAGCCTGGAAGGCTACATGGTGCAGCGCGGCGTGGTGACCATCAACGGCCGTGGCCTCGATACGTCGCTGAGCGACTACACGGCCATCCTGGCACGCGCCGCGCAGATCAATGGCGGCATCTGGGCGCAGGAACTGAAAGTGGTCACGGGCAGCAACCAGATCGATGCGGCGCATGGCGTGGCTGGCGTGGCACTTGGCGCGGGCCCGGCGCCAGCGTTCGCGCTGGACGTGGCGCAACTGGGCGGCATGTACGCCGGAAAAATCACCCTGATCGGCACGGAAGCGGGCCTGGGCGTGCGCAACGCGGGCGTGATGGCGGCCACGGCCGGCAACCTGGTGCTGCAATCGAATGGCTGGCTGAGCAACAGCGGCAACATCCAGTCCGCCGGCGCGGGCAGCCAGACCAGCATCGCCGTCACGGGCGACGTGGCCAACAGCGGCACCGTGTATGCGGGCGGCGACAGCCAGCTGCAGGCGCAGGGCAATATTGCCAACAGCGGCGTGATCGGCGCCCAGAACAATGTCAGCGTGCAAGCCACGGGCGCCGCCTCGCGCATCGACGCCTCAGCTGGCTCGGTATTGGCGGCAGGCATGAATCTGGACAATACCTTGGCCGCGAGCGGCAAGCTGCGCGTTTCAGCTGGCGACACCATTGCCGTGCACGGCACGGCTGTGGCCGGCGGCGACAGCAGCTTGGCGGCGCGCCAGCTGGACATTACTGGGGCGCAAGTGTCGGGCGGGAACGTCAACCTGGGCGCCAGCAGCGGCGACCTCGATGCCAGCCGTGCGCAGGTGACGGCCCGCGAACGTTTGCAGCTGGACGCGGCGCGGACCGTGCGCAGCGATGCGGCGCAGCTGACGGGACAGCAACTGGGCGTGAACGCGCACGACCTGTCGAACGTGGGCGGTCAGCTCACGCAACTGGGCGCGGGCGACCTGGCGATTCAACTGCCGGGGAGCCTGGACAACACGCACGGCGTCATCGCCACGAACAGCCAGGCCTTGCGCCTGCAGGCCGCCAGCTTGAGCAACCAGGATGGACAGATCCAGCATGCGGGCACGGGCGCGCTGGCCATCAGTGCGGGGCAGGTCAACTTGCAGCGCGGCAGCATCATCAGCAACGGCGCCATGGCGCTGACGGGAGAGCAGGTCGACCACCGCGATGCCCGTACGGTGGCAGGACAACTGAATATCGATGCCGGCAGCCTGGATAACCGGGGCGGCAGCTTGGCGCAGAGCGGCCAGGGGACTACCGGCGTGCAGGTGCGCGGAGGGCTGGACAATCGCGGCGGCACGCTGGAAAGCAATGGTGCGCTGACCGTGCAGGCGGCCGGCGTGCAAAACCAGAAGGGCCGCATCGTCTCAAGCAAGGATCTGGCGCTGTCGACCGGCGCGCTGGATAACACTGAGGCGACCCTGGCCGCCGGTGGCAAGCTGCGCCTGGACAGTGGCGACGTCGACAATACGCGTGGCCAGATCCAGGCGCTGGCGGGCGATGCCAGCCTGTCCGTGGCAAAGCTGAACAATACGGCCGGCAGCGTGTTTGCCGGTGGCAATCTTGCCACCCGGGCCAACGAAGTGATCAATAGCGGCAATGTGTACGCGGCCGGCAGCCAGGCGCTGCAAGTGAGCGGCGCCGTCAGCAACAGCGGCGTGATCGCCGCGCAAGGCGACAACCGCATCGATGCCAGCCGCATCGACAGCGCGGCCGGCAGCTTGCTGGGCGCGGGCGTCCGCGCCGACGGCAGTCTGGCCGGCAACGGCCAGTTGGCGTTGACGGCCACGCAAGCGATCGGTGCCCACGGCCAGAATTTGGCGACAGGCAAAACCAGCATGCACGCTGCCGCCATCGACCTGAGCGGCAGCCAGACGGGCGGCGCGGCCATTTCCCTGGACGCCGGCGTCGGCAACGTCGTCACCGACAACGCGCTGGTGACCACCACCGGCTTGCTGTCCGTGACGGCGGCCGGCAGCGGCCAGGCCTTGTCGAACGTGCGCGGCACCCTGAGCGCCGGCCAGTTGGATCTCCAAACGGGATCGCTCGACAACCGCGGCGGCACGTTGATACAGACGGGTACGGGCGACACCACCTTGCAAGGCAGCACCCTGGACAATACGGGTGGACGCATCGCCGTCAACAGCGCCAACCTGTCATTGACGGCGGAACAGCTGACTAACCGCGACGGCAGCATCGAACACGCGGGCACGGGCAGCTTGCACATTGAAGCAACGCGCTTCGATGACGAGCGGGGCAAGCTGACGGGCAATGGTGTAGTTGATATCCAGGCGGACACGCTCGATCACCGTCATGCCGTCACGTCGGGGCAGCAGGTAGCCGTGCAGGCCAGCCAGCTGGACAACAGCGACGGCACCCTGCAGCAGACGGGGGCAGGACAGATGCGCGTGGATGTGGCGCAGACCCTGAACAATACGCGTGGCAACATCGCCGGCAATGGCAGCCTGCAAGTGCAGGCGGGCGTGCTGGACAACAGCAAGGGCCGCATTACGTCGGCTGCCTCGGCGGATATCGTCAGCAAGGGCACGCTGAAGAATGTTGACGGCGTCATCGCTGCGACAAGCGACTTGCATGTCGGCGGCGTAAATATCGACAACACCCGAGGCGTATTGCAGGCAGACAATTTACGTCTGGACGCGGCGGCCTTGCAAAACCAGCAGGGGACGGTCAGCGCCGGCACGGACCTGACGGCGAAAGTGAGCGGTGACCTGAACAGCGCCGGCCTGCTGTACGCGGGGCGCAACCAGCTGCTGACGGTGGGCGGCGTGCTGAACAACAGCGGGTCCATCGCCTCCGTTGGTAATACCACTATATCTGCTGGCAAGGTGACCAGCAGCGGCTTGCTGGGCGCCGGCGTCAAGGCGGACGGCAGCCTGGGCACGGCGGGCGACCTGAGCATCAACGCTGAAGGCGTGTTGCAAGCGAGCGGGCAGAATCTGGCGGCGGGCAATGCGACGCTGACAGGTTCCAGCGTGGACCTGTCGGGCAGCCAGACAGGCGCAGCGAATATCGCCATCACGGCGAATACTGGCGATGTCGTGACGAATAAAGCCGTCATCTCGGCCGGCAATGTGCTGGCCATCACGGCCAATGCAAACAATGCCCAGTCGCTGGTGAACAGCCAGGGCCAGCTGGTGGGCGGTCAGCTGCAGCTGAACGTGGCGAATCTGAACAACGCCAGCGGCGACATCGTGCAGACGGGCACGGGCGATATCGTCATCACCACGGGCAAGCTGGACAACACGGCGGGCCGCATCGCCGTCAACAGTAACAATCTTGCCTTGAACGCGACGGTGTTGACGAACGTCAATGGCAAGCTGGAGCATGCAGGCGCCGGCATCCTGGCGATTAACGCAGGGCAATTCAACAGCCACTACGGCAAGATCACGGGCAATGGCAAGCTCGACATCACGACAGCCAGCCTGGACCACCGCAATGCGACGACGGTGGCGAACCAGCTGACCATCAACACCGGTACGTTGGATAACCGCAGCGGCAGCCTGGCGCAGACGGGAACAGGCCTCATGACGGTGAACGCCACGGGCCAGTTGGACAACACGGGCGGCAAGGTCGAGGGTAATGGCGACGCGCTGGTGAAAGCGGACAGGTTGCTGAACAACACGGGCCGCATCGTGGCGGCGCAGGATGCCGAACTGAAAGTCGGCAGCCTGGACAACACGGAAGGCACGGTGGCCGCCGGCCGCAACCTGGCATTGAATGGTGGCGACATCGACAATACCAAGGGCCAGTTGCAAGCCGTGGCCGGCAATGCTGCTTTGACAGTCGGTAAATTAAACAATGCCACCGGCAGCGTGTTTGCTGGCGGTAACCTGAACACCGCACTCGATACCTTGAGCAACACGGGCAGCCTGTATGCGGCCGGCAACCAGACCTTGAACGCCAGCGGCGCCATTGTGAACACGGGTGTCATCGCGGCGCAGGGCAACAACAGCCTCACGGCAAATACCCTCGACAGCAGCGCAAGCAGCTTGATCGGTGCTGGCATGCAGGCTGATGGCAAGCTGGGCACGGCTGGCGACCTGACGATCAGCACAACACAAACGCTGGCTGCGCATGGCCAGAACCTGGCGGCAGGCAATGCCAAACTGACTGGCGGCACGCTCGATATCGGCGGCAGCCAGACCAGCGCCGCCAACATCGGCCTGACGGCAACCCAGGGTGACGTCAGCACGAACAAGGCGGTGGTTACGACGCCAGGCACGCTGAATGTGACGACGAGCGCCTCCCTGCACAACACGGAAGGCACGGTGCAGGCGGGTCAGCTCGACCTGCATGCAGGCAATGTGGACAACGCAAAAGGTACCATCTTGCAGACGGGCACGGGTGACACGACCATCGTCACCGGCAATCTGGACAATACGGCGGGCCGTATTGCCGTCAACAGCAAGAACCTGAACATCGACGCCATCGGCGTCACGAACCAGGATGGCAAGATCGAGCATGCGGGCACGGGCATCCTGGCGATGCAGGCGGGCGTGCTGGACAACAGCAAGGGCCGGATTACGTCGGCTACCTCGGCGGATATCGTCAGCAAGGGCGCGCTGAACAATACTGATGGCGTGATTGCCGCGACTGCCGATTTGCATGTGGGCGGCGTAAATATCGACAACACGCGCGGCGTATTGCAGGCGGATACTTTGCGTCTGGATGCGGCAACCTTGCTGAACCAGCAAGGTACGGTCAGCGCGGGCACGGACCTGACGGCGAAAGTGAGCGGTGACCTGAACAACGCCGGTCTGCTGTATGCGGGCCGCAACCAGCAACTGGCGGTGGGTGGCTTGCTGAACAACACGGGGTCGATTGCTTCCGTCAACAATACTCATATTGCGGCGGGCAAAGTCACCAGCAGCGGCTTGCTGGGCGCCGGCGTGAAAGCGGATGGCAGCCTGGGCACGGCGGGCGATCTGACCATCAACGCTGATGGCGTCTTGCAGGCGAGCGGACAGAACCTGGCGGCAGGCAATGCGACGCTGACGGGTTCCAGCGTGGATCTGTCGGGTAGCCAGACAGGTGCAACGAATATCGCCATCGCCGCGCACAGCGGCGATGTCATCACCAACAAAGCAGTGATTTCCGCCAGCAATCTGCTGGCTATCACGGCGAATGCAAACAACACCCAGTCGTTGGTGAACAGCCAGGGCCAACTGGTGGCGGGGCAGTTGCAGCTGAACGTGGCCAACCTGAACAACGCCAGCGGCGATGTCGTGCAGACGGGCACGGGCGACACCGTCATCACCACGGGAAAACTCGACAACACGGCGGGGCGCATCGCCGTCAACAGCGCGAACCTGGCCTTGAACGCGACCGTCTTGACGAACCTCAATGGCAGGCTGGAGCATGCAGGTGCGGGCATCCTGGCCATCCACGCGGGCCAGTTCAACAACCAGTTCGGTAAGATCACGGGCAATGGCAAGCTCGACATCACGGCAGCCACCCTCGATCATCGCAATGCGACGACGGTGGCAAATCAGCTGACCGTCAACGCCGGCACGCTGGACAACCGCGCCGGCAGCCTGGCGCAGACGGGCGCCGGCCTGATGACGGTGAGCGCTACCGGCCAGCTGGACAACACGGGCGGCAAGATCGAGGGCAATGGCGATGCGCTGGTGAAAGCGGGCACGTTGCTGAACAAAACCGGCCGCATCGTGGCGGCGCAGGATGCCGAACTGCAGATAGGCAGCCTGGACAATACCGAGGGCATGATCGCGGCAGGCCGCAACTTGGCATTGAACGGTGGCGACATCGACAATAGCAAGGGGCAATTGCAAGCCGTGTCCGGCAACGCCACCTTGAACGTGGCTGACCTGAACAACACCGCAGGCAGCGTGTTTGCCGGCGGCAACCTGCATGCGACTCTGGCTAGCCTGAACAATACGGGCAGCCTGTACGCTGCTGGCAATCAGACCTTGAACGCCAGCGGCGCCATTGTGAACACGGGCGTCATCGCGGCGCAAGGCAACAACAGCATCACGGCAAACAGCCTTGACAGCAGCGCAAGCAGCCTGATCGCTGCGGGCATGCAGGCCGATGGCAAGCTGGGCACGTCGGGCAATCTGACAATCAGCACCACTCAGGATCTTGCTGCACACGGCCAGATACTGGCCGCAGGCAATGCGAATCTGAGCGGCACCTCGGTTGATATCGGCGGCAGCCAGACCAGCGCCGCGAATATCGGCCTGACGGCAACCAAGGGCGATGTCAGCACGAACAAGGCTGTCGTGACGACGCCTGGCACGCTGAACGTCACGACCAGTTCCACCCTGCACAACACGGATGGCACTTTGCAGGCGGGCCAGCTCGATCTGCACGTGGGCAATCTGGACAACGCCAAGGGCACCGTCTTGCAAACGGGCACTGGCGACACGACCATCGTTACCGGTAATCTGGACAATACAGCGGGGCGCATCGCCGTCAACAGCACGGACTTGCACATCGATGCGGCCACGCTGACGAACCGCGATGGCAAGATCGAGCATGCGGGAACAGGCATCTTGTCCGTGCAAGCAGGCGTGTTGGACAACAGCAAGGGCCGCATCACGTCCGCTGCATCAGCCGACATCGCCAGCAAAGGTGTATTGAACAACACCGATGGCGTGATGGCTGCGGCCGCCGACTTGCACGTCGGCGGCGTGAATATCGACAACACGCGCGGCGTGTTGCAAGCAGACAATTTACGTCTGGATGTGGTGACCTTGTTGAACCAGCAGGGCACGGTCAGTGCAGCCACGGACTTGACGGCCAAAATCAGTGGTGACCTGAACAACGCCGGCCTGCTGTATGCGGGCCGCAACCAGCAACTGACGGTCGGCGGATTGCTGAACAACACGGGGTCGATTGCCTCCGTCAACAACACGATAATTTCCGCTGGCAAGGTGACCAGCAGCGGCTTACTGGGTGCTGGCGTGAAAGCCGATGGTAGTTTGGGCACGGCGGGTGACCTGATCATTAACGCAGATGGCGTGCTGCAAGCGAGCGGCCAGAACCTGGCGGCGGGCAGCGCGGTGTTGACGGGGGACAATGTGGACCTGTCGGGTAGCCAGACAGGTGCGGCGCACATCGCCATCACGGCCCTTGCTGGCGATGTCATCACCAACAAGGCAGTCATCTCGGCCAGCAACGTGCTGGCGATCACGGCCAATGCGAACAACGCCCAGTCGCTGGTGAATAGCCAGGGCCAGTTGGTGGCCGGACAGTTACAGCTGAACGTGGCGAATCTGGACAACGCCAGCGGCGACATCGTGCAGACGGGCGCGGGCGCCACCGTCATCACCACGGGCAATCTGGACAACACGGCCGGCCGCATCGCCGTCAACAGCAATAATCTTGCCTTGAACGCGACGGTGTTGACGAATATCAATGGCAAGCTGGAGCACGCGGGTGCAGGCGTGCTGGCTCTCAACGTAGGCCAGTTCAACAATCAGTTCGGCAAGATCACGGGAAATGGCAAGCTCGACATCACCGCCGCGACCCTGGATCACCGCAATGCGACCACCATCGCCAATCAGCTGACCATCAACACCGGCACGCTGGACAATCGCACCGGCAACCTGGCGCAAACGGGTAGCGGTTTGATGAGCGTTAATGCCACCGGCTCGCTGGACAACACAGGCGGCAAGATCGAAGGCAATGGCGACACGCTGGTGAAAGCGGGCACGTTGCTGAACAAAACCGGCCGCATCGTGGCGGCGCAGGATGCCGAACTGCAGATAGGCAGCCTGGACAATACCGAGGGCATGATCGCGGCAGGCCGCAACTTGGCATTGAACGGTGGCGACATCGACAATACCAAGGGGCAATTGCAAGCCGTGTCCGGCAATGCCACCTTGACTGTGGCGAACTTGAACAATACCGCAGGCAATGTATTTGCCGGCGCCAACCTGAGCACCACGCTCGATACCTTGAGCAACACGGGCAGCCTGTATGCGGCCGGCAACCAGACCTTGAACGCCAGCGGCGCCATTGTGAACACGGGCGTCATCGCGGCGCAGGGCAATACCAGCCTCACGGCAAAGACCCTCGACAGCAGCGCAAGCAGCCTGCTCGGCGCTGGCATGCAGGCCGATGGCAAGCTGGGCACAGCTGGCGACCTGACGATCAGCACTACACAAACGCTGGCCGCACATGGCCAGAACCTGGCGGCAGGCAATGCCAAACTGACTGGCGGCACGCTCGATATCGGCGGCAGCCAGACCAGCGCCGCCAACATCGGCCTGACGGCAACCCAGGGTGACGTCAGCACGAACAAGGCGGTGGTTACGACGCCAGGCACGCTGAATGTGACGACGAGCGCCTCCCTGCACAACACGGAAGGCACGGTGCAGGCGGGTCAGCTCGACCTGCATGCAGGCAATCTGGACAATGCAAAAGGTACCATCTTGCAGACGGGCACGGGTGACACGCGCATCGTCACCGGCAATCTGGACAATACGGCTGGGCGGATTGCCGTCAACAGCAAGGACTTGAACATCGATGCGGCCACGTTGACGAACCGCGATGGCAAGATCGAACATGCAGGCACGGGCATCTTGAATCTGCAAGCGGGCGTACTGGACAACAGCAAGGGGCGCATCACCTCGGCCGCGGCGGCCGACATCGTCAGCAAGGGCGTGCTGAACAATACGGATGGCGTCATCGCTGCGACAAGCGACTTGCATGTCGGCGGCGTGACTGTCGACAACACGCGCGGCGTATTGCAGGCGGATACTTTGCGTCTGGATGCTGCAACCTTGCTGAACCAGCAAGGGACAGTCAGCGCGGGCACGGACCTGACGGCGAAAGTGAGCGGTGACCTGAACAACGCCGGCCTGCTGTATGCGGGCCGCAACCAGCAACTGACGGTGGGCGGCGTGCTGAACAACACGGGGTCGATTGCTTCCGTCAACAATACTCATATTACGGCGGGCAAAGTCACCAGCAGCGGCTTGCTGGGCGCCGGCGTGAAAGCGGATGGCAGCCTGGGCACGGCGGGCGATCTGACCATCAACGCTGATGGCGTGCTGCAAGCGAGCGGCCAGAACCTGGCGGCGGGCAGTGCGACGCTGACGGGTTCCAGTGTGGATCTGTCGGGCAGCCAGATGGGCGCGGCAAACATCGCCATCACGGCAACTACTGGCGATGTTGTGACGAACAAGGCAGTGATTTCCGCCAGCAACGTGTTGGCCATCACCGCCAACGCGAACAACGCCCAGTCACTGGTGAATACCCAGGGCCAACTGGTGGCGGGTCAATTGCAATTGAATGTGGCGAACCTGAACAATGCCAGCGGCGACATCGTGCAGACGGGCACGGGCGATACCGTCATCACCACCGGCAAGCTGGACAACACGGCAGGCCGCATCGCGGTCAATAGCGCGAACCTGGCCCTGAATGCGACGGTGTTGACGAACATCAATGGCAAGCTGGAACACGCGGGCGCCGGCATCCTGGCGATTAACGCAGGACAATTCAACAACCAGCACGGCAAGATCACGGGCAATGGCAAGCTGGACATCACGGCCGCCACCCTGGATCACCGCAATGCGACGACGGTGGCAAACCAGCTGACCATCAACGCCGGTAACCTGGACAACCGCGCCGGCAGCCTGGCGCAGACTGGCACCGGCCTGATGACGGTGGCGGCTACTGGCCAGCTGGACAACACGGGCGGCAAGATCGAGGGCAATGGCGACGCGCTGGTCAACGCTCAGGTATTGTTGAATAGCACGGGCCGCATCGTGGCGGCGCAGGATGCCGAACTGCAGATAGGCAGCTTGGATAATACGGAAGGAACGGTGGCGGCTGGCCGCAACCTGGCATTGACCGGTGGCGACATCGACAATACCAAGGGCCAGTTGCAAGCCGTGGCCGGCAATGCCACCCTGAACGTGGCGAACCTGAACAATACCGCAGGCAGCGTGTTTGCCGGCGGCAACCTGAACACCACGCTCGATACCCTGAACAACACGGGCAGCCTGTATGCGGCTGGGAATCAATCCCTGACCGCAACAGGCGCCATCGTTAACACGGGCGTGATCGCGGCGCAGGGCAATACCAGCCTGACGGCAAAGACGCTCGACAGCAGCGCAAGCAGCCTGCTCGGCGCGGGCATGCAAGCCGATGGCAAGCTGGGCACAAGTGGCGACCTGACGATCAGCACAACACAAGCGCTGGCCGCGCATGGCCAAAACCTGGCGGCGGGCAGCGCCAATCTGACAGGCGCCAGCATCGATATCGGCGGCAGTCAGACCAGCGCCGCCAACATCGGCCTGACGGCAACACAGGGCGATGTCAGCACGAGCAAGGCGGTGGTCACGACGCCAGGCACATTGAACGTCACGAGCAATGCCACTTTGCACAACACGGAAGGTGCCTTGCAGGCGGGCCAGTTCGACCTGCATGTGGGCAATCTGGACAACGCCAAGGGCACTATCTTGCAGACGGGCACGGGTGACACGAACATCGTCACCGGCAATCTGGACAATACGGCGGGTCGTATTGCCGTCAATAGCAAGGACTTGCACATCGATGCGGCCACGCTGACGAACCGCTATGGCAAGATCGAGCATGCAGGCGCGGGTACGTTGAATCTGCAGGCGGGCGTGCTGGACAACAGCAGGGGACACATCACCTCCGCCGCGGCGGCCGACATCGTCAGCAAGGGTGTATTGAACAATACCGATGGCGTGATGGCAGCGACTGGCGACTTGCATGTGGGCGGCGTGAATATCGACAACACGCGCGGCGTATTGCAGGCGGATACTTTGCGTCTGGACGCGGCATCCTTGCTGAACCAGCAGGGCACGCTCAGCGCCGGCACGGACCTGACGGCCAAAGTGAGCGGAGACCTGAACAACGCGGGCCTGCTGTATGCGGGCCGCAACCAGCAACTGACGGTGGGCGGCGTGCTGAACAACACGGGGTCGATTGCTTCCGTCAACAATACTCATATTACGGCGGGCAAAGTCACCAGCAGCGGCTTGCTGGGCGCCGGCGTGAAAGCGGATGGCAGCCTGGGCACGGCAGGCGATCTGACGATTAATGCCGATGGCGTGCTGCAAGCGAGTGGCCAGAACCTGGCGGCAGGCAGTGCGACGCTGACGGGTTCCAGTGTGGATCTGTCGGGCAGCCAGACGGGCGCGGCAAACATCGCCATCACGGCAACTACTGGCGATGTTGTGACGAACAAGGCAGTGATTTCCGCCAGCAACGTGTTGGCCATCACCGCCAACGCGAACAACGCCCAGTCACTGGTGAATACCCAGGGCCAACTGGTGGCGGGTCAATTGCAATTGAATGTGGCGAACCTGAACAACGCCAGCGGCGACATCGTGCAGACGGGCACGGGCGACACCGTCATCACCACGGGCAAGTTGGACAACACGATGGGTCGCATCGCCGTCAACAGCGTTAACCTGGCCTTGAATGCGACGGTGCTGACGAACGTCAATGGCAAGCTGGAGCATGCGGGGGCAGGCATCCTGGCGATTAACGCAGGGCAGTTCAACAACCAATCCGGCAAGATCACGGGCAATGGCAAGCTGGACATCACGGCCGCCACTTTCGACCACCGCAATGCGATGACGGTGGCCAATCAGCTGACCGTCAACGCCGGCAGCCTGGACAACCGTGGCGGCAGTCTGGCGCAGACAGGTACCGGCCTGATGACGGTGGCGGCGACCGGCCAGCTGGACAATACGGGCGGCAAGATCGAGGGCAATGGCGATGCGCTGGTCAACGCTCAGGTATTGTTGAATAGCACAGGCCGCATCGTGGCGGCGCAGGATGCCGAACTGAACGTCGGCAGCCTGGACAACACGGAAGGCGCGGTGGCGGCAGGCCGTCATCTGCAGCTGTCCGGTGGCGACATCGACAATACCAAGGGGCAATTGCAGGCCGTGGCTGGCAACGCCACCCTGAACGTGGCGAACTTGAACAATGCAGCCGGCAGCGTGTTTGCCGGCGGCAACCTAACCACCACGCTCGATACCTTGAGCAACACGGGCAGTCTGTATGCGGCAGGCAATCAAGCCCTGAACGCCAGCGGCGCCATCGTCAATACAGGCGTGATCGCGGCGCAGGGCAACACAAGCATCACGGCCCGCAGCCTCGATAGCAATGCTGCGAGCCTGCTTGGTGCTGGCATGCGGGCCGATGGTAGCCTGGCTCCGGCTGGCAGCCTGACCATCAGCGCGGCGCAGACACTAGCCGCGCATGGCCAGATCATGGCCGCAGGCGATGCCAATTTGACGGGTGGCAGCGTCGATATCAGCGGCAGCCAGACCAGCGCAGCCAACATCAGCCTGACGGCAACGCAAGGCGATGTCACTACCAGCACAGCCGTGGTAGCGACAGCGGGCATACTCAACATCACTACAAACGCCACGTTGCACAACACGGAAGGAAGCTTGCAGGCGGGGCAGCTCGATCTGCACGTGGGCAACCTGGATAATGCAAAAGGCACGGTGTTACAGACCGGCGCGGGTGATACCGTCATCCAAACGGGTAATCTGGACAATACCGGCGGCCGCATTGCCGTCAATAGCACCAATCTGACCCTTGCCGCAAGCGCGCTCACAAATGCCGCCGGCAAGATCGAGCACGCTGGAGTGGGGACATTGGCGATCACGACGCCGGCCTTCCACGGTGCCGGTGGGACGATTACGGGCAATGGCCTGGTCGACATCGTTGCCGGCACATTCAACCACAGCATGGCGACCACCTCGGCCCAGCAATTGCGTATTGCAGCCGATGCGATGAGCAATCAAGGCGGAAAATTGCAGTCGACAACGGTGCTCACGGCGCAGGTGGCGCAGGCGCTGGATAATCGCGGCGGCACCATAGCAGCAAACGGTGTGCTGCAAGTGACGGCGGGCAGTCTGGACAATACAAAGGGCAATATTGCCGCGCAAGGCGATGTCACGGTATCGTCGCAGGGCGCGCTGAACAATAAGGAAGGCACGATCGTAGGCAAGGAGAATGTGCAGGTACACGCCTTGGCCCTGGACAATACGCAAGGAGTAGTGCAAGCCGTAAGTGGCGCCCTGGGTGTGAATGCGGCGAGTTTCGTCAACGCTGCTGGCGAACTCAGTGCCGCCACCGATCTGACTGTGGCAGTCACTGGCGACATGCTGAACAGCGGTCTGCTGTATGCCGGCGCCAAGCAGTCTCTGGACGTAGGCGGCAGCCTGGCAAATACCGGATCCATCGCCGCGCTGGGCAATACCAGCGTGACGGTGGGCAGCTTGTCCGGCAGTGGCTTGCTGGCGGCTGGATTAACGGCGAGTGGCACGCTTGCACAGGCGGGCGACTTGACTGTGCGCAGCAATGGTGTTCTGCAGGCAGGCGGCAAGAATCTCGCGGCCGGCGCTGTCGCGCTCAGTGGGGCATCGCTGGACCTGGAAGGTAGTCAGACCAGCGGCAGCAATATTACCTTGAGCGCTGGCAGCGGCAATATCACGACCGCCAAGGCGGTGCTTGCTACGGCTGGTCTGCTGAGCATTACGGCCAGCGCGCAGAATAGCCAGGTGCTGCTCAATCAAGGTGGCCAGTTAAGCGCCGGGCAGCTCGATGTCAACGTGGCTAACCTGAACAACGCGGGCGGCAGCATCATCCAGACGGGGAATGGCGATAGCGCCATCAAGCTGGCTGGCGCGGGCCAGCTGGACAATACGACCGGGCGTATCGCGGTCAACAGCCGCAATCTCCAGTTGACGGCCGGAACCTTGACCAACGTGGACGGCAAGATCGAGCACGCGGGCAGCGGTACCCTGGGCATCAGTGTCGCGAACCTGTATGGGCAGCGCGGCCAGATCACGGGTAACGGCGCGCTCGACATGCGCGCCACCTATATCGATCATCGCAACGCCAGCGCCATGGCGCAGCAACTGAGCGTTACCACCGCCACACTGGACAATCGCCAAGGTGAACTATTACAGCTTGGCAAGGGCAATACATTGCTTGCGGCCAGCGACAGTCTCGACAACGCTGGCGGCCGGATTGAAAGCAATGGCAGCCTGGTGCTGCAAACGGCAGACTTGCGCAACCAGAGCGGTCGCGTGCTGTCTGGCGGCGTGCTGGACGTAAACGCCAGTGCGAAACTTGATAACAGCGGCGGCACATTGGCTGGCGCTACCGGACTGATCCTGACCGCAGGCGATGTCACCAACACACGCGGTACCTTGCAGGCCGTTACCGGCGACGCCAGGCTGCAAGTGAAAGATCTGGACAACAACGGCGGCAGCGTCCTTGCCGGCGGGCAATTGGTTACGCAGGCAGACAATGTCAGCAATAGCGGCAGCATGTACGGCGCCTCGCAGGTGCTGAATGCCACCGGAGTGGTGCGCAACAGCGGCACGATTGCCGCACTGGCCAATACCACCATCACGGCCGCCAGCCTCGACAGCGGGGCGGGAGGCCTGCTGGCCGCGGGCATGCAGGCGGACGGCAAGCTGGCCGGCACAGGGAGTCTGCTGGTCACGACGGCGCAGCAATTGCGCGCGGCCGGGCAGAACTTGGCCGCAGGCAATATGAGCCTGACGGGTAGCGGCGTCGATCTTGCCGGCGGCGTGAACAGCGCGGCGAATATCGCGCTGACGGCGACGCAGGGCAATGTCAGCACGGCCGGCGCGAGCATCGGCACGGCCGGTACGCTGAACGTGAGCGCGCAGGCCGGCAATGGCCAGACATGGGATAACAGCCGTGGCGATATCGTGGCTGGCCAACTGGTGGTGCAGACGGCGAACCTCAACAATAACAAGGGCAGCATCGTGCAGAGCGGCAGCGGCGATGCGGCCATCGTCATGCGCGCGCCAAATGGCGTACTCGACAATACCGATGGCCGGATTGCCGTCAATAGCGCCAATCTCGCCTTGGGGGCCGCCATGCTCAGCAATGCCGGTGGGCGGATCGAGCACGCCGGCCTTGGGCAGCTGGCCATCAATGCCGGCGCCTTGAACGGCCAGGGCGGCCAGATCACCGCCAATGGCAGCTTGAAGATTACCGCTAGCAGTATCGATCTTCGCAAGGCCAGTACGCAGGCAGGGCAGTTGACCATCGACAGCGGCAGCCTGGATAACCGCCAGGGCGAGCTGGTGCAGCTGGGGCAAGGCGCCAGCAATATCCGCATCGCGCAAGTTCTGGACAATCAAGGTGGCCTTATCGCCAGCAATGGCAACACCACCGTCAGCGCACAGGTGCTGAACAACCAGGGCGGCACGGTGCAGGCGGCCGGCAGTGCCACGCTGGACCTGACTGCCGCTACTTCTTTGAACAATGGCAATGGCGGCAAGATCGCGGCGGGAGGCAACGCGACCGTCCACGCTGGTAGTGTGCTGAACCACGGTGGCAGCCTGACGACGGGCGGCGACCTTGCGCTGACCTTGACCCAGGCGCTAGATAATACGGACGGCCTGGTGGCCGCGAATGGCAATCTCGGCATCCAGGCTGCCAGTATCGATAATACGGGCGGCAAACTGGCCAGTGTCACGGGCAATCTGCATGCGGCCACGGGCCAGCTGCGCAACGACAGCGGGCAAATCCAGGCCGGCGCGGACGTCGTGCTGCAGAGCACAAGCCTTGGCAATACGCTGGCTTCCGGCTACGCCACCGCAGGCAGCATCGTGGGCCGCAACGTCAGCATCGATACGGCAGGACAAGCCTTGAACAATGGCCTGGGAACCATCGCCGCCACGCAAGTACTGAATCTGCAAACGGGGGAGCTGAACAATCACGGTGGCTTGTTGCAAGCAGGCAATGCTGTCGTCATCAACACCCATGGCCAGGCACTCGATAACAGCAACGCCGCAGCGTATGCGGCAAGCCATGCCGGCAGTAACGGCGGCATCAACAGCGGCGGCACGCTGACGCTGGCGACTGGCGCCTGGAACAATGCGGCCGGCTTTCTCGGCGCGGCGGGGCAGGCAGGCGGCAGCAGCGGCTATATCAATAATCTGGGCGGAAAAATTGTCTCCAGCGGCGGCCTGGAACTGGCCATCGGCGGGCTGGCCAATCAGGGCGGGCAGGTGCAAGTGGTCGGCAACCTGGGCTTGCAGGCGGGCGCCGGCACGATCGACAACACGTCCGGGCTGATACGTGGCGGCGCCGCCGTCACCTTGGGGGCTGGCGCCATCGTCAACCAGGCAACGCAGGGGGCCGGTAGCGGAATCGAAGGCCGTGACGTCAGCCTGTCGGCCGGCACGATCAATAACAGCCAGGGCGGTTTGCGTGCAGACAATAACCTGAGCATCAGCAGCAACGGCAGCGTGAACAATACGTCCGGATTGATCAGCGCGAACCACACCGTCAGCGTCAAGGACGAGGGAGCCAGCCGCAGTCTGGTCATCAGCAATGGCGGCGGCACCATCATCGGCGGTGAACTGGCGGTGATCAAGGCGGCGGGCTTGAACGGTAGTGGCAACGTGATGTCCAGGGGCGACCTAAGCCTGGATCTGGGCGGCGATTACATTGTCGAGGCAGGGGCGCAGGTGATCGCCAACCGTAATGCCAGTCTCAGCGTAGGTGGCAGCCTTGTCAACGCAGGCAAGGTGCAGGCAGGCCAGATACTGGCGCTCAATGCCTACAGTCTCGACAACACCAGCAGCGGTGACATCAATGCCGGCACCACCAAGGTGAATGTCGGAGCGATCCTGACTAACCGCGGCGTGATCGATGGCGTGAATACGCAGATCGATGCGGGCACGCTCACCAATATCGGCAGCGGGCGCATTTACGGTACTACGCTCAGTATCGGCGCGGGCACGCTGAACAACGATGTCGAGGGCGGCGTGGCGGCGACGATAGCGTCGCGCGGCAGCCTCGATATCGGCGCCACCACCATCAACAACAGGGAACATGCGCTGATCTTCAGCTCAGGGGACATGGCAATCGGCGGCAGCCTCGATGGCAACCGCTATGCCACAGGGGCCGTGATTAGCCTGACCAATGCCAGCGCCACCATCCAGGCCATGGGTAACCTGGCGCTGAGGGCCGGTGAAATTACCTTGTTGAACAATCACTTTGCCGTGGAGTTTACCTCCACGGGCAAGTCGGAAAATATCCGGGAGTATCGTACGAGTGATGGCAAAAGCTATGCCGACAATGCACCGGGGGTCTCAACGACGTTAGGTTTCGATGGAAACCGCAGGCTGGATACGCCCGATAACAACGGTGGATATGACTTCAGTGAATACAGTGTTCGGCGCACGATCAGCACCAGTCGAGTGACGGAGACTGATCCTGCTGTCATTAGCGCAGGTGGTAACCTGACAGTGGATGCGTACAAAATTCGCAATGAAAACAGCCGCTTTGTCGCGGGGCAGGCGCTGAAGGTCAAGGGTGTCATTGAGGAAAATATTTCTACAGGTAACCAGACCCTGATTACCGAAAAAGGAACGCAAACTATATATATGTACCTGGACATGGAAGTGCCGGAGAAGGTTCGGGACTTTGAGGTTCAACATCTTGTATTTGAGATCGATGGTACGAGAACTGTTAACGGACCGGACACGCCGTCCACGGGGGGCGCGCCCTCCAACAGTGTTGGGGCCCGCGCGAATACCTCCTCTGCCGGCGCAAGCAGTGGCGCTGGCGCCGCCAATGTCAGTGTCTGGCTCAACACGGTAGGCAACACCGCGGGTTCCGTTGCCGGCGTGGCCGCCAGTAGTGGCCAGGGCGCGGCCAGTGTAGGCGCAGCCAGTGGGCCAGGCGATAGCCAGCTGGGCAATATCGGCGGCACGGGCGCGGTCGACGTAGTGGCGGGTCAGACGGTGTCTGCGGCCAACGGTAGCAGCGCCGATATCCATATGTCTTCCATCCTGCGCTCCAACGTCGGTACGGGCACCGATGTTGCCAGTGCTGGCGCGGCCAGCGGCAGCGGCGGCTTGCAAGGCAGCGATCGGGCCGGCCAGGCTGGCCAGGCCGGCAGCATTTCCGCCGTGGCAGCGGCAGGCGTGGATGCGGCGGCAGGTAAGGGGGCGGCCAGCGGCATAGGCGATCCGAGCCAATTGGCATTCCAGTCGCAGGGCGGCCCGAACAGTGTGAACGGCACAGCAGGCGTGCATGGCAGCGACCGCACCGGCAGCGCGGGCCAGGCAGCTACAATCGGTGCCGTTGCGGGCCAGAATGCGCTACTCAATGCCAGCAACGGCGCCACTGCCGGTACCGGAAGTCTGGTCGTGGATGCCCAAGGCGGACCAACGGGTGTCCAGGGGATTTCCGGAACTGGCGCTAGCGACCGCACCGGCAATGCGGGCCAGGCAGGCACGATCGGTGCCGTTGCAGACCAGAATGCGATACTCAATGCCGGCACCGGCGCCATTGCCGGCACTGGAAGTCTGCGCGTGGATGCCCAGGGGGGACCGGCGGGCGTCCAGGGAGCCAATGGCCCAGGCGGCAGCGACCGCACAGGCAGCGCGGGCCAGGCTGGGAGCGTGGGAACGGTAGCTGGCAGCGGTGTGACAGTGACAGGGGCGCCAGGCATGGCCAGTGTCGATGCTGCTGGCCTGGCTGTGGGCGCCGTCGCTGGCCCGGCCGGCGTTGCTGGCGCTAAAGCGCTCAATGGCAGCGATCGGACCGGCAATGCGGGTCTGGCGGCGCAGCCTGGCGCAGTGGCGGGTAGTGCCTTGTCCAAGGTCGATGGCGCGGCAGGCGCCAAGCAGGCGGCTGTGGGGACGGGCACGCAAGCTGCCATCGGCACGGCGGCTGGCGCTGCTGGCAAGGTCGCGGCAGGGCCTGGCGCAGGCCAGGCGCGCTCGCCGCTGATCCGGCAAGTGGCGCTGGCCAATCCGGGTGGAAAGGCGGAAGTCGTCAGGACCGGGGCCAAACCCCTGCAACTGCCGAATGCCAGCCTGTTCAAGATCAGTCCTTCGGCGTCGGCCCAGTACCTGGTTGAGACCGATCCTCGCTTTGCCGAGTACCGCACCTGGACGGGTTCGGACTATATGAGCAGCAAAATGCAACTGGATCCCGCCGTCACGCAAAAGCGGCTGGGCGATGGCTTCTATGAGCAGCAACTGGTACGCGAACAAGTCGCCGACCTGACGGGGCACCGGTTTACCGGTGACTATAGCAACGACGAAGAGCAATTCCGCGGCTTGATGGACGCTGGCGTCAGCTATGCCCAGCAGTATGGTCTGCGCCCCGGCGTGGCACTGACGCCGGAACAGATGGCGGCATTGACCAGCGACATCGTCTGGCTGGTCGAACGCGAAGTTACGCTGGCCGACGGCAGTACGCAAATGGCGCTGGTGCCGCAAGTGTACGTACGGTTGCGCGCCGATGACATCGACGGCACGGGTGCCTTGTTGGCCGGCAAAAATGTCGATATCAATATCACCGGTGATCTGACCAATAGCGGCACCATTGCCGGGCGTGATGTGGTGTTGCTCAATGCTGAGAACGTGAATAACCTGGGTGGCCGCATCGATGGCGATGCGGTTGCCGTCGCCGCCCGCAATGACCTCAACAACATCAGCGGGACTATTTCCGCCAACAGCACGCTGCAGGCCAGCGCAGGACGGGACATCAATATTGCCACTGGCACGCTCGATGGCGGACACGTGATCGACCGCGTGGCGGGCCTGTATGTCAGTGGCGGCGCAAGCGGTAGCGGCAACATGCTGGTTTCAGCAGGACGCGATGTCAGCATCACGGGCGCAATCGTCAGCAATACCGCGCCTGGTGGAGCGACGAGCCTTTCGGCAGGGCGCGACTTGAGTGTTGGTTCGGTCGTCGCGAAAGCCACGAACGCTGTGGGGTCGGATTTTGCCAAGGAACTGGTCAGCGACGTGCAAAGCGACAAAGTGGCATTGATGGCAGGAAACGATATCAATATCCGCGCGAGTGGCGTCGTTGCCGAAACGCAGCTGCTGGCCAGCGCGGGCCGCGACATCAACCTCGTGACGACGACCGCCAGTGATTCCAGCGTACGTCTGCGGGACGGAAAAACCATCAGTGACAGCAGCACGGTCGTTGACAAGGTGGCCGGACTGTACGTCACCGGCACGGGCGAAGGCAATACCTTGATTGCGCAGGCGGGGAGGGATATGACACTCACCGCTGGCGTCATCGCCAATGCCGGCGCAAATGGCCAGACCAGCCTGATTGCTGGCAATAACCTTACCCTCAACACCGTCGCCGTCGCGTCGACGCACGATAACGTGCGCAATGCAGACAATTACAGCAAGCAGAGCAAAACCAGCGAGGTAGGCAGCCAGATCACGGGCGCCGGCAATGTCAATCTGCAGGCGGGCCATGACCTGCTGGCGCGCGCGGCGGACGTGCAGGCAGGTGGCACCTTGGGCCTGGTGGCGGGCAATGACATCAGCCTGGTCAATGGTTTCCAGAACGAAGTGAGCGATACCGCCAGCAAATCGACGAAGAAGGGATTCTGGAACAAGACCACGACGACCAAGCACGACGTGGTCGATACCACCACGGCGATCGGCACTTCGCTTGGCGGCAGCAGCGTGACGGTGCAGGCGGGACGCGATCTGCAAGTCACGGGGTCGAGCATCTTGAGCGACGATGCGACACGATTGCTCGCGGGTAACAACATCACGATCGACGCGGCCACCAATACCGTATACGAGCTGCACCATTCCAGTACCAAGAAAAGCGGTTTCATGAGTGGCGGCGGCATCGGTTTCAGCTACGGCACCAAGACCACCACGGTGGACCAGGAGCGTGACGCCACCTTGCAAAGCGGCGAGGCGCGCAGTTCGATCGGCGCCACGGGCGGCGCGCTGACGATGGTCGCCGGCAATAACGTGACGATAGGCGGCAGCGATATTCTTGCCGCCACCGATCTCGATATCATCGGCAAGAGCGTCACCATCAAGCCTGGCCAGGACAATGAGAAGGGGAAATTTGAAGTCAAGACGACGCAGGATGGCTTGACCCTGGCTTTGGGCGGCAGCGTGATCAGCGCCATCCAGACCTTGCAAACCATGAGTTCGGCGGCCAGCACGGCCAAGGATGGCCGCGTTACGGCCATGGCGGCGGCCACGGCGGCCATGGCCGCCAAGGACGCTGCCAAGGACATGATGAAGGAAGGCGGTCCAAGCATCAGCATCAGCCTGACGGCGGGCCATTCGGAAAGCATCCAGACGCAAAACACGGCTAGCACCACGCATAGCGGCAGCGTGTTGACAGGCAACAATATCAACATCACGGCCCTGGGTGGCGGCAAGGATAGCAACATCAATATCCTGGGCAGCGACCTGAACGCGAAGAACGATATCCGCCTGCATGCGGATAACAATGTCAATCTGCTGGCCGCGCAGGACACGGAAAGCCAGCACAGCAAGAGCTCGAGCCTGAGCGCCTCCGTGGGCGTGAAGGCGATCGTCAGCACACAGGGCACCTCGTTCGGCTTCACGGCCAGCGTCAGCGGCAGCAAGGGGCATGAGGATGGTGACGGCACGACGCAGCTCAATACCCATGTGAATGCAGGCGATAAGCTGGTTATCACAAGTGGTGGCGATACCAACATCAAGGGCGCCGTGGCCAGCGCCAACCAGGTGATTGGCGACATCAAGGGCAATCTGAACCTGGAAAGCTTGCAAGACCAGGCCAAGTTCGACAGCAAGAGCCAGAGCATTTCCGCCAGTGGTACGGTGGGCATTGGGGCCAGCGTCAGCGGTAGCTATAGCCAGAGCAATATGCACAACGACTATGCCAGCGTGCAAGAGCAAAGCGGCATCAAGGCGGGCGATGGCGGCTTCCAGATCAAGGTCGGCGGCAATACGGACTTGAAGGGCGCCGTCATCAGTGCCACGCAGGCGGGCAAGCTGAACAGCAGTCTGACCACCGCAACCCTGACGTATAGCGACATTGCCAACCATGCGATATCGAAGGGCAGCAGTGTGGGTGTGTCGGGCGGTTTTTCGGTAGCGGGCAAGGAGACCGAAGAGAACAAGAATTTGACCAATGTTGGCGGTAAAGGCGGCACCACCGCAGGCCTGCCTGCCATTGTCGCGCTCAGCGAGAACGCCAGCAGTACTACGCGTAGCGGCATCAGTGGCGGCACTCTGGTCATCACCGATGATGCGGCTCAGCGTGCAGCGACGGGCAAGGGAGCGGATGAAGCTATTGCCGGTGTGAACCGAGATGTGACGACTGGAGTGGATTCCAGCGGTAAGATTGGCAATAATTTTGACAAGGCAGCGCTGCAGGCGACGATGGATGTGACGGCGGCGTTTGCGGCAGCGGCGGCGAAGGAGGTGGGAGATTATGCCGACAAACGCTTGGCGGAATCAAAAGAACTCGCGAAGCAAGCGAATGATGAAAAAGATCCTGTCAAAAAAGCCGAGTTACTGCAGCAGAGTAAGGAGCTGGCAGAAACATGGAAGGAGGGTGGTTTTGCTAAGACTGCTATGCATACTGCAATTGGTGGTATCGTCGGCGGGGCTGGTGGGGCATTAGGTGCGGGGGCAGCAGAAATGACGACCCAAGCCCTATCGGGGCAAATTGCTAAGTTGGGCCTGCCTAAAGAACTGCATAGTGCATTGTTGTTGGCAGCTAGTGCATCCGTAGGGGCTGCGGTCGGCGGTGGCGCTGGGGCGAATAGCGCGTTAAATGAGGTGGCGAATAATTACCTTAATCACAACAAGGTAGGCATTAAAAATTCGGAGCAGGAGCAATATGATGCGGCACGGGCTGCTTGCAAGAGCTCTAGTGATCCGTCTTGTAAAACCGCCGAAGCTTTGGCGAAAAAGTCGGCGGAGCGGGATGCGTTGTTGACTTCGGCCTGTGCTGTAGGTCCGACAGAAGATTGTGCCGTGCTGACAAATAGAGCTATTGCATATGGTAA
>NZ_JBWBYV010000035.1:0-65881 GCF_056174685.1 Janthinobacterium sp. BHSEK
CGCGGGTTATGGCAACCCAACGGATGAGATTTGCGTGGCGGCAAAAGCGGCTCCAACTGCGCCCACATCGCATCCGGCAAGCGCCAACCATCGTCCTTGTTCAGCATGCCCATGATTTTTCCTCCTGCAGAAAAATCATGGACTTCATAACATCACGATGGTTCCAGCAGGATGCCTACTGAAATGTGCTCTAAGCTTGACCACCGCATGCCAGCTCGCTAGTATCGAAAGCGTACAGCAACGGGAGCGCGGCATGGATGAACAATTCGAGAATGGTTTGCGCATGCGCAAACAAGTAATGGGCGACGCCTTTGTCGAACGCGCCTTTGCCCAGGTGGACGCCTTCACGGCGCCCTTGCAGGACTTCGTCACGCGCAACGCCTGGGGCACGACCTGGTGCCGCAACGGTCTGGATTTAAAAACGCGCAGCCTGGCGACGATCGCCATGCTGACGGCCCTGGGCCGCGTCCAGGAACTGCGCGGCCACGTGCGCGGCGCCGTCAACAATGGCGCCTCCATGCAGGAAATCCAGGAAGTGCTGCTGCACGCCGCAGTGTATTGCGGCATGCCGCTGGCCATCGACGCCTTCCGCTCGGCGCATGAAGTACTCAAGGAAATGGGCCTGGTGGCGCCGGCCGCGCCGCCAGCCTGAGCATTGCCCCATCAAATCGGGACGTAAAAAAAGCCAGGGAAATCCCTGGCTTTTGTCTGGCTGGCGCGCAATTACTCCGCCGCTGCCGCCTTCTTCGCCGGCGCCTTCTTGGCGGCCGGCTTTTTCACGGCCGTGGCCTTCTTGACCGGCGCCTTCTTGACGGCTGCCGCTTTCTTGACGGCCGTTTTCTTCGCTGGCGCCGCGCCTTCTTCGCCTTCGACTTCGGCAGCTGCCGCTTTGGTCTTCGCGCCCGGCTTGGCCTTGCGCTCTTCAAACTCGAAGCTCACCTTGCCATCCTTGCCCCGTACGAGGAAAGCCTTGAACGGACGGCGCGTGCGCTGCGAAACAAAGCCCGGCAGCAAGTCCGTCTTGCCATCGTTGAGCAGCTTTGCCATTTGTTCCGGCAAGATTTCCTGCTGCAAGATGATGCGGCCGCTGCGGAAGTCGCACGTCTTCGGCTTGGCTACGCTGTGTTCGCACACATAGGCCAGGCCCATTTCGTACACGCCGGCATTGCACTTGGGGCACGGTCCCACGGGCGTCTGGCCCGTGAAATCGACGCCTTCGCCATCTTCGCTCTCGTCGTTCTGGCCGAAATCGAATTCCAGCTTGAAGTTCTTGATCTCTTCATCGCGCACGATGCGCAGGATGGCGGCGAACGGACGGCCCATCTTCGAGCGGAAGCCTTGCAGCGGGCCGATGGTGCGGTCCTTCAGCAATTGCTCCACTTCGGCGATTTCGAACTGGCGCGAACCCGGTGTCTTGCTCATCGAGAATTCGCACTTGGTGCAGGCGAAACGGCGGTAGTTTTCCTTCACCACGCCGCCGCAGTTCGGGCACGGCGTTTCCAGCGTCGCATAGTCGCCGGGAATCGTGTCGTTGTCGTATTCCTTGGCGCGCTTGACGATGATTTGCGTCATCTGCGCGATTTCACGCATGAATTCTTCGCGCGAAATCTTGCCTTTTTCCATCTGCGACAGCTTGTATTCCCACTCGCCCGTCAGCTCCGGCGCCGTCAATTCATTGACGCCCAGGCCTTTGAGCAAAGTCATCAGCTGCGACGCCTTGGCCGTCGGAATCAGTTCGCGGCCTTCGCGGATCAGGTAGCGTTCCGTCAGCAAGCCCTCGATGGTGGCCGCGCGCGTGGCCGGGGTTCCAAGACCCTTGCCGGCCATCGCATCGCGCAGCTCGTCGTCGTCGATCAGCTTGCCGGCGCCCTCCATGGCCGACAGCAAGGTCGCTTCCGTGAAACGCGCGGGCGGCTTCGTCACCAGGCCGTTGGCGCTGACACTTTCCGTCTGCACCTTCTCGCCCTTGGCGACGGGCACCAGGTTGCCGTTGCCATTGCTTTCCTTGTCGGCGTCCGTCGACGCTTCCTTGCCGTAGATGGCCAGCCAGCCCGGATTGGTCATGACCTTGCCTTCAGTCTTGAACTGATGGCCCGACACTTCCGTGTAGCGCGTGGTGACCTGGAATTCGGCAGGCGGGAAGAACACGGCCATGAAGCGGCGCGTGACCAGGTCGTACAGCTTCTGTTCCGGCTCGGACAAATTCTTTGGCGCGATCGTCGTCGGGATGATGGCGAAGTGATCCGAGATCTTCGTGTTGTCGAAGATGCGCTTGTTCGGCTTGACCCAGCCCTTGTCGATGATCTGCTTGGCGAACTGGTGGTAGTTGCTGTTTTCCTTGACCGTTTCCAGCGCCTGCAGCACGGTCGGCATGTAGTCTTCCGGCAAGTGGCGCGAATCGGTACGCGGATACGTCAATACCTTGTGCTTTTCATACAGCGCCTGGGCCAGGCCCAGGGTGTTCTTGGCGGAGAAACCGAAACGCGAGTTCGCTTCGCGCTGCAGGCTGGTCAGGTCGAACAGGCCCGGCGCCATCGAGGTAGTCGGTTTCGACTCTTCCGTGACGATGCCTTGGCGGCCGCGGCAGGCGGTGGCAATCGAGTCGGCAGCCGTCTTGCTCCACAGGCGCTCGGCGCGCTTCTCGGGATCGTTCTCGTCCTTCTTGAACTTCGTGTCGAGCCAGCGGCCTTCATAGATGCCGGCCGCACAGACGAATTCGGCGCGCACTTCCCAGAAGTCGCGCGGCACGAATTTCTTGATCTTGTCTTCGCGTTCGACGACGATGGACAGGGTCGGCGTCTGCACGCGGCCCACGGTGGTCAGGTAGAAGCCGCCTTCTTTCGAATTAAACGCCGTCATGGCACGCGTGCCATTGATGCCGATCAACCAATCGGCTTCCGAACGGCAGCGGGCCGCGTCGGCCAGCGGCAGCATTTCTTCGTCGCTGCGCAGGTGCGAGAAACCGTCGCGGATGGCGCCCGGCGTCATCGACTGCAGCCACAGGCGCTTGACCGGTTGCTTGGCCTTGGCGTTTTGCGCGATCAGGCGGAAAATCAGCTCGCCTTCGCGCCCCGCATCGCATGCGTTGATGAGGGTGCTTACGTCTTTGCGTTTGATCAGCTTGTTTAATACTTTGAGGCGCGCTTCCGTCTTGGCGATCGGGTTCAGCGCGAAATACGGTGGAATCATCGGCAAGTGCGCGAAACTCCATTTGCCGCGCTTCACGTCGAATTCTTCCGGCACGGCGATCTCCAGCAAGTGGCCGACCGCCGACGACAGGACGTATTCATCCGATTCAAAGTACTCATCGTGCTTGGTGAAGCCGCCAAGCGTCTTCGCGATATCGTTCGCGACAGAAGGCTTCTCGGCGATGATGAGGGTTTTTGTCATATTTTTTGGTCTCGAAAAATGCTCTAGGATAGTTTCAGCATGCGCATCATACAGTGCATTGCCAGGCGCCGACGCTTTTGTCTGCGCAAGGCCTTGTGACTTGTGGTCTTGTCAAGCGGCCAATGATAAGCGCCTATTGAAGAATTCGGCAAGTTATCTGCAAGCAAGAATGCGCCAGCGCAAACACAATCGACTGGCATACGCGGTGCCGCAGCATATAGTAAGGGAGATGGCGCGGCAGCGGCGCCAGGTGCGGCCAGGGGCGTTTATCGACTAGTGCATCAGGCGCGGCGGGAGATCTTCGTCGTCGACAAACAAGTCGTCGAACATCAAGGCGTCCGGTTCCTTGCCCTGGCTCCATAGCAGCATCAGCACGATGACTTTCAGCTTGCCCAGCGAGACGGGCGCCTCGTCGAGCGCCAGCGCCCGTTCGATGACGATTTCGCGCTGCAGCGGCGAGAGCACCTTGGCGCTTTCCAGGAACTGGATGAAACCGATGGCGGCCGTGCCCAGCACGTCGCTTTCCTGCTGCACATAGAAACGCGTGCCCGTGGAGCTGGCCGTCAGGGTTTGCTCGGCGCCTGCCATGGCGTTCAAGTCCGTCAGCCACACGAGCGCTTCGGAAATCTCCACGTCGTCGAAACCGACGGCCGACAGTTTGCGCGCCAGCACTGCCGGCTCGGGGCAGGCATCGGGGCGATAGTAAGTCTCGTAGAGGTACACCAGGATATCGAACATGGCTCTACTCTAGCAGCTAAGTTCGCTAAGGCACAAGGGCGCACACCGACAAAGCGCCCCCGTGCGGCAAGGCCGCCACACAAGTGACAAGCTGTCATTTGCAGCGTTGAAACAGTCCTCCCGGCAAGCGTTCCACCCGGCCCGCCAGCTCCAGCGCCAGCAATTGCCCCATCAGTTCACCCATGGCCAGGCCGCTGCGCGCGGCCAGGGTATCGGCATCGTGCGGGTCGTGGCCCAGCGCGGCCAGCAGCGGCGGTTCGTCTTCCACCGCGGCCTGCACGCTGGGGACGACGCCCAGCCATTGCAGCTCCTGCAGCACGTCATCGGCCGATTCGACCAGCTTGGCGCCCTGCTTGATGAGTGCATGGCATCCCTTGGCCAAAGTCGCATGGATGGAACCGGGCAAGGCATACACGTCGCGTCCCTGCTCGCCGGCCAGGCGTGCCGTGATCAGGGAACCCGACTGGGCCGCCGCCTCGATCACCAGCACGCCGCGCGCCAGGCCGCTGATCAGGCGGTTACGGCGCGGAAAGTTCCCCGGCATGGCGGGCAAGCCCAGCGCGTATTCGCTGACGATGCAGCCTTCTGCGGCAATTCTTTGCGCCAGATCATGGTTGCGTCGTGGATACACCAAATCGGCGCCCGTGCCGATCACGGCGACGGTGCCGCCCGCGCCGCGCAAGCCGCCCTCGTGCGCGTGCGTGTCGATGCCCAGCGCCAGCCCGGATATGATGGTCAGGCCCGCCATGCTCAGCGCGTGGGCAAAGGCGGCCGCATTCTGCATGCCTTGCGCGCTGGCATTGCGGCTGCCGATGATGGCCACGCCGGGACGCGACAGCAGTTCCGCCCGCCCCCGCACATATAACAACAGCGGCGGATCGGCGATTTCCAGCAGCAGGGGCGGATAGGCGGCATCGGCCAGGGTCAGCACGGCATTGCCAGGCAGTTGCAGCCACTGCAGGGTAAGCGCCAGCTGGCTGTTGGCCACCGGCTTGGGCGGCTGCCCGATGGCGCGCGCCACGCCGGCCGGCACCACCTCGCGCAAGGCCTCGAACGGCGCGGCAAAGATATCCGGCGGCAAGCCGAAGCGGGCCAGCAAGGCGCGCGCCGCCACCGGCCCCACGCCGGGCAGATGCTGCAGGCGCAGCCAGCCCGCCAGTTCCGTGGCCGGGTCCGCCGTCGTTGCGATTGCATGCATGACAACCTCGTTGTGTACTGTGCCATCCCATGCTAGCGCCATGGCGCGCACGCGATACCGACGCGCGCAAGGATGCGTGCAATGGCGCCGCAAAACGGCCCGCCGTCCACAGGGCCATGGGCGTCTGTGATAAAATTTCCCTTTGCAGCAAACGAATAGCGCACTGGCAAACGCATCTGCCGCGCCGTTGCGCCATACGCGCCCAACCGTAGCGTACCCAGCATAAAATAGCCCTGCCATCGTCCGCATGGCCCGGCATGAATAATCCGGCGCACCGGCGCCCACCTTAACCAGTCGAATCCGTATGTCCATATTAAATATCCTGCGTTACCCCGATCCTCGCCTGCACACGATCGCCAAGCCCGTCACCGAATTTGACGCGCGCCTGCAAACCCTGATCGACGACATGGCCGAAACCATGTACGACGCGCCTGGCGTCGGTCTGGCCGCATCGCAAGTGGACGCGCATATCCAGATGATGGTGATCGACATCACCGAAGAGAAAAACCAGCTGCAAGTGTTCATCAACCCGGAAATCACCTGGGCCAGCGAAGAAAAGCAGGTCTACGACGAAGGCTGTCTGTCCGTGCCCGGCGTCTACGATGGCGTCGAGCGCCCGGCCCGCATCAAGGTGCGCGCCCTGGACCGCCACGGCAAGCAGTTCGAGCTGGAAGCCGATGGCTTGCTGGCCGTCTGCATCCAGCATGAGATGGATCATTTGCTGGGCAAGGTATTCGTCGAATACCTGTCGCCGCTCAAGCGCAACCGCATCAAGACCAAGATGATCAAGGAAATCCGTGGCCTCGAGCGCGAAGCGAGCCTGCGCGCACAGAACCGTCGTTTCTAAGCCGCTGCTGATAGACTAAGCAACAATAGTCGTAACACCACGCCAGCCTGGCGCCTCCGGCCCGGGCCTGCGCACCTCACGTCAAGGAACGCTATGAAAGTGATCTTCGCAGGCACGCCTGAATTCGCCGCCACGGCCCTGAAAGACTTGCACGAAGCGGGATTCGAGATTCCGCTGGTGCTGACCCAGCCCGACCGCCCTGCCGGACGCGGCATGCAGCTGCACGCCTCGGCGGTCAAGCAGTACGCGCAGCAGCATGGCATCGACGTGCTGCAGCCGCTGTCGCTGCGCATGGACAGCAAGGACCCGCAGCGCGCCGCCGAGGCAAAGGCGGCCCACGAACGCCTGCTGGCCACCGACTACGACGTGATGGTGGTGGCGGCCTACGGCTTGATCTTGCCGCGCAGCACGCTCGACATCAAGCCCTGCATCAATATCCACGGTTCATTGCTGCCGCGCTGGCGCGGCGCCGCGCCCATCCACCGCGCCATCGAGGCCGGCGATGATGAAACGGGCGTGACCATCATGCAGATGGAAGAAGGCCTCGATACGGGCCCCATGCTGGCCATCGAGCGCACCCCCATCGAAGCGGGCGACTCCACCGCCACCCTGCACGACAAATTGGCCAAACTGGGCGGCAAGATGATCGTCGAGACCCTGCGCAAGATGCAGCAGCAGCCGCTGGAAGCCGTGCCGCAGCCGGAAGCGGGCGTCACCTATGCGGCAAAGATCGCCAAGGAAGAAGCGGCGCTCGATTTCAGCCAGCCGGCGCTGGAACTGGGCCTGAAGATCCGCGCCTTCAATCCGTTCCCCGGCGCCTGCGGCCAGGTCGATGGCACCACCATCAAGATCTGGACCGCCGAGGTGCTCGACGCGGACAGCAAGGAAGCGCCGGGCCAGGTGCTGGCGGCCGACGCCCAGCACGGCATCGTCGTGGCTTGCGGCAATGGCTCGCTGCGCCTGACGGAACTGCAAAAACCGGGCGGCAAGCGCCTGCCCGCGGCCGAGTTCATCAAGGGCTTCCCGCTGGAAGGCAAGCGTTTCGCATAGTTTCGCTTGAACGCACCGTGCCGTCATGTTGACGGCCATAAAAAAAGGGCTTGCCACGGCAAGCCCTTGTTGCATCCAGCCCGCTGGTTTAGCGGCGCTGCACCTTCATCAAACGTCCTCCCACGGACGACGACAGGCTGACCTCGAAGCGGCCACCGGCCGGCAAGGCGCTCACGTCGACGCTGGCTTTGCCACCCGTCAAGTCACTGGCGACCACCGTCTTGCGGCCATCGGCGGCCACGTGCAGCACGGCGGCGTAGGGTTCCGCTTCGGCATTCCAGACCAGCGCCAGCTTGCCGCCGCTTTGTACCGCATCGAACGTGGCATCGTTGGCGGCGGCCCTGCTGCGGCGCGCCGGGCGCTCCAGCTTGGCCAAAGCCTTGCCATTTTGCAGCACTTGCACGTCGCTGATGTCGCCCGGATTGGCGAAGCTGACGCGGAAATGGCTCATGGCGTTGCCGCCATGGTCGGCCACGGAGACGCCATCGAAGGGCAAGTCGATAGTCTGTCCCGACGCCGTCAACACGCGCAAGGTATACGCATGGCCGCTGCCGCTGGCGGCGCCGCCGCCAGTGCGCACCGACGAGGCCACGGCAGGACGCAGCCCCACGCCAGCCGGCGTGATGCGGCCGGAAATGGTCAGATAGCCATTCTCGGCCACGGCCATGCTGGCGGCCAGCACATTGCTGCCCGTCACCTGCGTGCTGCGGCTTTCCAGGAATTGCTGCACCCGCACATAACTGTAGTCGGAGAACCAGGCGCCGCTGCAATAGCTCATCACGTCTTTCATCGGCGTGCTGCCATAGACTGCCTTGCTCAACTGGCCGATGGTGCCCGCATAGCTGCTGTTGTACAGCGGTTGCGGGCCCAGGTCGCCATTCGCATACGGATAGTCAGTGACCGCACCAGTCGGGCCGCCGCAGGCGACGTGCTTGAGCGAATGATTGTGGCCCAGCTCATGCACAAGCGTAGTCAGCCATTCAGGCCAGCTGTTGCCGAACGGATCGACGGAGGCAATGCTGTTGAACCTGGCATCGAGGCCGATGGCCGCCGTGAAAGCGTTGTTGCTGCCAGTCGGGTTGACGTAGGCCAGGCCGGCGGCACGCGTGGAGGACATTTTCGGCACGAAGCCATAATAATAGGCGCCGCTATCTTCCTGGGCGCGCTTGCCGTTCAGGGTTTCCAGGGTCGTGCTCCACCAGCTGTCGGCCGTGCTGCTGCCCGGCACGCTCAGCGGGGCGCGCGTGGTGATGCTGATATTTTCCGCCGCATACGGATAGACGCGGGTCAGCGCGGTGCGGATCACCTCGGCGTCCGGCAGTTGTGCCACGCCATCGTCGGTGCTCAGCGGTACCAGCACCAGGTGGATTTTCGCCGCGCTGGCCACGACGGGCGCCGCTTCCTGGCTCACTTGCGTACCGTCATTGCCCACGGCCGTCACGCGCACGCGCACGCCGGGCAAGATCCAGGCTGACGGCAGGACGGCGCTGAAGTTGCCGTTGAAACTGTAATCGCTTTTCGCCGTCGGCAAGACCGATGGGCCGCTCATGCTGATGCTGCCCAGGTTGCTGCCATTGGCGGCCGTCGCATTCAAGACCACGGCCGGGCTGGCCTGGCCTGCTTGCATGGCCAGCACGGACACGCGCACGGCGGCCGACTTGCCGCGCGTCAGGCGCAAGGCTGCATCGCTGGCGTTCAGGTTCAGTACCTGCGCGAAATCAATGCTGCCCAAGGTAAAGGCCGACACCGTGCCCGCATTCACGGCGATGCGCGAAGCGGCCGACAGCATCACGCTGCCCGTTGCCGACGCTGGCGCGGACAGCAGCAACTGGCTGGCGCTGGCGCTGACGATGACGGCTGGCGTACTGCCCACCGTGGCCGCGCTGACCTGGTCGAGATTGCTGCCCTGCAGCGTCACCGACAAGGTCGCGCCGTTGACGGCCGACGTGATCGACGTCACCGCCACGCTGGCCAGGAGCGTGTACGTGTCGCTGCTGATGACGTCGTTGTACGGACCGCGCACCGTCAGCGGCCCCGTTGCCGCGCCCGCAGGCACCAGCACCGTCACGCTGCCGGCCGTCTGGCTTTGCGGCGTTGCTGCCGCGCCATTGCCGAACTGCACCGCCGTCACGGCGCCCATGCCGCCGCCCGCGAGCGTCACGCTGGAACCGACACCGCCCGTCGCCGGCGCGACGCTGCTCACGCTCAGCGGCAGGTACACGTTCACGTTATAGCTGGTGGCGGCCGTGCCGCCGGCGCTGACCAGGCTCAAGGCGCCCGTGACGGGTACGCCCGGCATGACCAGGGTCGCGCTGGTGTCGCTGACGGCACTGCTGGCGACCGTCACGCCGCCGACCTGGAAGGCCGTCACACGGCTCAGATTCGTGCCCGTCACCACCAGGCTGCCGCCCACGGCGACGTTCGCCGCCGAGACGGCCGTCACGGCAGGAATCACGGCAGGATTGCCCGACGTGGTCGCCACCACCGTATCGCCACCGCCACCGCCTCCCCCGCCGCAAGCGGACAGGCCCAGCACGACAAACAATGCCACAAGCAGATGGTTTTTCATGGCTGGCAACCATGTTGGTGCAGCGCGATGCCGGGGAGGACACGAGAGAAATGTGACATATTGGTGACTTTTGGTGAGAATTTAGTTTCGAAGAACCAATATTATGGGTTAATTCGATTCCTAAAGACAACTATTAATGCTTTTGATTCAATTGGTTTTGATAATAATTAAGATATCTGTTTGAAAAGCTTTATTTTGGGAATTATCCGCGCCACTCTGTATTGTCTTAAATCAAAATTATTTTCCTTTGCAGCTATTGCCATTCAATTCATTAAAAATTTCTTGAGCCGGCACAAATAATGTGGAAATTTTTCCACAGCCTAGACGTCATGCCTTCCTGCCAATTTTGGTGGAAGAATTAACGTTTTGAGTAAGATTTTCAGGAATGTAATTTTCAGCAGGCGGTGCGGTGCAAGGCGATGTGTTGCAAGAAGGCCTGCCGTGGGACGAACGGCCGCTTTTGCTTAAAACCAAAGCAGCCTGATGCCGTATAATTTTAGACCCGGTGAAATCAGGCGATTGCCACCTTCTGCCTGCCCTACCCGGCCGGCACTCTCCGTCAGCTGATCCTGCTGGCCCGCAACCGCCCCCGTACAGTCCTGTCGCCGCGCCGCCGCCCGTTTGCCTATTGAAAGCATGAAATGAACGATACCGTGATCCCCGCCATGTCCCCGACCGAAGCCACCTTGCGCGCCATCCTGGCGCAGCGGATCATGATCCTCGACGGCGCCATGGGCACGATCATCCAGCAATACAAGCTCGACGAAGAAGCCTACCGTGGCGGCCCCGCCGGCCGCTTCATCGATTTCGCCGCGCCGGCCGACAGCGGGGCGCGCGAACTGTTCGTCAAAGGCAACAATGAGCTGCTGACCCTGACGCAGCCGCACATCATCCAGGAAATCCACGAGCGCTACCTGGCGGCTGGCGCCGACCTGATCGAAACGAATACCTTCGGCGCCACGACGATCGCGCAAGACGATTACCATATGGCCCACCTGGCCTATGAAATGAACGTCCAGGCGGCAAAACTGGCGCGCGCCGCCTGCGATAAATATTCCACGCCGGACAAGCCGCGCTTCGTCGCCGGCGCCCTGGGACCGACGCCAAAGACGGCATCGATCTCGCCCGACGTGAACGACCCGGCCGCGCGCAACGTGACCTTCGACCAGCTGGTGGCCGCCTACCTGCAGCAGACGCAGGGCCTGGTGGAAGGCGGCGCCGACGTGCTGCTGGTGGAAACCATTTTCGATACCTTGAACTGCAAGGCGGCCCTGTTCGCCATCGACCTGTACTACGAGCAAAACCCTGGCGTCGTGCGCCTGCCTTTGATGATTTCCGGCACCGTCACGGACGCCTCGGGCCGCATCCTGTCGGGCCAGACCGTGCCCGCCTTCTGGAATTCCGTGCGCCACGCGAAACCGCTGACCATCGGCCTGAACTGCGCGCTGGGCGCCGCCCTGATGCGTCCGTACGCGGAAGAGCTGGCCAAGATCGCCGACACCTTCGTCTGCATCTACCCGAACGCGGGCTTGCCCAATCCCATGAGCGACACGGGCTTCGACGAGTTGCCGGCCGACACGTCCGCCCTGCTGCGCGAATTTGCCGACGCGGGCTTCCTGAACATGGCGGGCGGCTGCTGCGGCACCACGCCCGAGCACATCGCCGCCATCGGCGAGTTGCTGTCGAAAAACACCCCGCGCACCGTGCCGGCCCCGTCGCACGACTTGCGCCTGGCCGGCCTGGAACCGTTCGTCGTCAACGACGAATCGCTGTTCGTCAACGTGGGCGAGCGCACCAACGTCACAGGTTCCAAAGCGTTCGCGCGCATGATTCTCAACGAGCAATACGACGAAGCCTTGTCCGTTGCCCGTCAGCAAGTGGAAAACGGCGCGCAAGTGATCGACATCAATATGGACGAGGCGATGCTCGACTCGCTGGCCGCCATGACGCGTTTCCTGAACCTGATCGCCTCGGAACCCGATATTTCGCGCGTGCCCATCATGGTCGACTCGTCGAAATGGTCGGTCATCGAAGCGGGCCTGAAATGCGTGCAGGGCAAGGCCATCGTCAATTCCATTTCCATGAAGGAAGGCGAGGAAGAATTCCTGCGCCAGGCAAAGCTGTGCCGCCGCTACGGCGCGGCCGTCATCGTCATGGCCTTCGATGAAAAGGGGCAAGCCGACACCTTCGAGCGCAAGATCGAGATTTGCGCCCGCGCATACCATTTATTGATCGATGCGCTGGACTTCCCGCCGGAAGACATTATTTTCGACCCGAACATCTTTGCCGTCGCGACCGGCATCGAAGAGCACAACAACTACGCCGTCGATTTCATCAATGCCACGCGCTGGATCAAGGAAAACTTGCCGTACGCGAAGATCTCGGGCGGCGTGTCGAATGTGTCGTTCAGTTTCCGCGGCAACGATCCCGCCCGCGAAGCCATCCATACCGTCTTCCTGTACCACGCCATCAAGGCCGGCATGACCATGGGCATCGTCAACGCCGGCATGGTGGGCGTGTACGACAACCTGGACCCGGAATTGCGTGAACGCGTGGAAGACGTGGTGCTGAACCGCCGCGAAGACTCGACCGAGCGCATGATCGAATTTTCCGGCACCCTGAAGGCGGGTGGCAAGGCCGAGGCGCAAACCCTGGCCTGGCGCGAAGGCACGGTACAGGAACGCCTGTCGCACGCGCTGGTGCACGGCATCACGCAATTCATCGTGGAAGACACGGAAGAAGCGCGCCAGCAGCTGCTGCACAATGGCGGGCGCCCCATCCACGTGATCGAGGGGCCGCTGATGGCCGGCATGGACGTGGTCGGTGATCTGTTTGGCCAAGGCAAGATGTTCCTGCCGCAAGTGGTGAAATCGGCGCGCGTGATGAAGCAGGCCGTGGCCCACCTGATTCCGTTCATCGAGGAAGAAAAGCTGCTGGAAGAACAGCGTACGGGCATCGTCGCCAAACCGAAGGGCAAGATCATCATGGCGACCGTGAAAGGCGACGTGCATGACATCGGCAAGAATATCGTCACGGTAGTCTTGCAATGCAATAACTTCGAAGTGGTGAACATGGGCGTGATGGTGCCGTGCTCGGAAATCCTCGCGCGCGCCAAGGTGGAAAACGCGGACATCATCGGCCTGTCGGGCCTGATCACGCCGTCGCTGGAAGAAATGGCGTATGTCGCCAAGGAAATGCAGCGCGACGAACATTTCCGCATGCTCAAGATTCCCCTGCTGATCGGCGGCGCCACCACCAGCCGCGCCCACACGGCCGTGAAAATCGCGCACAACTACGAAGGCCCCGTCATCTACGTGCCGGACGCTTCGCGTTCCGTGTCCGTGGCGCAATCGCTGCTGACGCCGGAACAGCGCGACAAATACGTGGAAGACATCGAACTCGACTACGCGCGCATCCGCGAGCAGCACGCCAACAAGAAGGCCCTGCCCATATTGCCGCTGGCGCAGGCGCGCGCCAACAAGATGCTCGTGCCGTTCGACGGCGCCTGCACGCCCGTGAAACCGAAGTTCATCGGCCGCCGCGTATTTAAAAATGTCGACCTGGCCACCCTGGCCAACTATATCGACTGGGGTCCGTTCTTCCAGACCTGGGACCTGGCCGGCCCCTTCCCCGCCATCTTGACGGATGAAGTGGTGGGCGACGCGGCCACCAAGGTATACGCGGAAGGCCAGGCCTTGCTGAAAAAACTCATCGACGGGCGCTGGCTGACGGCCAACGGCGTCGTGTCCCTGCTGCCGGCCAATAGCGTCAATGACGACGATATCGAGGTGTACACGGACGATACGCGCAGTACGGTGGCGTTCACCTACTACGGCATGCGCCAGCAAGGCGTCAAACCCGTGGTCGACGGCGTACAGCGTCCGAACCAGTGCCTGGCCGACTTCATTGCGCCGAAGGCATCGGGCGTGAAGGATTACATCGGCATGTTTGCCGTGACGTCCGGCCTGGGCATCGAAAAGTATGAAAAACGCTTCGAGGATGCGCACGACGATTACTCGTCCATCATGTTGAAGTCGCTGGCCGACCGCCTGGCCGAGGCGTTTGCCGAATACCTGCACGAGCGCGTGCGCAAGGATTTGTGGGGCTACGTGCCCGATGAGCACTTGAGCAACGACGACATGATCGCCGAGGAATATGTCGGCATCCGCCCGGCGCCAGGCTACCCGGCCTGCCCCGAGCATACCGTCAAGAAAGAGATGTTCGAAGTCATGCAGGCCGAGGAAATCGGCATGCAGCTGACGGAATCGTATGCCATGTTCCCCGGCGCGGCCGTCTCCGGCTTCTATTTCGCCCACCCGGAGTCGAAATACTTCGTCGTCGGCAAGATCGGCATGGACCAGGTGGAAGACATGGCCAAGCGCCGTGGCGCCAGCATCGAGGACGTGGAGCGCTGGCTGGCACCCAATCTGTCATAATATAAGCACAAGGCGCGCGGAACTTTTCGCGCGCCGCAGCGCACTAACGCAGTATGCCGGCCGGCATGCTGCATGCCCGCTCCGGCCCGTTCCCCAACTGGCAAGGAGGATATATGGCAACCAATTTCAAACTGAAACGCTGGCAGGATCAGGTGATCCTGTTGCTGGGCCTGTGGCTGCTCGTCTCGCCCTGGGCCTTTTCCTATCCCGAAGGCTCGCCGCAGATGCTCAACGCTTTTGTTTCGGGCCTGGTCATCGCCGTGCTGGCCGCCTTCGATCTGTACAAGACCTATTTTTGGGCCGTCGTCGTCAACCTGCTGGTGGGCGTCTGGGTCGCCGCCTCGCCGTGGGTGCTGCGGCTGGCCGATCAGCGCGTCGTCATGTGGAACGAGCTGATCGTCGGTATCGCCGTCGCCGTGCTGGCCCTGTGGGAGCTGCGTACCGACCCCGAGCTGCACAAGCACTGGCCCGGCGCCGCCGCGTAGCGGCGCAAAAAAGCCCTGTCACGGCGATGCCGTGCAGGGCTTTTGAAGAACGCGCCAACAATGTTGTCGGATTACGCGTGGCCTGACGGCCGCGCTAATCCGACCTACAGCGCATACCTGACAACGTTATCGCTCCATTCATAGGCCGCCATTTCCAGCTCCACCAGGTCGTCCGGCGACATGGCCAGGTCGCGCAAGGTCGGCACGATCTCGCCTTCCATGTCTTCGATGCGCTCGATGCATTCGGCCAGGCGCAGCAGGTCGCCATAGAAGCCTTCGCGCGACAGCAGCGCTTCGGCCACTTCGTCGATGACTTCGATCTGGCTGAGGATTTCCGACATCGGCACGCCGAACAGCGTATCCATCAGGGACATGATACCGACCGTAAAGGCGATATCGGCCGAATGGGCATGGTTCGGGCGCAGTTTATGCGCGAGCAATTCGAGCAGGCGGCCCCGCGTGGTGGCCAGCATCAGCAGCGGCGTCATGCTATGGCCACGCTTGCTTGGCTCCGCGTACAGCATGATTTGCAGCCAGCGCTGCAGCTGGCGGCGGCCCAGCACGGTCACGGCCTGGCTCAGCGAATCGATGCGCTGGCGCGCCCCCACGGCCGGCGTATTGACCAGGCGCAACAGGTTCAGGGCCAGCGAGACGTCGCGCTTGATGGCGCGTTCGATGTCCATGTTGTCGGCATCGGACGTCACCAATGTCATCAGTTCCATGACGGCCAGTTGCGACGGCGACAGCTTCTTGCCCGTCATGATGGCGGGCTTGGCAAAGTAATAACCTTGGAAATAATCGAAGCCCAGGTCCAGGCCCGACTTGAATTCTTCGCGCGTCTCGACCTTTTCCGCCACCAGTTTCTTGTTTTCCTGCTTGAAACGGGGCGCCAGCGCTGCCAGCACTTTCGGGTCGACCGTGCTCATGTCCATCTTGACGTATTGCACCAACGGCAACAGCTCCTGCACTTGCGACGTATCGGAGACGACGTTTTCCAGCGCGAAGGTAAAGCCATGGCCCACCAGTTCGCTGATGCGTGCGCGCACTTCCGGCGTGACGGGCATCGATTCGACGATTTCCAGCACCACTTTTTCACGCGGCAGGAAGACGAAGATGTCGCTCATGATCACGTCGGCATCGACGTTGACGAAGCCGAGCGCGTCGCCGATGACCTTTTCCATGCCCAGCTGGGAAGCGTGGGCGATCACGGATGCCGTGGCGGACAGGTCGCTGGTAATGTTGGCGGGGCCGACCGGAGCGTTGCGGAATAGCAACTCATAGCCGAACAGGGCCTGGTTGCGGTCGAGGATAGGTTGTCGCCCCAGATAGAACTCGCGCACGCGCAAGGGTTTCGGGGTGATGTCGTTGCTGGAAATATCGATCATTAACTCTTCATCAATCACGTCGAGTGACACCGGCCGCGCGGCGCCCGCATCAAGGTTCACTATTGACAATACTTTAGCTGAATTTCGCCCGCGCTGTGGGTATTTTGGCAGCAATCCAGCGTATTGTCGTCAACAAATTAGGCCGCTGGCGTGTCTTGCACCACCCCGTCGACAAATAATTTCAATTCGCCCGGCGCAAACGCCGTCCATTGCTCATTCGTCGTCAGCGGCTGGGTAACGATCACGGCCACGCGGTCCTGCGGCGTCGTCACCTGGGAAAAGTCCACGCTCAGGTCTTCATCGGAGAGTTTAGCAGTTGGAAACGGATGTTGTCGCACCAGATAGTGCAAGCTGGTCGAGCAATGGGCAAACAGCGCCTCGCCGCTCGACAGCATCATGTTGAACGTGCCGTGGGCCGCGATGCCGGGCAACAGCTCCGCCAGGGCGGCATGCAGTTGCGGCAAGGCCGGCGGAGCATCGCCAAAGCGCGCGTGCAATTCCTGCAGCAGGTAGCAGAAGGCCAGCTCGCTGTCCGTGCAGCCGACGGGGCGGTAGCTGCCCGTCAGCACGGGATGGAACTCCTTCAAGTCGCCATTATGGGCAAAGACCCAGTAGCGGCCCCACAGTTCGCGCACGAAGGGGTGGCAATTTTCCAGCGCCACCTGGCCCTGAGTCGCCTTGCGGATATGCGCGATGACATTGCGCGACTTGATGGGATAGCGTTTGATCAGTTCGGCCACGGGCGAGGCGATGGCCGCCTGGTGGTCGACGAAATGGCGCACGCCGGCGCCCTCGAAAAAGGCGATGCCCCAGCCGTCATGGTGGGTATCGGTCTGGCCGCCGCGCATGGCGAAGCCGGTAAAACTAAAGACAATGTCCGTAGGGACATTGCAATTCATTCCGAGAAGTTGGCACATGGTCTGTTTGCAGCGGGATAACACGGCCACCATACCATGCCGCCAGGCGGATTGGTATGGCGGCGATCGCCATCAGACAGCCAGAATCAGTGCAACAGGACCGGCTGGCTCATGAGGGAATCATAGCTGCCCAAAAATTCATCGATCTCTTCCATGCTGGGTTCGCTGGCGATCAGCTCCGTGACGTCGCGGCGGAAATGCTGGGCAAGGACTCCCGCGATGAAAGTCTCGCGTTTGCCGCCCTTGTCGACGATTTCATAGCCGCCGAAGCGCAGGGCTTCCAGGTCGACGTCGGCGCCGAATTCCACGACGCTGTATTGCTCGCTGTTATAGATCAGGTTCATTTTGCATCCTTCGCTCAAGCAAGAGAAACTCTTGCGGTTTCAGGACAGAGGTGGGGTTCCCACGCCGCCATTTCAAGCGGCCAGGCCACCCTGCGGGCTACAGAGTTGTAACGAGATGCAAACTGCGACTGCGGTAATACCGTCAGGCAACCACGTTCAGGAAACGAGCAGGTCTGGTTCCAGCGCCAGCAGGACATCGTAGGGACTGGCCGTCAGCCAGGTGCGCAGCTGTTCGATATGCGAGGCGTCAGCCAGGCTGATGAACAGGCGCGCGGGTGGATGGCGCAGCAGACGATTTAATGTTACACGCAATACGAGATTGCCGCTGCAGCACAGGCAACCGGGCGCGATGCGCAACAGTTGCAGTGGAAACGATGGAGAAGGGGAAATTTGCTCGGCCAGGTCGGCCAGGATGGCGTTGCCGTCAGCAAGGCCTTCGAGAATCACGGCGGCCGGCTGGCCAGGCTGCAAGGCTTGCGCGATGGCCGCCTCGCGCCCGGCGGCGCGTCCACCGCTGACCAGGGTCAGCGGCGTCGGACGCCGCACGGATGCCGTCACAGGCCTTTCTTGGCCAGCTTGCCCGGTTCGACGCCCAGCTGTTTCAGCTTGCGGTACAAATGGGTGCGTTCCAGGCCCGTTTTTTCCGCCACGCGGGTCATGCTGCCGCCTTCGCGGCCCAGGTGGTGTTCGAAATACATGCGCTCGAAGGCGTCGCGCGCCTCGCGCAGCGGCAAGTCGAATGACAGGTTGTAGCCATGGCCTTCGGCCACCGCCGGTACGGCGATGCCTGGGCGCACCATCAGCTGTTGCGGCGCGCTGCCGCCAAAGCTGGGCACGGGATGGCTGCTTTCCTCGGCCACCACGGGCGCCACGGGGCGCGGCGCCACGCTCGGCGCGCGCACGGTTTCCTGTGCCCGCGTCAAGCCTTGCTGGACTGCCTTCAGCAGTTTTTGCAGGGCAATCGGTTTTTCCAGGAAGTTCATGGCGCCGATGCGCGTCGCCTCGACCGCCGTATCGATGGTGGCGTGGCCGGACATCATGATCACCGGCATGGTCAGCAAGCCATCGCGCTGCCATTCCTTGAGCAAGGTGACGCCATCCGTGTCGGGCATCCAGATATCCAGCAATACCAGATCCGGCGCACCGGCGGCACGCGCTTCGCGCGCCTGCTGCGCATTTTCGGCCAGCTGGATAGCATGTCCTTCGTCGCCCAGAATTTCCGAGAGCAACTCACGGATACCCATTTCATCATCCACTACGAGTATGTTTGCCATTCGTGTCTTGCCTTCCTCATTTCGCCGGCCGTCGCGCACAAGATGTACACGGCGGACAACTATGATTTTATTAGTGTTTTAAATACTAAACCAGACCCTCACGCCAGGAATTCCTGGGCACGAGTGTCGGGAGCTAACTTTAACAGCAAAATGACCACCGAAGCGCCATTGCCGTCGACCCGGTTCTCGATATCGATGCGTCCGCCGTGTTCATCGATAATTTTCTTTACCATCGCCAGGCCCAATCCCGTGCCGCGCGCCTTTGAGGTCACATAGGGTTCGAAGGCGCGCGCCAGGATTTTTGGCGCAAAACCAGGACCATTGTCGGTGATGGCCAGCCGTACGGCGATATTCACGCCGCCGTCCGCACTGCGATAATGAATTGCTTCCGTCCTTACGTCAATCCGCGGATGCGGCGAGTCCGGCGGCAGGTCGGTCATGGCGTCCTGCGCGTTCTGCAGCAGGTTATGGATCACCTGGCGCAACTGGGTCGGATCGCCCATCACCATCGGCAGATTCGGCGCCAGCTGCGGGTGGATGATGTCGCCATCGTCGCCGCGCAGGTACAGGTTCAGTATCTCTTCGATCAGCTCGTTCAGACGCAGGGGAACGAGCACGGCCGGCGGCGTGCGCGCATAGTCGCGGAAATCGTCGACCATGCGCTTCATCGCATCGACCTGCTTGACGATGGTGGTGGTGGCGCGGCTGAGCAGTTCGGCGTCGCGCGGCTCCAGCTTGTCTTCGAGCTTCATCTGCAGGCGCTCGGCCGACAGCTGGATGGGCGTGAGCGGATTCTTGATTTCATGCGCCAGGCGGCGCGCCACTTCGCCCCAGGCGATCGAGCGCTGCGCGGATATCACGTCGGAAATATCATCGAACACGACGATGTAGCCGCTGCCGGACTCCAGCGGCAGCCGCGAGCCGCGCGCCAGCAAGGTGATGTCATGCTCGTCGGCACTGCTGCCCAGGCGGCGCGGAATCTCGATTTGCCGCTGCCAGTGCAGGCGCTGCTGCCGGCCCGACGCCGATTGCGCGCTTTGCGCCGTGAAGGCGCTGATGATGGCGCCGCCAAACTCTTCCATTCCGGCAATCTGCGCCAGCGGCTGGCCCACCATGCTCATGCCCGAATGCTGGAGGATGCGCTCGACGGACTCGTTGCAGGTGACCAGCTTGAAATCGCCGTCGAGCACCATCACGCCGGCCGACATGTTGGCCAGCACCGATTCCAGGTGGGCCTTGGCGTTTTGCAGCGCGGCGCGGTTGCTTTCCACGGCCGTGCGCGCATCGAGCAGCTGGCGCGTCATGATGTTGAACGATTGCGTCAAGGTACCCAGTTCATCCTTGGTGGCGACGATGGGACGCGGCGACAGGTCGCCCTCGGCCACGGCGCGCGTGCCTTCCGCCAGCAGCAGCAGGGGCTGGGCCAGGTTGCCGGCGATCAGGAAAGCGCTGCCGATGGCGCCAAAGATGGCCAGCAGCAAGGTCAAGGTGAGGATTTCCATGTACATCTTGCGCAATCCCACGCGCGCGACGAAACGTTCCTTGTATTCGCTGTAGGCGGCGCGCAGCACTTCGCCATTCGTCGCCAGCTTGGGCGGCACCGCCTGCAGCAGTTGCAAATAGCGGGGCGAGACGGAGGGGCCCGGCACGGCCACCAGCACCCGCAGGCGCAGGCTGGCCGCCGTTTCCAGCGACGCCGGCAAGCCCGAGCGGAAACCGCCGCCGCCCGACTCCGTCCCATCGTCATGCAATTCCAGGCCCCCTTCAGCGGAGGCATAGCCGGCCGGCAAGGCCGCCTGCACCAGCATGGCCGGCGTCGGCAAGTCGGCCGCGCTGTGCGGCCCGGCGCTGGCCAGCAGCACGCCGTCGCCGCTGACGAGCATGACATTTTGCATGCCCTCTTCGCGCAGCAGGCTGGTCAGCACGGCCGGCCCGGCCACCGGGTCGGAGCCCATTTCGTCGACGGCCTTGCGGCCCCGGTGGTCGAGCTCGACCAGGGCCGCATCGAGGCCGGCACGCCCCAGCTCAATCCCCGATTCCAGCGCCGCTTCGATCTTGACGTTGAACCAGGATTCGATGGAATGGGAGACGAATTGCACGGAAACAAGGAAAATCACCAGGCCCGGCAGGATGCCGACGGCGGCGAACAGCATCACCAGGCGCGTCATCAGCTTGGAGCCGAACTTGCCGCTCTTGTAGCGCGCATACAGGCGGGCCAGGGAAATACCCACCAGCGCCAGCAGGGACACGGCCACGGCCGCGTTCAGGCCCAGCAGCCAGGTGTAGTAACGGTCGAAAAAGCCGGAATTGTCGGAAGCCGACGCCAGCAGGAATAGCAGGATACTGACTATGCCGCCGCCCACCACCAGCAGATAGCGCAATGCTTGACTCACTACTCCGCCGTATACAAGAAGGTTTTTTTATTCGAAGCCAGGCGCCAGTCGCTGTTATTGAAGGCATTGACCTGTATCGGCTTGGGCAGATAGTCGCGGTCCATGCCCATGCGCAAGGTGACGTTATACGTCTGCCCCACTTTCAGCTCGCCGCGCCGCGCCACCAGCCAGCGGCTGGGACGGCGGATCAGGAACAGTGCATCGTCGAGCGTGGGAAAGCTTTGCTGCAAGCCGCCGCCCGACACATGATATTGGCGCGTGAGCACGTTGTATGACAGCTTGCTGGTCTGGCGCGCCACGATGGCTTTTTCATCGAACCAATACCAGCGAGGCCGGGTCAGTTCGATTTCCGTCGTGAAATACAGCGGCACGCCATGCTGTACCGCATCATCGAGGTCGTGATTGAGCTCGAAGGAATATGTGGCGGCCAGCTTGTAGCCCTCTTCGCTAGCCTCGATGTAGGCACGGGTGATCTCGACCATGTCGGCGGCATGCGCGCGTGGCATGGTACATGCCAGCATCAGCAGCAGGGCCAGGAGTCGGAAGAGTCGTGTTGTCACAAGTGAGCCGGTAGTGTCCGTAGGAAAAGGTTCGACGAATCGCTCAAGCCGCATTTTTTTGGAATAGCGCATAGAACAAACCGTCGTGGTCCTGCTCCGCGCTGCCAGTTGGCAACAGCTGGCCAGGCGCTGTCAATCGGGTCGCATTATTGCGCACCGCAAATGCCGCCGCCTGTGCCTCGGACTCTTGCGGCCACAATGAACAAGTCACGAACAGCAATTTACCATCGGGGCGCAGCATCTGCCACAGGTTGTCCAGAATTTTGGATGAAAGTGTTGCAAGTTGGAACGCGTCGCCCTTGCGGCGCAACCAGCGGATATCGGGATGGCGGCGCACGATGCCCGAGGCCGTGCACGGCACGTCGGCCAGGATGCGGTCGTACTGCTGGCCGTCCCACCACGCGCTCGATTGCGCATCCTGCGCCTTCAGGGTGGCGTCCAGGCCCAGGCGCTCGAGGTTTTCCGCGATGCGCGGCAGGCGCTTGGCATCCGCGTCGATGGCCGTCACCTGCACGTCGGCCAGCTCCAGGATGTGGCACGTCTTGCCGCCCGGCGCCGCGCAGGCGTCGAGCACGCGCATGCCGTCCTGCAAGTCCAGCAGCGGCGCGGCCAGTTGCGCGCCGGCATCCTGCACCGAGACGACGCCCTGCTCGAAGCCGGGAATCAGCGCCACGCCGATCGGCTTGTCCAGGCGCACGGCGAACGGTCCCACCTGGCGCGCGGCAATGCCCGCATCAGCCAGCACGGCCAGATACGCCTCGACCGTGCTCTTGCGGCGGTTCACGCGCAAGGTCAGTGGCGGCACGGCATTGCCGGCCGTCAAAATGGCTTGCCAGTCGCGCGGATAGGCCAGGCGCAGCGAATCGATCCACCACTGCGGATAATTCCATTGCGCCAAAGGTTGCTGCAGGGCTGCCTCCAGCAAGGACTTGCGCTCGCGCAAGAATCGGCGCAAGACGGCATTCACCATGCCCTTGGCATGCGCCAGGTCAGGATGCGAGGTGGCCACCGTGACAGCCTGGTCGACCACGGTGAATTCTTCGTACGGCTGCTCGCCCGGCTCGGCCGACATCAAGGACAGCGCGCAGCACAGCAGGGCAGCAAGCATCGGCGGCTCCGGCGCCTTCGACGTCATCAGGCCGACCAGGGTTTCGCTGCGGCCCAGCTGGCGCATGGTGCGGTAGGAAATATCCTGGATGGCGCCGCGCGCCTGCGGGCTGGCGTTCGATTGCGCAAACACCTTGGCCAGCGCCTGCGGCAGGGCCGTGCCGGTGCGCACTTGCGCCACGGCATTGGCGGCGCCCAGCAGGCAAAACGCCAGCGAGTCGGCGCGCAAATCGGGCTGGAAGCCTGGCTGCAAGACGGGCTTCAGGTCGGGATGGTAGCTGGGACGCAATTTCGGTGCGGCAGGCGCCTGGCCTGGCGCCGGCTTGGTTTTCAATTTCAGCGTGGGGCGCTTGTTCATAGTTATCCGGTGTGGCTGCGCGCGGCGGGCTGCATGGTGGCAAAGTCGCGGCCGCGCGTCATCAATAAAGGGTCGATTGTAGCGTTTGTGGCGCCCTCTGGCCCAAGCGATTGCAGCGATACCTGTAAATTGCGGCAAAAAACCGCATATATACAAGCAGAATGCACCACGCTGATGTTTTCGCGCACCAACATGGGCATGCTGTCCTGATAATATCGTGAAATGCGCCGACACGGGAAGCTTGCCGGCAAGCGTATTGTTCCCGGCGGCAAACCAGTATAATTAACGCAGTCTGGGCGGCTTGGGTACTTGCCGTCCGTTTTGCTTTTTGATTCATTCTATTCATTCTTAACGCGGTTCCACCGCCATCCCGCTCATGCTCGCCCAACAGAAACAAGAAATCATCGCCCTGTTCCAGGCCGCCCTCGCTCCCGTCCTGGCCGGCACTTCGCTGACGCCATCCGTGGTGCTCGAGCGACCACGCGATGCATCGCATGGCGACGTCGCCTGCAATATCGCCATGCAACTGGCCAAGCAGCTGAAACAGAACCCGCGCGAACTGGCGCAAACCATCGTGACGGCCGTGCTGGCCAACCCGGCCGGCAAGGGATTGATCGAGGCAGTGGAAATCGCCGGTCCCGGCTTCATCAACGTGCGCGTCTCCGCCGCCGCCAAGCAGGCCGTCGTAAACACCATCTTGAGCGAAGCCGGCAGCTATGGCCGCAGCACGGCAGGCGCCGGCAAGCAGGTCATCCTGGAATTCGTCTCGGCCAACCCGACCGGTCCGCTGCACGTGGGCCACGGCCGCCAGGCGGCCCTGGGCGACGCCCTGTCCTCGCTGTTCGACGCGCAAGGCTACCAGGTGACGCGCGAGTTCTACTACAACGACGCGGGCGTGCAGATCCAGACCCTGGCCAATTCCGTGCAGGCGCGCGCGCGCGGCTTCAAGCCGGGCGACGCCGAATGGCCCGAGTCCGCCTACAACGGCGACTACATCGCCGACATCGCCAATGACTTCAAGGCCGGCAAGACCGTGTCGGCCAGCGACGGCTTGCCGGCGACGGCCAACGGCGACGTGGAAGACATCGATTCGATCCGCCCGTTCGCCGTCACCTACCTGCGCAACGAGCAGGACATCGACTTGCAGGCCTTCGGCGTGAAGTTCGACAATTACTACCTCGAATCGTCGCTGTATGCGGACGGCAAGGTCAATAGCGCCGTCGAAACCTTGATCAAGGCCGGCCACACGTATGAACAGGATGGCGCGCTGTGGCTGCGCACCACCGACTTCGGCGACGACAAGGACCGCGTCATGCGCAAGACGGACGGCACCTACACGTATTTCGTGCCCGACGTCGCGTATCACCTGGTGAAATGGCAGCGCGGTTTCGTGCAGGCCATCAATATCCAGGGCAGCGACCACCACGGCACCATCGCGCGCGTGCGCGCCGGCCTGCAGGCCGTCGACATGGGCATCCCGCAAGGCTACCCCGACTACGTGCTGCACAAGATGGTCACCGTCATGAAGGACGGCGAGGAAGTCAAGATTTCCAAGCGCGCCGGCTCCTACGTGACCGTGCGCGACCTGATCGAATGGTCGGGCGGCGGCGACATCGCCAAGGGCCGCGACGCCGTGCGCTTCTTCCTGATCTCGCGCAAGGCCGACACGGAATTCGTCTTCGACGTCGACGTGGCGCTGAAAACCACCGATGAAAACCCGGTCTATTACGTGCAGTACGCGCATGCGCGCATCTGCCGCATCCTGGAAAACTGGGGCGGCGATGAAAGCACGGTCGCCGGCGTGGACTTGTCCCCGCTGACGGCGCCGACGGAAGCGACCCTGCTGGCGACCCTGGCCGCCTATCCGGAAACGCTGGCGCGCGCGCAAGCGGAACTGGGACCGCACCAGGTCGCCTTCTACCTGCGCGACCTGGCCGCCAACCTGCACAGCTTCTACTTCGCCGAAAAAGTGCTGGTCGAGGACGAAGCCGTCAAGATGGCCCGCCTGGCCCTCGTCGTCGCCGCGCGCCAGGTATTGCGCAACGGCTTGGCACTGATCGGCGTGTCCGCGCCAAACAAAATGTAATCGCGAAGGTCTAACCGTCAATGAATCATGCTTCCCGCTTCTCTTCGACCCGGCGCCAGCAGGGCAATACCCTGGTCGGCATCATCATCGGCCTGGTCATCGGCCTGGGCATCGCCGTGGTGGTCGCCCTGGTGATCACCAAGGGCGCCTCGCCCTTCACCGACAAGTCAGGCAAGGCCGGCAAGTCGGCCGAACCGACGGCCGGCCAGATCGCCGACCCGAACAAGCCGATGTACGGCAACAAGGAAGCGGCCAAGGAAGCGGCGCGCGACTTCTCCAAGGAGCCGCGCGAGATCGTCACGCCGACGCAGCCTGCCGCGCCGGCGCCGGCGCCCACCACCGCGCAGCAGCCGAAGGCACCGCCGCCGGACGCGCTGCAGGAATTGATCGGTACATTGAAAGACAAGCCGGCGCCGAAAACGCCGGCGGCAGCGCCCGCGCCGCAAGCCAAGGCCGACGCGAAAGAGGCCAAGACCGATGCAGCCAGCGACAAATGGATTTATTATCTGCAGGCCGGCGCCTTCCATGACATGTCGGACGCCGAAAGCACGCGCGGCAAACTGGCGCTGCTGGGCTTCGAAGCAGCCATCAGCGACCGCAGCACCGATGCCGGCGTGCTGCACCGCGTGCGCATCGGGCCGTTCAACCAGCTCGAAGCGATGAACCGCGCGCGCACCAAACTGTCTGAAAACGGCATCGATGTCGCCGTCGTCCGCAACCAAAAATAAGGAACCAGCATGCGTTTTCTGAAGAAGATCCTGTTCGCCGCCGCCCTGTGCAGCATCGCCCTGGGCGCGTCCGCCTCGCCGGCCGAGCCGAAGAACGGCGTCGAATACGAAACCCTGCCCGCGCCGCAGGCGACGGAATCGGGCAAGAAAATCGAAGTGACGGAATTCTTCGCCTATTACTGCCCGCACTGCAACGTGCTCGAACCGCAGCTGGCGGCCTGGGTCAAGAAACAGGGCGACAACATCGTCTTCAAGCGCGTGCACGTGTCGCGCGACGAGAGCGTGGCGCCGCAGCAGCGCCTGTTCTTCACCCTGCAAGCCATGGGCCTGGTCGACAAGCTGCATACCGGCGTCTTCCACGCCATGCACGTGGAGCGCAACCGCCTGAACACCGACGACGCCGTCTTCGACTTCATCGCCAAGCAGGGCGTGGATCGCCAGAAATTCATCGACACCTACCGTTCGATGGGCGTCTCGGCCCGCGTGCGCCGCGCGGACGCCATGATGCAGGGCTATAACGTGACGTTCTGGCCCATGATCGCCATCGACGGCCGCTACATCACCTCGCCTTCGCAGGCCGACCAGGGCAGCAAGTCGGCCAAGAACGAAGAGCAGCTGAACGCCCAGGCGCTCAGCGTGATGGACGTGCTGGTCGCGAAAGCCAAAGCGGAAAAGAAATAAGCATGACCACTTCCCTGGCGCGCCCGGGCATCGCCTGATGCACAGCGTTTTCATCACGGGCGCGTCGAGCGGACTGGGCGCCGCCCTGGCGCTGCAGTACGCGCGCCAGGGCGCCCAGCTGGGCTTACTGGCCCGCCGCGGCGACGCGCTGCGGCACCTGATCGCTTCCCTGCCCCACCCTGAACGCCACCGCGCCTACGCCGTCGACGTGTGCGACCACGCCGCCCTGAAAGGCGCAGCACAGGACTTCATCGCCCATTCCGGCCGCATCGACGTCGTCATCGCCAGCGCCGGCGTATCGTACGGCACCTTGAGCGAACACGCGGAAGACCTCGACGCCTTCGCGCGCCTCATCGCCATCAACGTCACGGCCACCGTCGCCACCTTCGCCCCCTTCATCGCCGCCATGAAAAGCCAGGGCGGCGGACGCCTGGTGGGCATCGGCAGCGTGGCGGGCATCCGCGGCCTGCCCGGCGCCGAAGCCTACAGCGCCTCGAAGGCGGCCGTCATCAGCTACTGCGAATCGCTGCGCCTGGAATTGAAACCGGCGGGCATCAAGGTCGTCACCATCACGCCCGGCTACATCGACACGCCGATGACGCGCCATAACGCCTACCGCATGCCCTTCCTGATGCCGGCCGGAAAATTCGCCGTGCGCGCCGCGCGCGCCATCGCCGACGGCGACAGCTACCGCGTGATCCCGTGGCAGATGGGCGTCGTCGCCAAGCTGCTGCGTGCATTGCCCAATGCCGTCTACGACCGGGCCTTCGCCAACGCGCCGCACAAGGCGCGCAACTGAACAGACCAACATGACGAAGCACGCAGACCTGAACAGCGCGGCCATCGCCGCCCATTGCGCCACGGGCGCCTCGCACGTTGCCATCGAAGTGGTCGATGAAACGGGATCGACCAACGCCGACCTGCTGGCGCGCTGCACCACCCTGGCCGGCCCCACCCTGCGCATCGCCGGCCAGCAGACGGCCGGACGGGGGCGCGCCGGACGGCCGTGGGTGTCGCAACCGGACGCCAGCCTGATGTTCTCGCTGGCCTGGCGCTTCAAGGGGCCGCTGCACCAGCTGGTCGGCCTGCCGCTGGCCGTCGGCGTGGCGCTGGCCGAAAGCATGACGGCGCTGGGCGTGCCGGTGCAACTGAAATGGCCGAACGACCTGCTCAAGGATGGCCACAAGCTGGCCGGCATCCTCGTCGAGACGCAACAGGCACAGGGCGACGATAGCGGCGGCGTATGGGCCGTGATCGGCTGCGGCATCAATCTCTTGATGCCCGATGCGCTGGAGCGGCAGATCGGGCGCAGCGTCTCGGCCGTGCCCTGGCTGGCGCAGATGGAGCGCAATACCCTGGTGGCGGCCCTATTGAGCCGCCTGGCAGGCGTGCTGGCCGAATTCGACGACACGGGCTTCGCGCCGTTTGCGGAACGCTGGAACCTGCTGCATGCGTGGCAGGGCCAGCACGTAAAAATCCTCGACAACGGCCAGCTGCTGCAGCAAGGCGTGGCGGCCGGCGTCGACCACCTGGGCCGTCTGCTGCTGCGCACCGATGGCGGCCTGCAGGAAGTCATGTCCGGCGACGTGTCCTTGCGCCTGGCCGGGGAGTAAGCGCATGCTGCTGCTGATCGACGCCGGCAATACGCGCATCAAATGGGCGCTCGTCGCCGCCGACAGTGCCGCCGGCGGCTGGCTGGCCAGCGGCGCCGTCGCGCATGCGCAGATCGACACCCTGGCCGCGCAGTGGGCGCCACTGGCCATCAGCGAGGCACTGCTGTCGAATGTGGCGGGCGCCGTCATCGGCGCGCGCCTGCGCGCCATGCTGCCGATCGTGCCGCGTGACTTTGTCTCGCTGCCGCAGCTGGCGGGACTGAGGAACGGCTACCGCGCGCCGTCGCAGCTGGGCTGCGACCGCTTTGCCGCCGCCATCGGCGCGCACGCGCTGGCGCCTGGGCAGGCCGTCATCGTCGCCAATTGCGGTACCGCCACCACCATCGACGCCATCACGGCCGATGGCGTGTTCCTCGGCGGGATGATCTTGCCGGGACTGGGATTGATGGCCAGTTCGCTGGCGCGCAACACGGCGCAGCTGCCGCACATCGCCAGCGGCGCCATGCTGCCGGCCGGCTTTGCCGACAATACGGACGACGCCATCCTCTCCGGCTGCCTGGCGGCGCAGGCGGGCGCCATCGAACGGGCCGTGCGCATGCACGGCGCCAGCGCCTGCCTGCTGTCGGGCGGCGCCGCAGCGCGCATCGCACCGGCCCTGGCGCTGGCGGTGCCGCTGCACCTGGTGGACAATATCGTCATGCTCGGCCTGCAGGCGGCCGCGCGCGCCGGGGCTGCAGGAACACAAGGAAACCACGTATGCTGAAATTCGTCTTCTGGCTGCTGGCCGGCGTCAACCTGCTGGTGCTGGCCATCGGCCAGGGTTATCTGGGCAGTTTTCGCAGCGAGACGCGCGAACCGGCGCGCCTGAAAAACCAGCTGCAGGCGGGCAAGCTCACCTTGCTGACGCAGGAGCAGGCCACGGCGCCCGCCGCGCCGCCGGCTGCCGAAGAAGCTGAGAAGCCGGCAGCGGCCACGCCGACGCCGCCGACCACGTATGCCTGCACGGAAGTGGGCAATTTCCTGCTGGCCGACGGGCGCCGCTTCGAAGCGCAAGTGGCGGCGCTGGACCTGGGCGACCGCCAGTCGCGCCGCAACGTGGCCGGCCAGGACATTTCCAGCTACATGGTGTACATCCCGCCGCAAGGCAGCAAGGAAGGCGCCGACCGCAAGGCCGGCGAATTGAAGCAGCTGGGCGTGACGAATTACTTCATCATGAATGAAAGCAGCCCGCTGCGCTGGGGCATTTCATTGGGCGTATTCAAGTCGGAAACGAGCGCGCAAAGCCAGCTGGCATCGCTCAACAAACAGGGCGTGCACAGCGCCCGCGTCGCGCCGCGCTACAGCGCCAGCAAGCAGTTCGCCTACCAGTTCCGCGGCCTCGACGCCGCCACGCGCGCGCGTCTCGAGAAGATCAAGGCGCAGTTCCCGGAACAAGACCTGCGCACTTGTAAATAACTACCTTTGGATCACGATGGGCTTGATGCCCGTCGATTCCGGCAAATTCGCCGCCGCCCGTGCCGCCTCGGCGCGGCTGGCAAACGGTCCGCCGTACAGGCGGAACAGGTTACCGGCCTGCACCACGCCCAGGGTACCGAGCGCCGCCGCGTACGGCGCCAGGCGCGAACGGCCCGATTCCGCATTGTCGGCGCGCGAATAGGCGCCCAGCTGCAGATAGAAACCGCTGGCCAGCGCCGCCGGTGCCGGCATCGCCACCGTCGCATCGACGGGCAGCATCTGCGACGACACTTCCGGCTGCACCACGGCGCCCGTTTCCACCGGCGTGTCGATGGAGATGGCCACCACCGACGGCACCGGCTTGGGTGCCGCGCGGGCCGCCAGGATGGCGTCGATATCGGCCGGCAGCAGGCGTTCCACGACCACTTGGTGGCTGCCCTTGCCGAGGAAGCCCAGTTTCAGCGCCGCCGTGTAGGATACGTCGATGACGCGCGTGGCGTGGAACGGACCGCGGTCGTTGATGCGCACGATCACCTGCTCACCGCTGTCGATGCTCGTCACGCGCGCATACGATGGAATCGGCAAGGTCGGGTGGGCCGCCGTCATCTTGTACATATCGTAGATTTCGCCCGACGAGGTGCGCTGGCCATGGAATTTCTTGCCATACCAGGTGCCCGTGCCCTTCTGCGTGAACGGTTCGTTGTCGGTGATCGGCGTGTACGTCTTGCCGAAGACGACGTAGGGACGGTTCGAGCGCGTCGAATACGGCTCGTTGCGCACTTCCGCATCGGGCACGTCGCGCAGGTTGGCCGGCGGATTGTCGCCCGGGCCATCGTCCTTGTAGTAGCCGCCGCGCCCGGAGCCGGCCGCCGGCAATGCCGGCAAGGTGGGATCCTGGCGCACGGGCACCTTGACCTTGCCGCCGGAGGGCAGCGGCACGTTGTTCGATGCGGGCTTGTGCGGCGCGGTGCCGCAGGCGGCCAGGGTCAGCAGGACGACAAGGCTCAGCCCGCGCGTGGCGAAGGTATCGAAAGGCGCCCGCATCAGGTCTGCACCAGCTTGCGGTGGCGCTGAATGCTCATCAGGATGCCGGTGGCGACGCCCAGGGTCAGCAGCGCGGTGCCGCCATAGCTGAGGAATGGCAGGGGGACGCCGACCACCGGCACGATGCCGCTGACCATGCCCATGTTGACAAACGCATACGTAAAGAAAATCATAGTTATCGCTCCTGCCAGCAGGCGAGTGAAAAAACTGGGGGCGTTGGCGGCGATCATCATCCCCCGTCCCACCAGCAGCAAATACATCAGCATCAGAATCAGATTACCCACCAGGCCGAACTCCTCCGAATACACGGCGAAGATGAAGTCGGTGGTGCGCTCCGGAACGAATTCCAGGTGGGCCTGCGTGCCGTGCGTCCAGCCCTTGCCCGTCATGCCGCCGGAACCGATGGCGATGATGGACTGGATGATATGGAAGCCCTTGCCCAGCGGGTCCTTGGTCGGGTCGATCAGCATCATCACGCGGTCGCGCTGGTAATCATGCAGGTGCGACCAGGCGATCGGCAGGCAGGAAACAAAGGTGATCAGCAAGCCGGCCAGCACCTTCCACGACAGGCCGGCCAGGAAGATGACGGTAAAGCCGGCCGCCACCACCAGCAGCGCCGTGCCCAGGTCGGGCTGGCGCGCGATCAGGTACACGGGCACCAGCAGCAGCACGGCCGCCATCAGGAACGATTTCCAGCGCAGGGCGCCCGCATTGTGCTGGAAGAACCAGGCCAGCATCAGCGGCGTGGCGATCTTCAGGAATTCGGAAGGCTGGATGTCGATCACGCCGATATGCAGCCAGCGCCGCGCACCGAGCTTGATGGTGCCGAACAGCGCCACGGCCACCAGCAAGATCACCGACACCGTGTACACCGGCACGGCGATGCGCATCATCATCTGCGGCGTGACGTTGGCCGCCACCCACATGACGAAAAAGCACAGCAGGATATTGCGCAAATGGTCCTCGATCTTGCCGGGGATGCCGATGCTGGCCGAATACAGGGTCAGCAGGCTGGTGCACAGCAGCATCAGGATGATGATCATCAGCGGCGGATCGAACACCGCCAGGTAGGGTTTGGCGCGCCGCCACAGCGAGCGCCTCTCGTTAATGGGCATGTGCTTCCTTATTGCCTGGCAGGCGGCGCCGGGGCGGCCTGCTCGTCGGTGATTTCTTCCAGGGTGCGCACTTCGTCGACATCTTCCTTGGGCACCTTGGTGGTGTCCTTTTCCTTGTCGCTCGGGCGCTTGCCCAGCAGGTAGTAGTCGAGCGCCTTGCGCGCGATCGGCGCGGCCACGCCGGCGCCGAAGCCCGCGTTTTCCACTACGATGGCGATCGCGATGCGCGGCTTGTCGGCCGGCGCGAAGGCCGTAAACAGGGCGTTGTCGCGCAGGCGTTCGGCCAGCAGCTTGGCATTGTACTTCTCGTTTTTCTTGATGCCCACCACCTGCGCCGTACCCGTCTTGCCGCCCACCGTGTACTGCACGCCGGTGAAGATGCGCGCGGCCGTGCCGCCCTGCTCGCTGGTCACGCCCACCATGGCGCGCTTGATGATGTCGATGTTTTCCTGCTTGAGCGCGATGCGGTAGCTTTCCTTGGGCACCGTCAGGGTGCGCGCGCGCGTGGCCGCGTCTTCGATGATCTTCACCAGATGCGGCTTCATCACCACGCCGTTATTGGCCAGGTTGGCCGTCGCGTGGGCAATCTGCAGCGGCGTGTAGGAATTGTAGCCGGAGCCGTTACTCACCGAAATCGTGTCGCCGCCCACCCATTTTTTCTGCTGCGGCGTCTTGAAGCGGTTGCGCTTCCATTCCGTCGACGGCAGCACGCCCGTCTTTTCGTTATTCAGGTCGATGCCCGTCAGCTGGCCGAAACCGAACGGCTTCATGAAGTCGTGGATGGCGTCGATGCCCATGTCGCGGCCCAGCTGGTAGTAATAGGTGTTGCACGAGACGACGATGGACTTGTGCATGTCCACCGTGCCATGGCCGCCCACCTTGTCGTCGCGGAAGGTGTGGCCGCCGAGGATGAAGAAGCCGGGATCGGAAATCGACTGGCTCGGCGTGCGCTTGCCCAGTTCCAGCGCGGCCAGCGCCATGAAGGGTTTGAAGGTCGAGCCGGGCGCGTAGGTGCCCGACAGGGGACGGTTGACCATCGGCCGGTCCAGCGAGGTATTGAGTTCGTTCCAGCTTTGCTGGTCGATGCCGTCGACGAACAGGTTCGGGTCGTAGCCTGGCTTGGAGACGTAGGCGAGGATGTCGCCCGTGGCCGGATCGATCGCCACGGCCGCGCCACGCCATTCGCCGAACGCTTCCTCGACCACCTTCTGCAGTTCGATGTCGATCGACAGGATCAGGTTGTTGCCGGGGGTGGCCGCCGTGCGCGACAGGGTGCGCATGGCGCGCCCGCCGGCCGACACTTCCACTTCTTCGTAGCCGGTGGTGCCATGCAGCTGCTTCTCGTAGCTTTTTTCCAGGCCCTCCTTGCCGATATGGTCGGTGCCGTTGTAGTTGGCCGCGTCCTCGCCCTCTTCCAGCGCCTTGGCCTCATTGCGGTTGATGCGGCCGATGAAGCCCACCACATGCGAGGCGATTTCGCCCATCGGATACTGGCGGAACAGGCGCGCCTGCACTTCCACGCCGGGGAAGCGGAAACGCTGCGCCGTGAAGCGCGCCACTTCCTCATCCGTCAGGCGCGTGCGCAGCGGCACGCTGACGAAGTTCTTCGATTCTTCCAGCAGCTTCTTGAAGCGGCGGCGGTCCTTGACGTCGATCTGCACCAGGGTCGACAGCTCGTCGATCACCGAATCGAGGCTGGCGCTCAATTTCGACGGCGTGATTTCCAGCGTGTAGGCCGAGTAATTGCGCGCCAAGACCACGCCGTTGCGATCGAGGATCAGGCCGCGCGTGGGCACGATGGGCACCACGGCGATGCGGTTGTCCTCGGCCTTGGTCGCGTAGTCCTCGTGCTTGATCACCTGCAGCCAGATGAAGCGCGCCAGCAGCAGCGAAAAGCAGACGAAGACGAGCGCGCCCAGGATGGTCAGGCGCATGCGGAAAAAATGCAGTTCGCGCTCGGTATTTTTCAGTTCGGTCATGGCAGGCGCCCGTCAGATCGGCCGGTTATGGTCGCGGTCCACGGCGCGGCGCTGCGGCGCCAGCAGGATCCACGTCACGAAAGGCCACAGGGCGACGGCGACGAAGCTCTCGATGAAATTGAGCCAGCCGGGGAAACGGCCCGAGACGATCAGCCGCGTCAGCAATTGCAGCGCCTGCGTCAGCAGCAGCAGCGGCAGCACGTGCAGCGCCTGCGTCAGGATGGGGAACCACAGCACGCGGCGGTGCATCATGATGGCGAAATACGACAGCAAGGTATAGGCCAGCGCATTCTCGCCCAGCAGGGTCGAGTCGTGCACGTCCATCATCAGGCCCATGAAGAACGCCACGCCGATGCCGACCTTGCGCGGCTGGTGGATGCCCCAGAAGACCAGCACCAGGGCGACGAAATCGGGCACGCCGACGAACTGCCCCCATGGCAGCAGGTTCAGCAGAAAAGCGCACAGCAGGGAAAAACCGATGAACAGGGGGCTGACCGGCAGCAGGATGTAATGCGGGCGGTTCATCGTGTCGCTTCCTTCGGTGGCACGGCGGCAGGTGCTGGCGTTGTTACGGGCGTTGGTACAGGTCCTGCCGGCGCCGCCGGTTTCGGCGCGGCGCTGGCGGGCGGCTTCGCGGCGGGGGCTGTCGCGGCGGCGGCGGCAGGCTCCTTGGCCGGGTCCTTGATCGGCGCCATCTTGCCGGCGATCTTGCGGCCCGTCTTGACTTCCTCAGCGGGTGGGCGCGGCGGAATCTCGGGCGACGTCATCAGGATGAGCAGCTGGGTGTTGCGTTCGATGCCGGCCAGCGGCTGGCACACCACGCGGCCGAACGGGCCATGCGCATTGCGCTCGACCAAGGTCACGCGCGCCACGGCCAGGCCGGCCGGGTACAGGCCGTCGAGGCCCGAGGTAATGACGATGTCGCCGATCTGGATGTCGGCGCTGGGGGCCGTGAAGCGCAGTTCCATGGTGCCGGACTTGCCGCGCCCGATGGCCACGCTGCGCACGCCATTGCGCAGCAGCTGCACGGGGATGGCCTGCTCTTCGTCCGTCAGCAAGGTCACTTCGGAGGTGAACGGGAACACGCGCGTGACCTGCCCCACCACGCCGAGATTATCGATCACGGGGCGGCCCAGTTCCACGCCATGCTGGATGCCACGGTCCAGCACGATCTTGCGCGTGGCCGAGTCGCGCGTGTCATACAGCACTTCGGCCATCATGGTCTTGACGGGCACGCGCTCGCGCGCTTCCATCAGCTTGCGCAAGTGGTTGTTTTCAACGATGTTGAGTTGCGCCTGCTGCAGGATCTGCGCCGAGGCGATCTGTTCGTGCTTCAGGTCGCGCACCTGTTTTTCCAGGGCGGACAGCGAAGAAAAGTAGTTGCCGACGCCCAGCGCCACGTCGCGCGGCACCAGGGCCGCCATCTGCACCGGATACAGCACGGTGCCGACGGCCTGGCGCACGGCCGTCAGCGCGTGCATGCGCGAATCGACCAGCAGCAGGGCGATAGAAATGCCGGCGAACACCATCATCTTGACGCGGGCGGAGGCGCCTTGTTTGAAAAGTGGCGGAGGACTGTATTCCATGACATCCAGTAATCAGGCGCAGTGCGCCAACGTGCGGGCCCCGGGCAAACGCCGGTGCCAAAACCAAAAAAAGGCCGGAAACTGAAGTTCCGGCCCTTCTGTCAGATTATTCGTAGGAGAAGATCGAGCCGAGCTTGTCCATACGTTCCAGTGCCATCCCGGAACCGCGCACCACGCAGGTGAGCGGGTCCTCTGCCACCAGCACCGGCAGGCCGGTTTCCTCCATCAGCAGGCGGTCCAGGTCACGCAGCAGTGCGCCGCCGCCCGTCAGCATCATGCCTTTTTCGGCGATGTCGGCGCCCAGTTCCGGCGGCGTCTGTTCCAGCGCGTTTTTCACGGCCGAGACGATGTTGTTCAGCGGATCGGTCAGCGCTTCGAGGATCTCGTTGCTGGAAATGGTGAACGAACGGGGGATGCCTTCGGACAGGTTGCGGCCCTTGACTTCCATTTCCTTCACTTCCGAGCCAGGGAAGGCCGAACCGATGGCCTTCTTGATGGCTTCGGCCGTCTGTTCGCCGATCAGCATGCCGTAGTTGCGGCGGATGTAGTTGACGATGGCTTCATCGAACTTGTCGCCGCCGACGCGCACGGAACCCTTGTAGACCATGCCGCCCAGCGAGATGATGCCCACTTCCGTCGTGCCGCCGCCGATGTCGACCACCATCGAGCCGGTCGCTTCCGACACGGGCAAGCCCGCGCCGATGGCCGCTGCCATCGGTTCTTCGATCAGGTACACCTGCGAGGCGCCGGCGCCCAGGGCCGATTCGCGGATCGCGCGGCGCTCGACCTGGGTCGAACCGCACGGCACGCAAATGATGATGCGCGGCGATGGACGGAAGAATTTCGAGTCGTGCACCATGCGGATGAATTGCTTGAGCATCTGCTCGGTCACGGTGAAGTCGGCGATCACGCCATCTTTCATCGGACGAATCGCTTCGATATTGCCCGGCACCTTGCCCAGCATCTGCTTGGCTTCCTTGCCGACTGCCTGAATGGTCTTCTTGCCATTCGGACCGCCTTCCTGGCGGATGGCGACGACGGATGGCTCGTCCAGGACGATACCGAGGCCGCGTACATAAATAAGGGTGTTGGCCGTGCCCAAGTCAATGGCCAGATCGGTGGAGATATACCTGCGTAAAAAACCAAACATGAGTGTCCTGTAGCGCATCGAGCTGCGCAAAAGCTGTTTATGGGGAGTTTCAAAGCGGGCGCTTTCAGGCACCCTGAAAATCCGTGGAGGCGATTTTTCCGGGTTTCGCTTGGCGCTTGCGCAATCTTTTCTATGCTGCGGCAGCGGTCCATCAGCGCCGTCAACGCATTAACCCGCCATTCTACCTTATAATTTGAATGCGATTTGCTCAAAAACCATGGAAAAGTGCGACTCTTGCAGCCGCGAGTTACGCGGCATTCCTCGATTTTTGTGAACAAAATAGCAGTAAATACCCGCGTTTTATCAAAACGCCAACTTAATACTAATGCGCGGCACTCCGCGCCATTCGCCATGTCCCTGACACTCTCCGACGTAAAACGCATCGCCCACCTGGCCCAACTTGAAATGGCCGACGACCAGGCCGTCACGTCTTTGGCCCAATTGAACAAGATTTTCGCACTGGCCGAACAAATGCAAGCCGTCAATACCGATGGCGTGGCGCCCCTGAGCCACCCGCTGGCCGCCCACATGGACAATATCGCCCTGCGCCTGCGCGAGGACGTCGCCACGGAAACGAATCGCCGCGACGCCTACCAGGCCGTGGCACCGAAGGTACAGGATGGCCTGTACCTGGTGCCCAAGGTTATCGAATAAACACGCCGTTGCGCCGTTCCCGCCTTCTTGCCGAATATCAAAATAGAAACGCCATGCATACAAAATCCATCAAACAGCTGTCCACGCTTTTGCAGAACAAGGAAATTTCCGCCGTTGCACTGGCGACGCATTTCCTCGACCGCATCGAAGCGGACAACTCGAACACCTTCCTGCACGTCGACCGTGCCCTGACCCTGGCGCAAGCTGCCGACGCCGATGCGCGCATCGCCGCCGGCACGGCCACGCCGTTGACGGGCGTGCCGATCGCGCACAAGGACTTGTTCGTCACGAAAGGCTGGCGCACGACGGCCGGCTCGAAAATGCTGGCCAACTACGCCAGCCCGTTTGACGCCACCGTGGTGGAAAAATTCCAGGCGGCCGGCATGGTCACTTTGGGCAAGGTCAACTGCGATGAATTCGCCATGGGTTCCGGCAACGAGAACTCGGCCTTCGGCGCCGTGCAGAACCCGTGGGATAAAACGGCCGTGCCGGGCGGCTCGTCCGGCGGCTCAGCCGCCGCCGTCGCGGCCGGCCTGGCGCCAGCGGCCACCGGCACCGATACGGGCGGCTCGATCCGCCAGCCAGCCGCCTTCTGCGGCATCACCGGCATCAAGCCGACCTACGGCCGCGTCTCGCGCTTCGGCATGATCGCCTTTGCCTCGTCGCTGGACCAGGGCGGCCCGATGGCCCGCTCGGCCGAAGACTGCGCCCTGCTGCTGACCGCCATGGCCGGCTTCGACGAACGCGACTCGACCAGCCTGTCGCCGGAACAGGGCGGCGTGGCGGAAGATTTTTCGCGCGACCTGGAGCAACCCCTGACCGGCTTGCGCATCGGCGTGCCGCGCGAGTACTTCGGCGAGGGCCTGGCCAAGGACGTGGAAGCGGCCGTGCGCGGCGCGCTGGCGCAGTATGAAAAGCTGGGCGCCACCCTGGTCGACATCTCGCTGCCGAATACGGCCCTGTCGATTCCGGCCTATTACATGATCGCGCCGGCCGAAGCGTCGTCGAACCTGTCGCGCTACGACGGCGTGCGCTACGGCCACCGCGCCGCCGAGTACAAGGATTTGCAGGACATGTACAAGAAGTCGCGCGCCCAGGGCTTCGGCCCGGAAGTGCAGCGCCGCATCATGGTCGGCACCTATGTGCTGTGCCACGGCTACTACGACGCCTACTACCTGAAGGCGCAAAAGATCCGCCGCCTGATCGCGCAGGATTTCGACGCCGTGCTGAATGGCCCGGACGCCGTCTGCGACGTCATCATGGGCCCCGTCGCGCCGACCGTCGCCTGGGACCTGGGCGACAAGACGGACGACCCGGTGGCGAACTACCTGGCCGACATCTACACCCTGTCGACCAGCCTGGCCGGCCTGCCCGGCATGTCGATACCCTGCGGCTTCGGCGCAGGAGACAAGAATGGCAAGCGCCCCGTCGGCCTGCAAATCATCGGCAATTATTTTGGCGAAGCGAAGTTGCTGAACGTGGCCCACCAGTTCCAGCAAGTGACGGACTGGCATACGCGTGCTCCAGGCAACGCAACTGCCGGCATCTAAGAAAAAATTCGCGCCGCCCAGGCGGCGCCACCAAAAAATAAGCGAGAACACTATGCAATGGGAAGTCGTCATCGGTCTTGAGAACCACGTGCAGCTCACGACCGAATCCAAAATTTTCAGCGGTTCGCCGATCAAGTACGGCGCCGAAGCCAATACGCAGGCCAGCCCCGTCGACCTGGCGCTGCCGGGCGTGCTGCCGGTGATGAACAAGCAAGCCGTCGACCGCGCGATCCGCTTCGGCCTGGCCGTGGGCGCCACCGTCGCGCCGCACTCGGTCTTCGCCCGTAAAAACTATTTCTATCCCGATTCGCCCAAGGGTTACCAGATCAGCCAGTTCGAGGACCCCGTCGTCATCGGCGGCGCCCTGACCTTCGGCTATGAAAAGGACGGCGAATTCGTCACCAAGACGGTGAACCTGACGCGCGCCCACCTGGAAGAAGACGCCGGGAAGTCCTTGCATGAAGACTATGCCGGCATGAGCGGCATCGACTTGAACCGCGCCGGCACGCCGCTGCTGGAAATCGTCTCGGAGCCGGAAATCCGCAGCGCCGCAGAAGCCGTGGCCTACGCCAAGGCCCTGCACTCGCTGGTCATGTGGCTGGGCGTCTGCGACGGCAACATGCAGGAAGGCTCATTCCGCTGCGACGTCAACGTCTCCGTGCGCCCCGTCGGCCAGAAGGAATTCGGCACGCGCTGCGAGATCAAGAACCTGAACTCCTTCCGCTTCATCGAGGAAGCCGTGCACGTGGAAGTGCGCCGCCAGATCGAACTGATCGAGGACGGCGGCAAGGTCGTGCAGGCGACGCGCCTGTACGATCCGGACCGCAAGGAAACGCGCGAAATGCGCAGCAAGGAAGACGCGCAGGATTACCGCTATTTCCCGGACCCGGACCTGCCGCCGCTGGTCATCTCGCAAGCGTGGATAGACTCCGTCAAGGCCTCGATGCCGGAACTGCCGGCCGCCATGCGCGCCCGCTTCATCAGCGAATACGCGCTGCCGGACTACGACGCGCTGGTGCTGACGCAGTCGAAGGCCATGGCCACCTATTTCGTCGCCGTGGTCGAGAAGGCCGGCAAGGAAAACGCCAAGGCCGCCGCCAACTGGCTGATGGGCGACGTGTCGTCGACCCTGAACCGCGAAGGCGTGGACCTGGACGACGCCCCCGTCTCCGCCGCCCAGCTGGCCGCCATGCTCAAGCGCATCGCCGACGGCACGATCTCGAACAAGGCGGCAAAGGAAGTCTTCGCCGGCATGTGGGAAGCGAAATCGAACGACGAGCACCTGGTCGACGCCATCATCGACGCCAAGGGCTTGAAGCAGATCTCGGACTCGGGCGCGCTCGAAGCCATCGTCGATGAAGTGCTGGCGGCCAACGCCAAGTCGGTGGAGCAGTACCGCGCCGGCAAGGAAGCGGCCATCAATGCGCTGATCGGCCAGGCAATGAAAGCGTCCAAGGGCAAGGCCAACCCGGCCCAGCTGACGGAACTGCTGAAGGCCAAGCTGGCGGGATAATTTTCACTCGCCCCAAAAAAAAGACGCTGCGGCGTCTTTTTTTTCGCCTGTCGGATCTCTTCATAAACAAGCTTGTCTACGTTTCATGTCACGCCTGACGGGCGTTTATACGCTACTGAAAATTAAAGTATACATTTTTGTCTACAAGGTTTAATCTAGCCCTATTGAATTTCAGGCAAGAGGAAAACCGCATGACCAAGACGCACGACATTCCGAAACCAACGGCAGCCGAACTCGATCTGCTGCAGGCGCTGTGGCCGCTGGGCGCCGCCACAGCCAAGCAGGTGCACGAGGCGATGGCGCTGGCCAAGCCGGCCATCACCTATGGCACCGTGCTGCGCCTGATGCAGATCATGCACGGCAAGGGCTTGCTGATCCGCGACGAAAGCCAGCGCTCGCACGTGTATGCGCCGGCGCAGGCCCAGGACAGCCTGCAGACGAATTTGCTCAAGGAATTGATGCAGAAAGCCTTCGCCGGTTCGGCCAAGGCGCTGGTGCTGGCGGCGCTGCGCACGGGCGTGTCGCGCGCCGAACGCGCGGAAATCGAAAAAATGCTCAAGGACGATCCATCATGAGCGGCTTCGTGCCGGCGCTGGGCTGGACCCTGCTGCACTTCCTGTGGCAAGGGCTGCTGATCGGCTGCGCCACGGCGCTGGCGTGGGCGGCCCTGCGCAATGCGCGTCCGGAGGCACGCTACGCCGTCGGTTGCGGCGCCCTGCTGGCCTGCCTGGCGTGGCCGGCGGCGGGCTTGTATCTGCGCCTGGCCGGGGCCGATGCCACGGGCGCGCTGTACTCCAGCGCCTTGCTGCCCGCCGCCCTGCTGGCGCCCGACAGCCTGCCCGACCTGGACCTGCTGCTGCGCGCCGTCGTCGGCGTGTGGGCCCTGTGCGCCGCCGTGCTGGCCGTGCGCATGGCGCTGGGCATGCTGTGGATAGAGCGCAGCGCCAGGAACACGGGCACCGCGCATGCAAAACTGCAGACAAGGCTGTCGCGCATGGCGCACGATGCCGGCGTGGCGCGGCCCGTGCGGCTGCGCGTGCTCGACAACATCGCCAGTCCGCTCACGGCCGGCATCTGGCGCCCCATGGTGCTGGTGCCCGCGGCGCTGCTCACCGGCATGCCGCCGCACCTGCTCGATGCGCTGCTGGCGCATGAACTGGCGCACATCCGGCGCCACGATTATCTGCTCAACCTGCTGCAAAACGCCATCGAGGCGCTGCTGTTCTTCCACCCTGCTGTCTGGTGGATTTCACGCGGCGTGCGCCTCGAACGCGAACATATTGCAGATGATTTCGCAGCAAGACAACTGGGCGAACCGCGGCGTCTGGCTCTTGCACTCTCGGAACTGGAACGTCTCCAGTTCTCAACCCACCACCTGGCCCAGGCGGCCAACGGAGGAGATCTTATGTCACGTATCAAACGATTGCTGCGCCCCGCACCACAAGCCCTGAACTGGAAGGCGGCCGTGCCGCTGCTGGCATTGGCCGGCGCCTGCCTCGGCATCTACGGCCAGGCCGTCGCCGCCGACAGCGCACCGGTACTGGAGCGCCGCCCCGTCATCGACTTTGGCGTGTGCGGCAAACCGGTCTACCCGGCCGCATCGCTGCAGGCGAAGGAAACGGGCACGGTCAACCTGTCCTTTGATGTCGACGCCACCGGCAAGGTCCAAGGGTCAAGCGTGGTCAAGAGCAGCGGCCATCCGGCCCTCGACGAGGCGGCGCGCACTGGCATTGCCAAGTGCACGTTCAAGCCGGCCCTCGCTGGCGGCAAGCCGGTCAGCGCCAGCGTCAAGGTGCAATACGTCTGGCGCCTGAACTAATGTCTGCGCGGCGGCAGGCAGCAGCGCTACCGCCGCCCGCTTGCGGGTATGATCATGGATTCTTCCACGCACCTGTGAACACGCCATGAACAAGATCAAAACCGGCCTGGTCGGCTACGGCTTTGCCGGCTCCACCTTCCACGCTCCCGTCCTGTCCGCCATCGATGCCCTGGAACTGGCGGCCGTCGCCTCCAGCAAGCCCGAGCTCGTGCACAAGGATTGGCCGCACGCCACCGTGTATGCGGAAGCGGCGCAGCTGTTTGCCGATCCATCCATCGAACTGGTCGTCATCGCCGCACCCAACGAGGCGCATTTCAGCCTGGCGCAAGCGGCCCTGCAGGCGGGCAAGCACGTGGTGGTCGACAAGCCCTTCACCATTTCCAGCGCCGAAGCACAGAGCCTGATCGCGCTGGCGAAAGAGCGCCAGCTGGTGCTCAGCGTGTATCACAACCGGCGCTGGGATGGCGACTTCCTGACCTTGAAAGCGCTGCTGGCGCAAGGCACCCTGGGGCGCATCGCCAGCGTCGAATCGCACTTCGACCGTTTCCGCCCCGAGATCCGCCAGCGCTGGCGCGAATCCGGAGCGCCGGGCGGCGGCTTGCTGTACGACCTGGGTCCGCACATGCTGGACCAGGCCATGCTGCTGTTCGGCCAGCCGGAAAAGCTGTATGCCGATATCGTCCTGCAGCGCGATGGCGCGCAAGCCGTCGACTACATGCACATCGTTTTGTATTACGAGCGGCTGCGCGTGGTGCTGCAAGCGGGCTGCCTGGTGAAGGCGCCGACGGCGCGCTTCGCCGTGCATGGCGACAAGGGCAGTTTCGTGAAATTCGGCCTCGATCCGCAGGAAGATGCCCTGAAGGCGGGCGGCAGGCCGGGCCAGCCCGGCTGGGGCGTTGACCCCGTGCGCGGCGCGCTGCACCTGGGCACGCAGCCGGACGGCCATTGCGAACACCTCGAAATGCAGGCGGGCCGCTACCAGGACTTTTACCAGGGCATGGCCGACGCCATCCGCCACGGCGCACCGGCGCCCGTGGCGGCCGAGGATGCGGCAGCGACGATACGCCTGATCGAACTGGCGCTGCAAAGCGCCGCCGAAGGGCGCGTGCTGGCGGTCAGCTGATCGGGCTGCCGTCGCCGCATCAAGGCCGGCCCTGGTTCGTTCCCGCCGGCCAGACCAGCTCCACGCGCGCGGAACTGCCCGCCTTGATCTGTACCTTGCGCTCCAGCGTCTTGCCCGCCAGGGTGGTGCGCAGGCTGTAGCTGCCGGGCGCCAGTTTCGCCAGCAGGAAGGGGCCGCTGGCCGTCGTATCCAGCACCGGAGCGCCCTTGGCGTCGCGTATTTCCAGCTTCACGTCGGAGGCAAATTCCGCCTTGCCCGCCGCCTGCACGGAAAACACGAGGCTCAAGGGCCAATCCCGGCTGGCGCTCTTGATGGCCGTCGACTCATCGAGGCCGATGCCGCCGCTCAGGTACTCCACCGCCCCGCTCTTCTGCACGGGCGGCAGTGCTCCGTCGGTTTGCGCCTGCGCCGCACTTCCCAGCAACAGCCCGGCGGCCAGCATTGCCGCCGCCAGGCCCAGGGTACCGCCTCTGTTCAATGCCATCTCACTCTCCTCATGTCGGTTGAATCAAGATAGGAAGCGCAGCTTAGGCCAGTCTTAGAAGGTTAGCGCCGGCGCATGGCGTCGGCGATCTTCTGGTCCGTCTTGTACTGGCTCAGCGCATACACGGCCCAGATCGTGGCCGGCAGCCAGCCGATCACGGTGATTTGCAGGATCAGGCAAATGATGCCGGCGATCGGGCGGCCGATCGTGAAAAAGGTCAGCCACGGGAGTAACAGGGCAATCAGCAAGCGCATCGTTCGTTCCTTGAGTATTCCCCTGTGCCGCGGGGACCGGGCCGGCATGCGCCGGCGGTAAATTCAGTTAATCCGATTATAACGATACCCGGCCCTCACGCCTGCACGGGTGCCAGCAGTTTTTCCATCCAGGCCAGGATGGCGGCAAAGATCGCCTCGCGGTTCACCTCATTGAAATTCTCGTGATAGTTGGCCGGATAAAAATGATAGTCGAGCAGGCCATCGGGCACGCTGCGCAGCAGGCTTTCCGTGGCGCGGCTGTCGGCCAGCTTGTCGTCGCCCGCCACCGCGGCGAACAGGGGGAAACGCCAGTCTGACAAGCCGCCCGCCAGCGCCTTTTGCGCCGACGTCAGCGCATGGGCGAAACGCACCGACGCGGCACTGGCGCGGATGCCATCGCGCTCGTCCTGAAAATGGCGCGCGGTGATGGTCTGGTCATGCGTGAGCAACATGGTCAGGTTACCCAGCGGCACTTTCATCGTCGGAAAGCGCTGCGCCAGCCAGCCGGACAGCATCTGCAGCACCTTCGGCACGGGTATCGCATTCACGTAATACGGCGATGAAAACACAAATCCCTTGATGGCCGGGTCGCCCGCAAAGCGCCACAGCCCCAGGTGCGTGGCGATCAGACCGCCCATGGAGTGGCCCATGACGAACACGGGCACGCCCGGATACGTCTGCGTGACCCAGGCGAGGAACAGCTCCTCGTCGTCGAGGAAGGCGTCGAACGAGGGGATGTCGACCTTGCGCTTGCCGTCGTGGCCCACCATGTCAAAGCTGACGGTGGCGATGCCGTGCTGGCGGAAGTATAGCGCCGGCGTGACGTAGTCGCCCGCATGCGCCATGCCGCCGTGGATCGCCAGGATCACGGCGCGGGGATGCTCCGGCTGCCAGATGTGGATGGGCCGCTCGACCCGGTCGCTGCACAGCAGGCTGGCCATCTTGTCTTCTGAAAAACGCATCGCTGCTCCTGTCATGCCCTGTCACGCCTTCAGATGATCGATCAACTGGCGCGCATACAGGGGTAATTCACTGAACTGGCGCACGCAGATCGTCAGATTGCGTACCGACCAGGGATCGGATAATTCCAGGCAGCGCAGCGCCATCGTCTGCTGGCAGCGGCTGGCCGCCGCCAGCGGCACCACGCTGATGCCCACGCCGCTGGCCACCATGCGGCACACGGCATCGAAGCTGCGCAGGCGCACGCGCACCTTCAAGGGGCGTCCCAGGCGCGCCGCATGCATGCCCAGGTACTGCTGCATCGCGCTGTCGTCGGCCAGGCCGATGAAATCGTGATCCAGTACGCTGGCAAAGTCGACGACGCCATCCTGGCCCAGGGCGCGGTGATGCACGCCGTCGGCCGCGGCGATCACCACCAGCCGGTCGGGGCGGAACAGAAACGTCTGCAAGCCGCGCATGTCGACCGAGTCGGACACGATGCCCATGTCGGCCAGTCCTTCCGAGACGGCCTTGACGATATCGTAACTGAGGCGCTCTTCCAGGTCGATGGTCAGGTTCGGATGGCGGTCGAGAAAAGCGCCTAGCGCCTCGGGCAAAAACTCGCTGAGCGCCGCCGTATTGCACAGCAGGCGCAACTGCCCTTTCAAGCCGCGTGCAAATTCGCCGAGTTCGCCGCGCATTTTCTCCATTTGCAGCAGTACCAGGCGCGCGTGATGCAGCAAGGTCTGGCCCACGGGCGTCGGCTCCACGCCGCGCCGGCCGCGCAGCAGCAAGGGCATGCCCAGCATCTCTTCCATGCCGCGCACGCGCGCACTGCTGGAGGCCAATGCGAGATGGCTGCGCGCGGCGCCCGCCGTCAGGCTGCCCGCTTCCACCACGTTGACGAACAACTGCAAATCGACCAGATCAAAGCGCATGGCGGCTCCCCTTTTCAGCATCTTACCAGCCTTCGTATTTTACTGAGCCTGACTCAAAATAATCCACCTTGGCGAAACCGCCCAGCGCGCGCAGAATCCACGCAATTCACTTTGGAATAGAAAAAATGGAGACGTCATTCCTGCTGGCCGTCGGCGCCAGCTTCCTCGTCGCTGGCTTCGTCAAGGGCGTAGTCGGATTGGGCTTGCCGACGGTGGCCATGGGCACGCTCAGCCTCGTCATGCCGCCCGTGCAGGCGGCGGCCCTCCTGATCGTGCCGTCGATGGTGACGAATGTCTGGCAGCTGGCGGCCGGCCCCGGCCTGCGCGCCCTGCTGCGGCGCCTGTGGCCCATGCTGGCCGCCGTCATGGCCGCTACCGTGGCGGGCGGCGCCCTGCTGCCGGCCGACAGCGGCGCCTGGGCCGTCGTCGCGCTGGGCGTGGTGCTGATGCTGTATGCGCTGGCCGGCCTGTTTTCGCTGCAGCTGCGCGTGCCGGCGCGGCACGAAACGTGGCTGGGGCCATTGGCGGGTGCGGCGACGGGACTGGTGACGGCCGCCACGGGCGTGTTCGTGATCCCCGCCGTGCCGTATCTGCAGGGACTGGGCCTGGCGCGCGATGCGCTGGTGCAGGCGCTGGGCCTGGCCTTTACGGCATCGACCGTGGCGCTGGCGGCCAGCCTGGCCCTGCACGGCGACTTCAGCCTGGGCGCAGCCGGCGCTTCCGCGTATGCGCTGCTGCCGGCGCTGGCCGGCATGCTGGCCGGTCAATGGCTGCGCGGACGCATCGCGCAGCTGGTATTCAAGCGCTGCTTTTTTATCGGCCTGTTCGCCCTGGGCCTGCATGCGGTGGTCAAACCATGGCTGGCGTGATCCAAGTAACGGCTTTGGGAGAGCATGCGCTGTCGGCCTGCATCGACGGGCAGCAGGTGGCCATGCTCGATTTCAGTCCCTGCGGGGCGCAAGCCACGCTCAATATGCTGTTCGTGAAACCGCCGTTTCGCCATCGCGGCGTGGCCAGGGCATTGATGCGCGAAATCCAGCGGCGCTATGCGCAGGTGCGCTGGGTCAATCGAGGCCGAGAATGGACGCGACCGACAGTTCGAGCTGCTCGACCAGTTCCGGCTGCATGAATTGATACTCGTCGGGGATATCGAGCACGTGGATGGTCTTGTGCTCGAGCAGGCGGCCAAACTGCGCGCGCAGGCGCGACTTGTGCTTCTCCTCCATCACGAAAATCACCTCGCACCAGGCCAGGTCATTCGCATTGACGGGATGGCGCGCGTTCGTGCTGGTGCCGCCCGAACGCACGGACAGGGCGGGATGGCTGCGCCATACCCGCTCCGCCGTGGGACTGCGCCACTGGTTGCGGCTGCAAACGAACAGGACGTTCAAGCGCGCCTGAGCCTTAGATACCGTAGCGCGCGCGGTAGGCGGAGACAGCTTCTTTATGTTTCAGCAGTTCCGGATCGGCGCCCGCGCCGTTCAGGTAGCCGAACAAGTCGTCCAGGTTGCCGATCGAGATGACGGGGATGCCGTACTGTTTCGACACTTCCTGCACCGCCGAACTTGGCGACAGCTGGCCGTCCGGGCCCGAGCGCTCCATGCGGTCCAGGGCGATCAGCACGGCGCATGGCTCGGCGCCGGCGGCGCGGATCATGTCCACCGATTCGCGCACCGAGGTGCCGGCCGAGATCACATCGTCAATGATGACAACTTTGCCATGCAACTTGGCGCCGACGATGGTGCCGCCTTCGCCATGGTCCTTGGCTTCCTTGCGGTTGAAGGCGAACGAGGTGTTGCGGCCCTTGCCGGCCAGCGCCACGGCGGTGGCCGACGCCAGGGTGATGCCCTTGTAGGCGGGGCCGAACAGCATGTCGAACTCCACGCCCGAGTCGAGCAGGGTCTGCGCGTAGAACTGCGCCAGCTCGGCCAGGGTGGCGCCGTCGTGGAACAGGCCCGCATTGAAGAAGTACGGCGATGATCGCCCGGCCTTGGTGGTGAACTCGCCGAACCGCAAGACTCCCTTGGATACTGAAAACGCGATAAACTGCTGGCGTAAATTATTCACATTAGCCTCATTTTTTAAAAGTGCCTGTATTTTAATCCGCGCGCAGCGGCGAGACAATCGCCATGCCGCGCCCGCCGGCCCCGTCCAGCGCCCTTTTCACTTTCGACCTATGCCAAAAATTATCTCCGCCAACCTGAACGGCATCCGTTCCGCCGCCAAAAAAGGCTTTTTCAACTGGATGGGCACGCAGACGGCCGATTTCATCTGCGTGCAGGAATTGAAGGCGCAGCTGCCCGACATGACGCCTGAATTCCTCAACCCGCACGGCTACCATGGCCATTTCCACTATGCCGAGAAAAAGGGTTACTCCGGCACGGGCGTGTACAGCAAGGTGGAACCGGACGCCGTGCATATCGGCTTCGGCAGCCCCGAATTCGACGCCGAAGGCCGCTACGTGCGCTGTGATTTTGGCAACCTGTCCGTCATTTCCGTGTACTGCCCCTCCGGCTCGTCCGGCCCGGAGCGCCAGGAAGCCAAGTTCCGCTTCATGGAACTGTTCCTGCCGCACCTGCTGGAATTGAAGGCGCTGGGCCGCGAAGTGGTCATCTGCGGCGACTGGAACATCGCCCACCATGAAATCGACCTGAAAAACTGGAAGGGCAACAAGAAGAATTCCGGCTTCCTGCCGGAAGAGCGCGCATGGCTGACGCGCGTCTTCGACGAAGTGGGCTTCGTCGACGTGCACCGCGGCCTGGACAAGCGCGAAGACCAGTACACGTGGTGGAGCAACCGCGGACAAGCCTACGCGAAGAACGTGGGCTGGCGCATCGATTACCACGTCGCCACGCCAGGCATCGCGGCCCAGGCGCATACGGTCAGCGTCTACAAGGACGAGCGGTTTTCCGATCACGCGCCGCTGATCATCGACTACACGCTCAAGGGCTGATCTTTGACACGTCGCGGGTGTTGTCGGCTTACCCGCTTCGCGCTAATCCGACCTACGCCCGATCTGGCGTAGGTCGGATCAGGGCCGCAGGGCCGTAATCCGACAGCATGGTTGACGCGCCAATCAATGGGGGTATCTGGTTATGCCAGCATGCGCCGGCTTTCAAAATGGCGCGTCGCGCCGCTCAAGGGGTCGGTGAACTCGATCGCGCGCGCCAACAGCTGCAAGGGCTGCGACATGTCGTCTTCCTTGCACGGCAGCGCCACCGGGTAAAACGCATCGTTGACGATGGGGATGCCCAGCGATGCCAGGTGCACGCGCAGCTGGTGCTTGCGCCCCGTGTGCGGCTGCAGGCGGTACAGAGTCACGTCGCCACGCCGTTCGATCACGTCGATGACGGTTTCCGAATTCGGCTCGCCTGCTTCCTCGCGCATGAGGAAAAACTGCTCACCCTCGACCATGCGGCTGCGGTACGTGAATGGAAAATCGCGTCCCGCCAGCACGGGCGCCAGCGCCTCGTACGTCTTGCGCACTTCGCGGCGCTGGAACAGCGACTGATAAGCCCCACGGCTGGCGATCTGGCACGAAAAAATCACCACGCCGGCCGTCTCGCGGTCGAGGCGGTGGATCGGCGTCAGCTCGGCGCAGTCCAGGTTTTTCTTCAGGCGCGTCAGCAAGGTCTCCTGCACGAAGCGCCCGCCTGGCGTCATGGGCAGGAAATGCGGCTTGTCGACGACGATCAGATGCTCATCCTGGAACAGGATCTCCTCGTGAAAAGGGATCGGCGTTTCCCGTTCCAGCTCGCGGTAGTAAAAAATGCGCATGCCGCGCTTGTACGCGCTGTCAGGCGTCAGCACGGCGCCGTCGCCATCGACCACTTCGCCGCGCGCCATGCGGTCCCGCCATTGCGCGGCGCTGATGTGCGGGTAGCGCTCGACCAGGAAGGCGAGCATGTCCGGCCACTGCCCCTCCGGCAGCCACAGGTAGCTGGCTGCCACGCCGTCGCGCATGGGCAACGGTGCGGCGGCGTGACGCTTGGCCATCCTAGCGCTGCGCGATGGCGTTGCTGCGGTACGGCGGCAAGGCGTCCACGCTGACGCCCTTGCTGCGCGCATACAGGGGCAGCACTTGCGCCATGTGGCTGTTCATCTGCGAGATGCGGTCCTTGCCCGACGGGTGCGTCGAGAGGAATTCCGGCGGCGCGCCCTTGCTCACTGCCGCCATTTTCTGCCACAGGATGACGCCGGCGCGCGGGTCGAAACCGGCGCGCGCGGCCAGATCCATGCCGATCAGGTCCGCCTCGCGTTCATCATCGCGCGAAAACTTCAGCATCACGCCCTTCGCCGCCATATTCGTGGCGGTACTGGTCAGATTCGGGTCAACGCCGAGCCAGGCCGACAGGCCCGCGCCGGCCAGCTTGGCGCCCACGGCGGCCAGGTTACCCTTGCCCGCCTGCGCCTGCGAGTGTTCGCGCAAGGCGTGGGAAATCTCATGGCCCATGACGATGGCCACTTCGTCGTCGGTCAGATTCAGCTTGCTGATGATGCCGCTGTAAAAAGCGATCTGCCCGCCCGGCATGCAAAAGGCGTTGACCTCATCCGAGTTGAGCAGGTTGACCTGCCAGTTCCAGCTGGCCGCCGCCTCGTTCCAGCGCGTGGCGAACGGGATGATGCGCTGGGCGATGGCGCGCAGGCGTTTGACCTGCGGGTCACTGTCGGGCACCAGCGCATTTTTTTCCTTTGCCTCGTTGACCAGCTGCATATACTGCTGCTTCGACTGTGCATTGAAATCGGCGCCGCCGGCAAAGATGCGCGACGTCGACAGGGGACGCACCTCGATGCCATCCTGGACCGTCGCCTGCTGGGCGTGGACGGACAGGGGCGCCAGCGCGGTGGCCGCGCACAGGCTGGCCAGGACGGTGTAACGTTTAAGGGATATTGGTGCCATTGGCAGACCTCCATGGAGCGATTTTAGGCAGCATCATCATGGCCGGAAAGGCCAGGAAGAAGCACACGATGAAAAACGAGAACCAGCCCAGCTCGGCGACCAGAAAGCCCACCGAGGCATTGATCAGGGTGCGCGGCACGGCGCTCAGGCTGGAAAACAGGGCATATTGCGTGGCCGTGTAGCGCGGGTCCGTGGTGCGCGACAGGAACGCGACAAAGGCGGCCGCGCCCAGGCCCAGGCTGGCGAAGGCTTCGAAGCCGATCACGGCGCTGAGCAGCATGGTATTCGGTCCCACCTGCGCCAGCCAGGCAAAGCCCAGAATGGCGATCGCCTGCAGCGCGCCAAATACCCACAGGCCCCGGTTGATGCCCAGCTTGAGCATCCACACGCCGCCCACCACGCCACCGGCCAGGCTGGCCCAGAAACCCGTGGTGTTGGCGGCCAGGCCGATCTGCGTCATGCTAAAACCCAGGTCCAGATAAAACTTCGTCGCCAGCGCCGTCGCCATGCTGTCGCCGATCTTGTAGAGTAATACGAAGGCGAGGATCCACATTGCGTTACGCCAACCATCGCGCGCGATGAATTCCTGGAACGGCAGGATGATCGCTTCGCGCATCGTCTTCGGCGGCGAGCCGTACACGGTCGGCTCCCTGATCAGCAAAGTGCACACGAGACCCGGCAGCATGAAGGCGGCCGTGATCCAGAAGACGGGCTGCCACGGCATGCGGTCGGCCAGGATCAGCGACAGCGCGCCCGGCACCATGCCCGCCACTTTATACGCGTTGACGATGACGGCGGCGCCCAGGCCCTGCTCGTTATCGGACAGGATTTCGCGCCGGTAGGCGTCGATGACGATGTCCTGGCTGGCCGACAGAAAGGCGACCCCGCCGGCGGCGGCCGCGATCAGGCCGATCTGCGTGAGCGGGTCCAGCATGCCCATGCCGCCGATGGAAAAGAACAGCGCCACTTGTGTGAGCGCCATCCAGCCGCGCCGGCGCCCCAGTCCCAGGATGCGGTAGCGATCCATCAGGGGCGCCCACAGGAATTTCCAGATGTAGGGGAACTGCACCAGGGCGAACAGCCCCAGCGCCTTGACGTTCAAGCCCGACTTGGCCAGCCATGCCTGCAGCAGGTACAGCAGGATGAACAGGGGCAAGCCGGAACTGAAGCCCAGCACCAGCACGGCCAGCATGCGGCCATTGGCATAGGAACGCCATCCTGGCGCCGGGCTGACATTCATCAATGCACCGCTTTTTTACGCAGGCGGAAGACGGCCAGGTCGCCGCGCAGGTTGGGCAGCACGGAGACCATCTTGCCTTCGGCCAGGGCCACGCAGTCGATCACTTCCAGGCCGCATTCCTCGGCCAGCTCGCGGAAGTCGTTGATGGTGGCGCAGCGCACGTTGGGCGTGTCGTACCATTGGTAAGGCAGCGACTTCGACACGGGCATGCGGCCTTTCAGCAAGGCCACGCGGTGCGGCCAGTAGGCGAAGTTGGGGAACGAAACGATGGCCTCGGCGCCCACGCGCACGATGTCGCGCAGCAGCGGCTCGACCTGCTTCATCATCTGCAGCGACGACAGGCACAGCACCGTATCGAAGCTGTTGTCGCCGAAAATGGCCAGGCCCTTTTCCATATCCTGCTGGATCACGTTCACGCCGCGCAGGGTGCTGGCCAGCACCTTGTCGTCGGCGATCTCGATGCCGTAACCGCTGCACTCCTTGTCGCTTTGCAGATACTGCAGCATCACGCCTTCGCCGCAACCCACGTCCAGCACGTGCGCGTTGTCCGGCACCCAGTGGGCGATGAAGGCCAGGTCGGGGCGCAGCGCGCTCAATTCGTCAAAAGTCATGCTGTCTCCTTCGCGCCCTGGCGGACGGCGGTGTTCTGTACTGCGGCGGGCGCGCCCGCCCCGATGTCGTTCCAGACCTGGCCATAATAGGCGCGCACCATGTTCATGTAGCGCGCATCTTCCAGCAGGAAGGCGTCGTGGCCGTGCGGCGCGTCGATTTCGGCATACGTGACCTGGCGGCGGTTGCACACCAGCGCCTCGACGATTTCGCGGCTGCGCTCGGGCGAGAAGCGCCAGTCGGTGGAAAACGAGGCGAGGAAGAACTTGGCCTTCGTGCCCGACAGGGCCTTGGCCAGGTCGCCGCCATGCGCGCGCGCCGGATCGAAATAATCGAGCGCCTTGGTAATCAGCAGATAGGTGTTCGCGTCGAAGTATTCGGAGAACTTGTCGCCCTGGTAGCGCAGGTACGATTCGATCTCGAAATCGATGCCGAAGCCGAATTTGTAATCGCCCGTCTGCGCCGCGTCGCGCAGCTTGCGGCCGAATTTCTCGGCCATGTCGTCGTTCGACAGATACGTGATGTGGCCCACCATGCGCGCCACGCGCAAGCCGTTCTTCGGCACCACGCCGTGCGCATAGAAGTCGCCGCCCCGGTAATCGGGGTCGGACAGGATGGCCTGGCGCGCCACGTCATTGAAGGCGATGTTCTGCGCCGACAGCTTGGCCGTCGAGGCGATCACCACGCAGTGACGCAGCCGTTCGGGAAACATGATGCTCCACGCCAACGCCTGCATGCCGCCCAGCGAACCGCCCATCACGGCGGCGAACTGCTTGACGCCCAGTTCATCGGCCAGGCGCGCCTGGGCGCTGACCCAGTCTTCCACCGTGACGACGGGGAAGCTGGCGCCATACGGCTTGCCGGTGGCGGGATTGGTGTGCATGGGGCCCGTCGAACCGAAGCAGGAGCCGAGGTTGTTGACACCGATGACGAAGAATTTGTCCGTGTCGAGCGGCTTGCCGGGACCGACCATATTGTCCCACCAGCCCGTGCTCTTCGGTTCGTCCGCGTAGACGCCGGCCACGTGGTGCGAGGCGTTCAGGGCGTGGCAGACCAGCACCGCGTTCGATTTGTCGGCATTCAGGGTGCCGTAGGTTTCATACATCAACATATAGTCCCGCAGCGATGCGCCGCTTTGCAGCTGCAGGGGTTGCGCAAAATACATGGTTTGCGGCGAAACGATTCCAATGGATGACATGTGTGTCGGTTTATAAAAGGGGGGCGGCCCCACGGGCCATGGTCGATGCAGCACCGCGATGATAGGTACTGCAACTTTAACATCAGGACACCTCTTGCCGCGCGCGATGTGTCCTGATGCCTAAGGTGACAGTTTACATGAGCTGAAGTTGATGGACGGCTTCCGCGATCACATTTGGCTCCATGGAACGCATAATTTTGCGCATTTGTGGCGCAATCAGCCCCAGATCGCTGTTGAGGATCTCTTGCTTGACCGCCAACAGCTGGGCCGGATGCATGGAAAACTCGCGCAAGCCCATGCCCAGCAGCAAGCGCGTGAGCTTCACGTCGCCCGCCATCTCGCCGCACACGGCCACGTCGATGCCCGCCTTGTGACCGGCCGCGATCGTCATCGAGATCAGCTGCAGCACGGCCGGATGCAGCGGATTGTACAAATGCGCCACTTCGTAGTCGACCCGGTCGATGGCCAGGGTGTACTGGATCAGATCGTTCGTGCCGATCGACAGGAAATCCATGCGTTTGACGAACATGGGCAGGGCCAGCGCGGCGGCCGGAATCTCGATCATGGCGCCCACTTCGACCTCGTCGTCGAACTTGACGCCCTCCTCGCGCAGGCTGGCCTTCGCCTGCGCGATCATGGCCAGCGACTGGTCGATCTCGAACGCATGCGCCAGCATCGGGATCAGGATGCGCACCTTGCCGAAGGCCGAGGCGCGCAAAATCGCCCGCAGCTGCGTCAGGAACAGCTGCGGCTCGGCCAGGCAGTAACGGATGGCGCGCAAACCCAGGGCGGGATTCAAGGCCGTATGGTCGGACTGGTCGAGCGGCTTGTCGGCGCCGATGTCGAGCGTGCGGATGGTGACGACTTTTCCCTTCATCGACTGCACCGTGTTGCGGTAAGCCTCGAACTGCTCGTCCTCGGTGGGAATCTTGTGGGCGCGGCCCATGAACAGGAATTCGGAGCGGAACAGGCCCACGCCGCTGGCGCCCGACTCCAGCGCAAACGCGCAATCCTCGGGCAATTCGATATTCGCCAACAGGGTGACGGGCGTGCCGCACTTGGTCACGGCCGGCGTCTTTTTCAGCTTGCCCAGCTTCTTGCGCGCGCGCTGCATGGCCGTCTGGCGCTCGCGGTACTGTTCCAGCACCAGCGCGCTGGGGTTGGCGATGACGACGCCCGCGTCGCCGTCGATGATCAGCCAGTCATCCTGCTCGATCAGCATCGATGCCTGCGACATGCCGACGGCGGCGGGAATATCGAGGCTGCGCGCGACGATGGCCGTGTGCGAGTTCTGCCCGCCCACGTCGGTAATGAAACCGATGAAGGAGCGGTCGCGGAACTGCAGCATGTCGGCCGGAGAAATGTCGTGCGCGACGACGATCATCTGCGCCATCAATTCGTCTTCGGCCGCGGCCTTGGGCAACAGCTGTTCCGTGCCCAGCAAGACTTTCAATACGCGCTCGGCCACCTGCTGGATGTCGGCCTTGCGTTCGCGCAGGTACGGGTCTTCGATTTCATCGAACTGCGCCGACAATTCATCGATCTGCGTCAGCAGCGCCCATTCGGCGTTGTAATGGCGCTTGCGGATGATGTCGAGCGGCGCTTCGGAAATCATCGGGTCCGACAGGATCAGCGCATGCACGTCGATGAAGGCGCCCAGCTCCGTGGGCGCATCCTTGGGCAGCTCGTTCCACAGGGTCTGCAGTTCCTTGTGGACGGTGGCGATGGCGCTTTGCAGGCGCTGGACTTCGGCTTCGATCTGCTCCTGGGCGACCAGGTAATGTTTGACGTCAAGGGCGGCCGGCGCCAGCAGATGCGCGCGGCCGATGGCGATGCCGCGGGAAACCGGGATGCCGTGGAGCGTGAAAGATGCCATGGGTTGACCTGTCGGAATGCGGCTGCGGCTGCGTTCGGCGGGCATTACTCGCCTTCGCCAAACCTGTCATTAATCAGGGCGGTGAGCGCATCGACACATGCCTGCTCATCATCGCCCTCGGCTTCCAGGGTCACTTTCGCGCCCTTGCCGGCGGCCAGCATCATCACGCCCATGATGGACTTGGCGTTGATGCGGCGCGCGTTGCGGGTCAGCCAGACGTCGCTCTTGAACTTGGCGGCGAGCTGGGTAAATTTGGCGGAGGCGCGTGCATGCAGTCCCAGCTTGTTGATGATTTCGAGTTCTTTTTGAATCATTTTTGTATGGTCTCTATCCCTGAATGCACTGCATTGTTGCCAGCCCTAGCTATAAAATCCGCCGCCTTCAGGGCGGCGGCCATGTCACTCTTTACTCGCCCACGCGGATGCGGTTATCGACGCGCACGGCGCCGCTTTGCGCACCGGCCAGCGCCATCTCTACCACTACGTCGAGCGTGTCGCGGCGATACGTGATGGCGCGCAGCAGCATCGGCAGGCTGATGCCGGCGATGACTTCCACCCTGCCCGCATCGGCCAGCTTGTTGCAGCAGTTCGACGGCGTGCCGCCCTTCACGTCGGTAATCACCAGCACGCCGGAGCCGTCGTCGAGGCGGCAGATGGCTTCCGAGGCCAGCTTTTGCACTTCCGCCAGGTCCTGATCGGCGACGACGTCGATGGCTTCAAACCGTTCCGTTGGCCCGCGAAACACATGCGCGCAGGCGGCGATGAAAGCCTGTCCCAGCGGTGCATGTGTCATGAGCAAAATCCCTACCATAGTCATTTCACCTTCTAGCGCTGCTGCGCTTGCGCAACGCCATGCTCGACGGCGTCGACAAACATGGCTGCCACGTCAAAACCCGTCTGCTGCATGATTTCCTGGAAGCAAGTCGGGCTGGTGACATTGACTTCCGTCAGATAGTCGCCGATCACGTCCAATCCTACCAGCATCAGGCCACGCGCGGCCAGGATGGGGCCCAGCTTTTCTGCGATTTCCAGGTCGCGCGCCGTCAATGGCTGCGCCACGCCCGTGCCGCCGGCCGCCAGGTTGCCCCGCACTTCGCCCGCCTGCGGGATGCGCGCCAGCGAAAACGGCACCGGCTTGCCGCCGATGACGAGGATGCGCTTGTCGCCCTTGACGATGTCGGCGATGAAACGCTGCGCCATGATGGTCTGCGCGCCGTTCTCGCTCAAGGTCTCGATGATGGCGCCCAGATTCAGGCCATCGGCCTTGACGCGGAAGATGCCCGTGCCGCCCATGCCGTCGAGCGGCTTGAAGATGACGTCCTGGTGCTTGGCGTGGAAGGCGCGCAGGCGCGCCTCATCCGACGTCACCAGGGTCGGCGACGTGAATTCGGAAAACTGGGCAATGGCCAGCTTTTCATTGTTGTCGCGGATGGCGGACGGCTTGTTGAAGATGCAGGCGCCCTGCTTTTCCGCCAGTTCCAGCAAATACGTGCCGTACACGTATTCCATGTCGAACGGCGGGTCCTTGCGCTCGATGATGGCATCCAGCGCCGACAGGCGCATTTCCTCGGTGGAAACGACCTTGTACCAGTCGTGTTCATCGCCCGTCAGCTCGATGTGGTTTACCCGTGCCGTGACGATGCCTTCTTCCAGCGCCATGTCCTTCTGTTCGAAGGCGTAGACGGCGTGGCCGCGCCTGGCCGCCTCGCGCATCATGGCGAAGGTGGAATCTTTGTAAGTCTTGAAGCCTGCCAGCGGGTCGGCAAGGAATGCAATTTTCATGGTGCGTCCAATCGGGGAGCCTGATAAGGAATGCTTGATTCTAGCCGAGATCGCCAGGCGCAGTGGTCACCGCGCCCGGCAAGCTGCGGGGAGGGATCAATACACCTCGGGATTCGGGTCCGTGCGCTCCATTTCCAGCGACGCGGCCAGCAAGGCCAGGCGCGCCACCACGCCATACACGTAGAAACGGTTCGGCGCGGCCGTGCCTGGCTTGGCCTTCAAGTCCGGCACGGCATGCTGCTGGGCAAACGCCAGCGGCACGTACTGCGAGCCGGGCGCGTTCAGGTTCTGGTCCACGCCCTTCTCCGCGTGCACGCGGTAGAAGCCGCCCACCACGTAGCGGTCGATCATGTAGACGACGGGTTCGGCCACGGCATCCTTGATGCTCTCGAAGGTCGGCACGCCTTCCTGGATGATGACGTCAGTGACCACTTTTCCGTCCTTGACGATGGACATCTTGTCGCGCTGCTTGCGCGACAGGTCGCGCACTTCGCTGGCGTCGCGCACCGTCATGATGCCCGTGCCATACGTGCCCGCATCGGGCTTGACGATGACAAACGGCTTTTCCTTGATGCCGTATTCCTTGTATTTCTTGCGGATCTTGGCCAGCAGCACGTCGACGCTGGCGGCCAGCGCATCTTCGCCCTCGCCTTCCTGGAAATTGACGTCGCTGCACTTGGCGTGGAAGGGATTGAGCATCCACGGATCGACATCGATCATCTTGCCGAATTTTTTCACCACTTCATCGTAGGCCGTGTAATGGTTGCTCTTGCGGCGCAAGGCCCAGCCCGCGTGCAATGGCGGCAACAGGCTTTGCTCATGGATGTTTTGCAAGATATCGGGAATGCCGTCCGACAAGTCGTTATTCAGCAGGATCGTGCACGGGTCGAAATCCTTCAAGCCCAGGCGGCGACCATTGTTCAGGCGCACGAGCGGTTCGATGACGAGCATGTTGCCATCTGGCAACGCCAAGGGTGTCGGCTGGGTGATGTCGGGCGACCACGAACCGAAGCGCACGTGCAGCCCCGTCTGGCGGAAGATTTGCATCAGGCGCGCCACGTTCTGCAGGTACTGCGGCGTGGTGTTGTGCAATTCCGGCACGATCAGCAGGTTGCGGGCGTCCGGGCAATACTTGTCGATGGCGGCCATGGCGGCCTGCACGGACAGGGGCAGCATTTCCGTGGCCAGGTTATGGAAACCGCCAGGGAACAGATTGGTATCGACGGGCGCCAGCTTGTAGCCGGCGTTACGCAAGTCTACCGAGCAATAGAAGGGCGGCGTGTGCTCTTGCCACTCCATGCGAAACCAGCGCTCAATGGCCGGCGTCGCGGCCAGAATCTTTTTTTCGAGGTCGAGCAGCGGTCCGGTCAGGGCCGTGACGAGATGGGGAACCATAGTTACATCCTTAAATTATGTGCAGTATTCAAAAAAGCACACAGAACTGCCGACTATATTACCGTGTAAGTACCCCAAATCGGGGCAAAAGCCTTGTTTTAAAGACCTTTTCCATTCCCACAACGAAAAAAAGGCACCTCGATGAGGCGCCTTTTCAGACAAGGCACGCCGCGCCGGGGCGCTGGCATGCCAGATCCTTGCTATTTAGCCATGATACGCTTGCTCGCCGTGGCTGGTGATATCGAGACCTTCGCGCTCTTCTTCTTCCGGTACGCGCAAGCCGATGACGATGTCGACCAGTTTATAGGCGACGACGGAGACCAGGGCCGACCACAGGATGGTGGTGCCGACCGCTTGCGCCTGCACCCACACCTGATGGCCGATCGAGTACGGGTCGGCCGACATCTTGTTGGTGACAAAGTCGAAGATGCCCTGACCGCCCAATTGTGGTGCAGCAAACACACCCGTCAGCAAGGCGCCGAGGATGCCGCCCACGCCATGCACGCCGAACACGTCGAGCGAATCGTCGGCGCCGATCAGGCGTTTCAGACCATTCACGCCCCACAGGCAGACGATACCGGCCAGCAAGCCGATGACCAGGCCGCCCATCGGGCCGACAAAGCCGGCCGCCGGGGTGATCGCCACCAGGCCGGCCACGGCGCCCGATGCGCCACCGAGCATGGAGGGCTTGCCTTTGCTGATCCACTCGCCAAATACCCACGACAGGGTGGCGGCGGCAGTGGCCAACAAGGTGTTGACGAAGGCCAGGGCTGCCACGTCGCCCGCTTCCAGCGAGGAACCGGCATTGAAACCGAACCAGCCCACCCACAGCAGGGAAGCGCCGATCATGGTCATCGTCAGCGAGTGCGGCGCCATCGATTCGCGGCCGTAGCCAACGCGCTTGCCGATCATGATCGCGCCCACCAGGCCGGCGACGGCGGCATTGATGTGCACCACGGTGCCGCCGGCGAAGTCCAGCGCGCCTTTTTGCCAGATCCAGCCCGCTTTCAGGGCTTCGCTGGCCGAGGTAGCGGCATTGGTGATCAGGTCAGGACCGGTCCAGAACCACACCATGTGGGCCGCAGGCAGGTAGGCAAACGTGAACCACAGCACGACGAAGGCCAGCACGGCGGCAAACTTGGCGCGCTCGGCAAAGGCACCGACGATCAGTGCGCAGGTGATGGCGGCAAACGTGCCCTGGAAGGCGACGAAGACGAACTCGGGAATGACGACGCCCTTGCTGAACGTGGCGGCGGCGGCAAACGTGCCCTTGGCCGGGTCCCAGATACCGTTCAGGAACAGGCGGTCGAAGCCACCGAAGAAGGCGGTTTTTTCCGTGAAGGCGATGGAATAGCCATAAATGCACCACAGCACGATGACCAGCGCGAACACCATGAACACTTGCATCAGCACCGACAGCATGTTCTTCGAGCGCACCAGACCGCCGTAGAACAGGGCCAGGCCGGGGATGGTCATCAAGATCACCAGCAAGGTGGAAATCATCATGAAACTGGTATCGCCCTTGTTGGCGACGGGCGCGGCGGCTGGCGCGGCAGCGGCCGGGGCCGGCGCGGCGGCAGCCGGTGCCGTTGCGTCCGGCACGGGCGTGACGGCGGGCGCGGCGACGGCCGCGGTCGTGGCCGCTTCCGTCTTGGCAGGGGCATCGGCAAAGCTCGGCGCGGCGACGCCAAACGCACAAAGACAGGCAAACCCAGCTAGCAATTTTGTTATATTTTTACGCATCAATATTCCCCTTAGAGCGCTTCGTTGCCGGTTTCACCGGTACGGATGCGGATGACCTGTTCCAGGTTGTAGACGAAAATCTTGCCGTCGCCGATTTTACCGGTACGCGCCGCGCCTTCGATCGCTTCGATGGCCTGGTCGACAATGGCGTCATCGACGGCCGCTTCAATCTTGGTCTTGGGCAAAAAATCAACGACATACTCGGCGCCACGGTAGAGTTCCGTGTGGCCTTTCTGGCGGCCGAACCCTTTGACTTCGGTAACGGTAATGCCTTGCACATTGATAGCCGACAAGGCTTCGCGTACTTCGTCCAGTTTGAACGGTTTAATGATTGCAGTAATCATTTTCATGGCAGTCTCGCTTAAAAGGTTTTGGATACGGTCAGCACGAGACCGGATTTCGCCAGATTCTTGCCATTCGGTGCCAGCGACGTGATATTGGCTTTGACGTAGGCCAAGGCGACAGTTGCCACGCCAAAATCCTTGGTGACGCCCAGCTTGTAATCGGTATAGCTGAGGGCATCGTTATGTTCGACTTTCTGGCGGCCCACATGCAAGTTCAGCAGATAGCCTTCGTACATATCGATATTCGCGCCCACGTCGAGGTAGCCGCTGTTCTTGCTGTCGGCCACGCCGAACAGATTGGTGGTCGAGTGCGAGTACTTGATGTAGGCCGGGCCATAGCCGAGTTGGCCGTACAGCTCGAAGGTGTTCGCATTCGTGCTCAAGCCATTCGATGGGTAGAAGTAATACAGGCCGCCCACGTCATAGGTAAAATCCTTGCTGATCTCGCCCCGCTTGCCGGCATAAATATCCCATTCCAGGTTCGTATCGCCGCCGCCGTCCTTGATCCATTTGATGCTCGACAGCCAGGTTCCCACGTACAGCCCCGTCGGATTGTGGGTATAGTCGGCGCCGCCGCTAATGGCAGGGTCGAGACGGCTTTGCGACACGCCACGGTAGCGGTAGTCGCTGGTCAGCGCCACGTTGTAGCTCACCACGTTATCAGGTACGGCAGCAGCAGGCGCCGCCACCGCATCCTGGGCCATGGCGCTGCCGCTCAAAGCGGTCATGGCCAGCGTCAACGCTGCAGCTAAAGTCATGTTCTTGGACAGATTCTTCATGGCGATTCCCTTTTATTGAACTTTTAAAGCGGTTGAGGTTTAAAATCTTGGCTGGAGATCACAAAGCGTTCATACCTTCTTTAGCAGAATACGTGCCAGCTCTCTTGCCACCTTGACAGGTGCGTTTCCGGCCATACATACCCTGCAAGCCGCTGGGCATGCGGGAATACGCTGCTGAAGCGTTGTGGATTTGCCTATTTTCGCACCAGATTAACACCGCTGTGCACCGCAATGGTGCGATGCACATGCCGCACCATAAAAGGACTGAACATGGACATGAATACCTTCTTTAACGACTTGCAAGGCAAGATTCACCAAGCCATCGAGAACTCGCCTGCCAAGGATATCGAGAAAAACGTGAAATCGATGATGACCCAGGGCTTCGCCCGCCTCGATCTCGTCACGCGCGAGGAATTCGATATCCAGGCGCAAGTGCTGGCCAAGACCCGCGCCAAGCTCGACGCACTGGAATTGCGCCTGATCGAACTGGAAACGCGCCTGAACGAATCGAAGGCCAAGGTGTAAGGTGCCGTCAGCGAGGCGCCGTTATTGACGGCCTTGCTGGCATACCTCAAGCCTGACGGCATTTCAAGCGCTAGACTGATCCTGCCCGCCCCAGGGCACAGGGGAGTCTGATGAGTCTGGCCGTCCTGAAAAGCCGCGCCCTGGCCGGCATGGAGGCGCCCGAGGTAAGTGTCGAAGTCCACCTTGCCAATGGCTTGCCTTCGTTTACGATAGTCGGCCTGCCGGATACGGAAGTGAAGGAATCGCGCGACCGCGTGCGGGCCGCGCTGCAAAACTGCGGCTTCGAGATGCCGGCGCGGCGCATCACGGCCAACCTGGCGCCGGCGGACCTGCCCAAGGAATCAGGCCGCTTCGATCTGCCCATTGCCTTGGGCATCCTGGCTGCGTCCGGCCAGTTGCCGGGCGACCAATTGCACCACTACGAATTCGCGGGCGAACTGTCGCTCTCAGGCCAGTTGCGCCCCATCCGCGGCGCCCTGGCCATGACCTTTGCCATGCAGCGCAGTCAGGCGGGCACGCCGCGCGCCTTCATCCTGCCGCAGGCGAATGCGGATGAGGCGGCGCTGGTCAGCGATGCCTGCATCTATCCCGCTCACAGCCTGCTCGAAGTCTGCGCGCATTTTGCCGCGCACGCCGGCCACACGGCCCTGCAACGTCATCAGCCCATGCTGGCAGCGCACGTTTCTCCGTACCCCGACTTTGCCGACGTGCAGGGCCAGCAGCAGGCGCGGCGGGCGCTGGAAGTGGCGGCCGCGGGCGGCCATAACGTGCTGATGGTGGGACCGCCGGGCGCGGGCAAGACCATGCTGGCCAGCCGCTTCCCCGGCGTGCTGCCGCCCATGAGCGATGAGGAAGCGCTGGAATCGGCCGCCGTGCATTCGCTGGGCGGCCACTTCAAGGTGGAACACTGGAAACGCCGCCCCTACCGCGCCCCGCACCAGACGGCGTCCGGCGTGGCCCTGGTGGGCGGCGGCAACGTGCCGCGCCCGGGAGAAATCTCGCTGGCCCACTGCGGCGTGCTGTTTCTCGATGAAATCGCTGAATTCCAGCGCCGGGTGCTCGATGTGCTGCGCCAGCCTATGGAATCGGGGGTGATCAGCATTTCGCGCGCGGCCCGCCAGGCCGAGTTTCCTGCCCGTTTTCAACTGATCGCCGCCATGAATCCCTGCCCGTGCGGCTATCTGGGCCACGCTTCGGGACGTTGCCGCTGCACGCCGGACGCCGTGCTCCGTTATCACAACCGCCTGTCCGGCCCGCTACTCGACCGTATTGACCTGCAAATCGAAGTGGCCGCCATGGCGCCGGCGGCCCTGGGCCGGCACGCCGGCGCCGGCGAAAGCACGCAAGCCATCGCCACGCGGGTAGCGGCTGCCTTTGCCTTGCAGCTGGCACGCCAGGGAAAAGCGAACCAGAGGCTGAGCAACACGGAAATCGAACAGCATTGTCGCCTGGAAACGCACGGCGAACAGCTGCTGCATGGCGCCATGGCGCGCCTGCACTGGTCGGCGCGCACCTACCACCGGGTACTACGCGTGGCGCGCAGCATCGCGGATCTGGCGGGCAGCCCCGCCATTACGCAAGCGCATGTTGCCGAAGCGATCCAGTACCGGCGCGTGCTGCGCGAGATATGAGGCGGCCAATGGCCAACGCCACGCGTGCGCGATTGCGCGCGGTTGGCGGCGCTGCTACCATCTGCTGATGAAAAAACCATCACTTGCCCTCTTTCTGGCTACGCTCGCGGCCGCCAGCGTCTTGTCCGCTTGCAGTCCGAAATTCGACTGGCGCGATTATCGCAGCCCTGACGCCCAGTTCACGGCCTTGTTTCCAGGCAAGCCGGCCGTGCTGACACGCGAGATCGATCTCGATGGCAAGAAAGTCAGCCTGACCATGACAGCCAGCGAAATCGATGGCAATACCTTCGCCATCGGCAGCGCCGTGCTCGACAGCGCCGAACAAGCGCAAGCGGCCTTGCCCGCTATGCAGACTGCCCTGTTAAAAAATATCAACGGCACCGTGCGTAGCGAAAAATCGGCATCGGCGGCCAGCAGCACGGCTGCCGGAACGCAACAGCGCAGCTCGCTCAGCATCGAGGCCAGCGGCACGCAGCAAGGCAAGCCTGTCTTGCTGGTCGGCCGTTTTGTGGCGCAGGATAAACGGATTTTCCAGATCATCATTCTCGGTGAAGAAAGCAAGCTGTCGCGTGACACCATCGATACCTTCATGGACTCGGTAAAACTGGAGTGAGACTTAACGATCGCTTAAACGGGTGTTTTCACGGTGAGCAAGCTCTTGTAAATGCGTGCGTTGTCCAACAGATGGCTGTATCCGGCTTGCAAATGTGCAATCCGGGCAATCGGACGGCCTGTGCGACATTTCAAGTCGTGATATTGTTTCGACACTAACAACAAGTTTCAGAAAGCGCTTATGTTGATCTCATTCAAATCCAAATCCTCCCCTGAAGTGCTGATGTACCAGGAACATGCCCAGCGCATCCTCGACCTCCTGCACAAGAACCCAACGCGCGGCGTCATCACGCCAGCGGAAGCGGGCGATGCATTGGCCCTGCTGGAAAAAGAAGTCGCGGAAAGCAAACTGCATCCGGAAAATGACGTCGAACACGATGCGCATACGCCGGAAACCTTGGAAGATGGCGAAACGGGCGCCCATGCGCGCGCGCAAAAAGTCCATTTTTCGCAGCGCGCCTATCCCTTGATGGAAATGCTGCGCTCAGCCAAGGCAGAAGGCGAAAGCATCACTTGGGGCATCTAGTCCGATGAACGCTGCAGACGAAAAAAAACCCCGCACCTAGCGGGGTTTTTTATATAACAAGCCTGACGATAACCTACTTTCACACTGGTTGCAGCACTATCATCGGCGCAAAGTTGTTTCACGGTCCTGTTCGGGATGGGAAGGGGTGGGACCAACTTGCTATGGTCATCAGGCATAACTTTTTCAACAGCCTGCTCCCAACGGGGCAGCAAACCATCTGATCTGAGGTGGCGAATTATACCGTAGGTCAGCTTGGCGCGCAAGCGCATAAGCCTCCCCTCGAACGCCAATAATGTTGTCGGATTACGCGCTGCGTGCTAATCCGACCTACCCGGTATGGTTGATGCTGGCCGATGTCCGTCGGCGCAGGTCAGCGTAGGTCGGCTTAGCGCAGCGTAAGCCGACAGCACCAGCGGCGCATCCAACCGCCAGACGAAAAAAAACCCCACCGGAGTCCGGCGGGGTTTTTCTCTACTGCGAATAACAAGCCTGACGATAACCTACTTTCACACTGGTTGCAGCACTATCATCGGCGCAAAGTTGTTTCACGGTCCTGTTCGGGATGGGAAGGGGTGGGACCAACTTGCTATGGTCATCAGGCATAACTTGTACCGGCATTTGTCCTCAGTGGAGCGACAAAGCCATGAATCTGGAAGAAGCGGATTATTTAGAATTTTGGGTAATGACTGCGATCAACAACTTCGCAACATGTACTTTCTCATCCTCTGCACCTGCTAAGGTTATAGGGACAAGCCGTACGGGCAATTAGTACTGGTTAGCTTAATGCATTACTGCACTTCCACACCCAGCCTATCAACGTCCTGGTCTCGAACGACCCTTCAAAGAGCTCAAGGCTCTGGGAAATCTCATCTCAAGGCAAGTTTCCCGCTTAGATGCTTTCAGCGGTTATCTCTTCCGAACTTAGCTACCCGGCAATGCCACTGGCGTGACAACCGGTAC
>NZ_JBWBYV010000036.1:0-15519 GCF_056174685.1 Janthinobacterium sp. BHSEK
ACGCATGCCGTCAGCCATGGCGGTGCGTGCGCCGGGCAGCGGCCTGCCCGCGGCTATGTTTAGCGGAATGGTCGGCGCAAGTGTGGCCCTGCGCCGCAGGGAATGTAGCCTAAGTTGCGTGCTTGCCGTAGCAATGCGGGCAAGACACCTCATACACATATTCCGGCGCCAGTTGCTGGCGCGGCGTGACGACGGCGCGGCAGACGAAGCATTGCACGGTTTCCGTCGGTTCCAGTTTCGGGTTCAGGGCCGTGCGGTAGTCGAAGACGAAGCAGTCGCCCGTGTAGTGCTCGCCGCCCACTTCCTCAAAATACTTCAGGATGCCGCCGTCGAGCTGGTACACGCTGTCGTAGCCGATTTCCTTCATGTGGATGGCGGCCTTTTCGCAGCGGATGCCGCCCGTGCAGAAGGTGACGACGGTCTTGCCTTCCAGTTCATCCTTGTGGGCCGCCGCCACGGCCGGGAATTCCGTGAACTTGTCGATGCGATAATCAAGCGTGTTGTTGAATGTGCCCACGTCCACTTCAAAGGCGTTGCGCGTTTCCATCATGACCACGGGTTTGCCCGCGTCGTCGACGCCGGCGTCGAGCCAGCGCTTGAGCGTATGCGCGTCGACGGACGGGGCGCGGCCCAGTTCCGGCTTGATCAGCGGCATGCGCATGGTGATGATTTCCTTTTTCAGCTTGACCAGCATGCGCTTGTGCGATTGCTCGTTCGATAAGCTTTCCTTCCATTCCAGGTCAGCCAAGCGCTCGTCGCTGCGCACCCAGGCGAGGAAGCTGTCGATATGCTCGCGCGTGCCTGACAGGAACATATTGATGCCTTCCGGCGTCAGCAGGATCGTGCCCTTCAGGCCCAGCGCCAGGCATTGCTCCTGATACAAGGGACGCATGGCTTCCGTATCGGCCAGCGTGATGAATTTATACGCGGCAATATTGACGAACGTGGCGGCGGACGGGCTGGCGGCAGCGGAAACGGCGGGTGTTGCTGGGGTGATGGCTTGCATGATGGCGATCGGCTTAGACTGAACAGCCGATATTATAAGCCCGACAGGCCAGGCGGGATACCCGGTCCGTACGCGCGACGCGGTAGAATAGACCCCATTGAATTTTGCACGAAACGGTACACAGGATGGAAATGGTAATGCAAGAGGCCGGCGCTCCGGCCGTGACACCGCAAGCTGCACAAGGGCCCGCATTTGTCCATTTGCGCGTGCACTCGGAGTACTCGATCGTCGATGGCCTGGTGCGCATCGACGATGTGGTCAAGGCGGCGGCGAAGGACAAGCAGGTGGCGCTGGCCGTCACCGACCTGTCGAACCTGTTTGGCATGGTCAAGTTCTACAAGGAAGCGCGCGGCAAGGGCATCAAGCCCATCGTCGGCGTCGACGTGTGGATCACGAATGACGACAACCGCGAAAAACCGTCGCGGCTGCTGTTGCTGGCGAAGAACCGCATGGGTTATCTGCAGTTGTGCGAACTGCTGTCGACGGCCTGGCTGACCAACCAGTACAAGGGGCGCGCCGAGCTGCGCATCGAGTGGCTGCAGGCGCTGGCGACGAATACCTACGACCTGTACCCGGGCGAAAGCGCGGCGAATGGCTTGATCGTGCTGTCCGGCGCGCATTTCGGCGACGTCGGTACTGCCATCGAGAATGGCAACCTGGCCCTGGCCGAGCGCAATGCGCAGCGCTGGGCCGAGATTTTCCCCGGCCATTTCTATATTGAAATCCAGCGCGGCGGCCAGGCCAACCAGGAGGCGCAGGTGCGCCACGCGGTGGCCCTGGCTGCCAAGCTGGGCTTGCCCGTGGTCGCCACCCATCCCGTGCAATTCATTTCCCCTGAGGAATTTATTGCCCACGAAGCACGGACCTGTATCGCCGAAGGCGAAATGCTGGCCAACGCCAAGCGGGTGAAACGCTTCAATGACAGCCAGCGCTTCCTGTCGCAGGCCGACATGGCGGAATTGTTTGCCGACTTGCCGGCCGCGCTGGCCAATTCCGTGGAAATCGCCAAGCGCTGCAATCTGACCTTGACCCTGGGCAAGCCGCAACTGCCGAACTTCCCCACGCCGGATGGCATGACGATCGACCAGTTCCTCGTGGCCGAATCGCAGGCGGGCCTGGAAAAGCGTTTGATCCAGCTGTATCCGGACCCGGAACGGCGCGAAAAGGAGCGTCCGCGCTACGCATCGCGCTTGAAATTCGAGACGGACACGATTTGCAACATGAAATTCCCCGGCTACTTCCTGATCGTGGCCGAGTTTATCCAGTGGGCCAAGGAAAACGGCGTGCCCGTCGGCCCGGGGCGCGGTTCGGGCGCCGGTTCGCTGGTCGCGTATTCGCTGTTGATTACGGATCTTGATCCATTGCAATACAACCTGCTGTTCGAGCGCTTCCTGAATCCCGAACGCGTCTCGATGCCCGACTTCGATATTGACTTTTGTCAGGAAGGGCGCGATCGCGTCATCCAGCACGTCAAGGATTTGTACGGCAAGGAGGCCGTCTCGCAGATCGCCACCTTCGGTACCATGGCGGCCAAGGGCGCGATCCGCGACGTGGGCCGCGTGATGGACTTCGGCTACAACTTCTGCGACGGCATCTCGAAGCTGATTCCGTTCAAGCCCGGCAAGCCCGTGTCGATCGCCGACGCCATCGAGGAAGAGCCGCTGCTCAAGGAGCGCCTGGAAAACGAGGAAGAGGTCAAGCAGCTGCTGGACCTGGCGCAGCAGGTCGAAGGCATCACGCGCAATATCGGCATGCACGCGGGGGGCGTGCTGATCGCCCCGGGCAAGCTGACGGACTTCTGTCCGCTGTACACGCAGGGCGGCGACTCGGGTGTCGTGTCGCAGTACGACAAGGATGACGTGGAGGCCGTCGGCCTCGTGAAGTTCGACTTCTTGGGTCTGACCACGCTGACCATCCTCGACCGCGCCGTGCGCTACATCAAGCAGCTTGATCCCGCGCAGGCGAACTTCGACCTGGCCACCTTGCCGCTGAACGACAAGCCATCGTATGACCTGCTGACCAAGGCCAAGACCGTGGCCGTGTTCCAACTGGAGTCGCGCGGCATGCAGGGCATGCTGAAAGATGCGCGTCCCGACCGTTTCGAAGACATTATCGCGCTCGTGGCGCTGTACCGTCCGGGCCCGATGGACCTGATTCCCGACTTCTGCAAGCGCAAGCACGGCGAGCGCTTCGATTATCCCGATCCGCGCACGGAATCGATTCTGTCCGAAACCTACGGCATCATGGTGTATCAGGAGCAGGTGATGCAGATGGCGCAGATCGTCGGCGGCTACTCGCTCGGCGGCGCCGACATGCTGCGCCGCGCCATGGGTAAGAAGAAGGCCGAAGAGATGGCCGAGCACCGCGAGATCTTCCGCGCCGGTGCGGCGAAGGATGGCTTGACGGCGGAAAAGGCCGACGAGATCTTCGACTTGATGGAAAAGTTCGCCGGCTACGGTTTCAACAAATCGCACGCCGCCGCCTACGCCTTGCTGTCGTACCACACGGCCTACCTGAAAGCGCACCACACGGCCGCCTTCATGGCCGCCAACTTGTCGCTGGCCATGGATGACACGGACAAGATCAAGATTCTGGTGGAAGATTCGCTGGAAATCTGCAAGCTGACCTTGTTGCCGCCGGACATCAATGAGTCCGATTACCGCTTCACGCCGAGCGGTGCGCCGCCGTCCGTGAGCGGCAAGAAAGTCACGCAGATCCGCTATGGCCTGGGCGCCGTGAAAGGCTCGGGCCAGAACGCCATCGAAGCCATCATCGCCGCGCGCGAGGCGGGCGGGCCCTTCACGAGCCTGTTCGATTTCTGCAAGCGCGTGGATAAAAAGCAGATCAACCGCCGCACCATCGAGTCGCTGATCCGCAGCGGCGCCTTCGATTGCCTGAAGGTCGACCGTGCCATCCTGCTCGCATCCGTGGCGTTCGCCATGGAGTGCGCCGATCAGGCCGCCAAGGCGGCCAACCAGGTGAGCCTGTTCGGCGGCGACGACAGCGACATGGTGGCGCCGCCCGAGTACGTCAAGGTGCCCGTATGGACGGATAAACAGCGCCTGACGGAAGAAAAGATCGCGCTGGGCTTCTACCTGTCGGGCCACCTGTTTGATTCGTATGCGCCCGAGGCGCGCCGTTTTGCGCGCACGAAACTGTCGGAACTGTCGCCATCGCGCGAGCCGCGCATGATGGCGGGCGTCATCACGGGCTTGCGCACGCAGATGACGCAGCGCGGCAAGATCCTCATCGTCACCCTGGATGACAAGAGCGGCACGGTGGAAGTGACGGTGTATGGCGAATTGTTCGATTCCAACCGGAAAATCTTCAAGGAAGACGAATTCCTGGCCGTCGTCGGCAAGGTGTCGGAAGACCGTTTCTCGGGCGGCTTGCGCATCACGGCCGAGAGCGCCTTCGACATCATCGCCGCGCGCGTGCAATATGGCCGCCAGCTGGGCCTGACCTTGCCGGCCACCCTGGACGCCAAGCGCATCCGTGACGTGATCATGCCGCACCGGGCCGAGACGGGCTTGCCGATCGCCGCGCGGGTCAGCCCGCAAGGCGTCAGTTGCGTGCTGCAGTTTGGCGACGAGTGGAAAGTGGCGCCATCGGATGAATTGCAGATGGCGCTGGAGCAGATGCTAGGCGCGCAAGAGGTGGCGGTCGAATACTGACCGGCACTGCCCGGCGCAGACAACAAAGCCAAACCGCAGACATGCTGGTTTGGCTTTTTTACGTTTACATGTCTTTCAGGCCCGTGATCGCATAGCCCTTGGCGGCGATCTGCTGGTGCGGCTGTTCGATATGGTAGTCGGGCAAGATCTCGGCATCGTCGGCCACTTCGCTGGCGCGTACTTCGAGTTGCCAGTCGGTATTGGTCACTTCTTCCGGAATAAGCTTTCCTTCCGGCACGGCGAGGTAGGAAAAAATGCCGTCGTGTTCGGCCCGGCGGTAGATGTCTACGCGCATGAATGCCTCCTAGTAAACGTTGGGGGAACCGGCGCACCGCAGTGCATGCCGATAGCGCTAGCGTAACAGGATTGTGCCATGCACGCGTTGTAGCGTGTGCCGCAAGAGGGAGGAGCGCTCAGGCGATGGCGGAAGCGTAGTCGTCGTCATCGAGTATGGCCGATTGACGTACCTCGCCGGCGGCCGCAGCGTTTGCCGTGGCGGCTTGCAGGGGGCTGCGATGCGCGTCGAGGCCGTTACGCAGGCTGCCGATCATGGCCAGTGTCAGTTCATGGCGCTTGCGGGCTTCCGAGCGTTTCTTGGAAGGAATTTCTTCCAGTGCCGGCAAGGGCAGGTTTTCGCACCTTAGCTCGAAATCGCCATCCTGGCGCATGTGCGCACCCAATTCTTGCCATATTGCATTGTAGTCGGCGAACAAACGGCCTTTCTTCGCGGAGTGGTGTACGGCACGGTTGATATTGCCGACAAGAAGCATCTTGCCGCAGCCGTGTTCATACCCCAGCTGGCGCACCAGGCGTACCATCAGGGTCTTCGGACGCATGCCGTGCAAGTCGCGCGTTGCCTCGCGCACGCGGTGCGCGCTTTCCTGGCCCTTCGGGCCTTGCAGGCAGCCGATGCGCATGGCCAGGGTGGCGCGCAGCTGGCTGCCGAAGAAGGAAAAGGCGATCGAATAGAGCACGTCGTCGTCATGCATCAGTTGCAGCACCATCTCGCCTTCGCGGTCCATCGGGTGCAGCGAACACAGTTGCAAATGGTAGGGCGCACCCGACTTGCCCGCCACGGTGCCCAGGCGCACGGGGCCGTGGGCCGCTTGACTCATCAGCTTGCCCCAGCCTTGCTGCAAGATGAAGTGGTAGTGCTCGGCCAGCAATGCCACGCGCTGGTGGCAATTCAAGGTCAGGCTCAGGTAAGGCCGGTAGACCTTGTGGATCATGTGCGGATAGGCGTGGACCAGATCATGAAACACCGGATGCGAATTCAGCAGTTGTAGCCATAGTCGGGTTTGGCGTTGTTGCACGCGGGCGCGCAGATGCAGCTTGAACAGTTCGCGCCAGCGGCGCATGCCGTTCGGCATCGCCATCAAGCCGTCAGACAGGGTAATAGTTGGCGTCATCGTGCGCATGTCCATGATAAAGAGGGAGCGTCGAAGCCGTTTCGGCTCAGACGGGTACCGGGCTGCTGACGCCCTCGTGGTTTGCCAGCAGGATGGTGGTGCCGCGGCTGCCACGCGCCAGCTTGCCGGCCAGGCCGCCCGAAAAACGCCGCGGCCAGGCGCCGTGCCGCTGCGCTGGCAAGACCACTTCGTGGCAACCCAGCAGCTCAGCCGTATCGAGGATCGTGAACAGCGGCTCGCCGGCGAAAATGTGGGTGCTGAAATCGATATGAGAACGGCTCAGGTAGAGTCCCGCCTCGTGCATCATGTGCTGCGTGGCCGGGTCAAGGGCATCGTATTCGCTGGCGCTGTGCCGGGGCAGGCCATCGGCACGGCGCCGCGGCGCCGGGGTCACGTGCAACAGGCTGACGCAGACGTTGATGCCCCATTCCTGCAGGCGCCTGGCGTAGCGCGCACCGTAGATGATGTCGCTGGCGCGCTTGACGGGCAAGAGCAGCAGCAAGGTATCCTGGCCCGGCTTGCCGCAGATGCCGGCGGCGCTGTCCGGGGCGCGGTGGCGTTGCGGGGCAAGGCGCGGTGCATGCATGGAAAAGATGGCCGTGGTGGAAAAACCACATCATCTTATCCATGCCCGTACCCCCTGTAAATTGGCGAAACAGCGTACGGGTTTCCCTTATGGCCGCGTGTTTTTAATAGCGGTAAGTGACATACACGGCGCCGATCGGCGAGGTCTTGCGCTGCACGATGGGACTCTTGGCCGCGTCGCCCAGACGGCTCTCGACGCCGACCAGCGTGTTGATACCCCAGCGCGCATCGAAGCGGTGTTCCCAGTTGACGGTGGCTTGCGCTTCATAGAAACCGCCCTTGGGCGTGTATTGCTTGAACGAGGTATTCGCGGCCTGGGTGGCCGTCACCCCATACATGGTCTGTACATACTTGCGCTCGCCCCAGCCCAGCTGGCCGCCTATGCTCACGCTGTCCTTCTGCATGCCCTTGGCATCGGCCCGGCCGTAGATCTGGCCTGTGGCGCCGAAATGCACATTCGCGCCATTTTCGCGGTTCGACAGGGGAATGTCGCTCGAGACGCTCAGCGACAGGCCTGGGAAGGGCGAATAGCCGGCGCTGAGCAGGGCGCTGGCGTTGCCCTTGACTTCGCCCATGCCCTTCAGGTAATCGCTGCCGCCCCAGCCGTTGGCGCCCGTGCGCTTGTGGTCTTCGCGATTGCCGCGGTAGCCCAGCGCGGCGCTGTAGCTGAAGGGGCCGGCCTGGCCGCCATAGCCGATGCCGCGCGACGTGCTGAAGAACAGGCCATTGGTCATGGCGTAGTCGAGGATGATCAACGGCGAGGCCGACAGCTTGTCGGCGCCGGAATAGCTGGACACGGCGGCGACGCCGCCGCCGATGGTGAAGACATTTTCCGCCGGCGGTTCGGCCGCCGCAGCGGCCAGCGGGTTGAGGATCATGCCGCTGGCGAGTGCCAGCGAGGTCAGCAGGGTTGTGGGTGCGTGCATGGAGTTTTCCGTCAGGTGGAGAACCGAGTCCGGAGTGGCTCGATTGACTGCCGACAGTATCGGTCCTTGCCATGAAGGAAAAATGAGCCTTTTATTAAGATTGCATGAAGAGCGCTTCTTTACCCATTCTTCAGCTTGCGGTGGTTTAATGCTCACCATGAAGATACTGCTGATTGAAGACGATATGGACCTGGGCAATGGCGTGCGGATTGCCTTGCGCGACCAGGGCATGCAAGTGGTCTGGGTGCGCAGCCTGGAGGATGCGGCGCGCAGCATCGAGCACGACAGCTGCGAACTGGTGCTGCTGGACCTGGGCTTGCCCGATGGCGATGGCCTCGATTTGCTGGCCCGGCTGCGCGCGGCGCGCCTGCCGGTGCTGATCCTCAGTGCCCGCGATACGCTGGAACAGCGCTTGCGGGGTCTCGATGGGGGCGCCGACGATTACCTGGTGAAGCCCTTCGTGCTGGCCGAGCTGCTGTCGCGCGTGCGCGCCCTGGCACGCCGCAGCTATGGCTTCGATGGCGATACGATCGAATTGCGCGGCCTGCTGCTGCAGGTGCCCACGCGGCGTGTCAGCGTGCATGGCCGGCCCGTGGAGCTCACCGCCAGTGAATATGCCCTGCTGAAGACCTTGCTGATGCGCGCCAACCGGGTCATCACGCGCCGCGTGCTGGAAGAACACATCCTGCCCGGCGGGCTGGCCAATGCCAGCAATACCCTGGATGTGCATATGGGCAACCTGCGCCGCAAGATAGGCGAAGGGTATATCCGCACCGTGCGCGGCGTCGGTTATGTCATCGACCAGCAGGGCGAGACATCCACCCCGTCGGGCAGCGGCGCATGATGGGGCGTTTCTGGGCCATGCTGCGCCGGCCTACCCTGGTGCGCCGCCTGATGATGGCGCAAATGCTGATGCTGACTGTCCTGTGGAGCCTGGCCGTGGCGTATGTGCTGGTCGAGGGAGCTGGCGAAGCGAGCAATGTGACCCGCGGCGTGCTGCACGCCATTGTCAGCGTGGCCGATAACCTGGCCGAGCAGCCGCAGCGCCAGCAACAAAGCTTGCGCGCCATCGATGAAGCCTTGCGCGAGGAATTTGAAATGGGCCAGGTGCCGGAGCTGGCGCCGCGCATCCTGGTCTGGCGCGAGGGCAAACTGGTCTACAAGTCGCCCGATGCGCCCAGCGGTATCCGCAGCGCCGGCCCGGAGCAGATGGAAGTGGTGTACATCAAGGGCCAGGCTTGGCGCAGCCGCAGCCTGACCGAGGGCGGCACGCGCGTGACGGTGCTGGAAGCGGGAGGCGCCTGGCAATTTTTCATCACGATCAATTCACGCGGTTACTACCTGCTGCCGTTGCTGATCAGCCTGCCGTTTCTGCTGGTGCCGGCCTGGCTGTCGATCCGCCTGGCCATGCGCCCTTGGCGCAAGGTGGCGCAGGAGGTGGCGGCGCGCGGGCCACAGGATTTGCGTCCGCTGGCGTTCAAGCCGCCGCATGGCGAACTGGCGGCGCTGGTCGACAATATCAACGCCCTGTTGCAGCGGGTCGATGCCAGCGCCGCGCGCGAACGCAGCTTCATCGCCGATGCCACGCATGAGCTGCGCACGCCGCTGGCAGCCATGCGCGTGAATGTCGAGGCCTTGCAGGGGCAGACGCATGATGCGCGTCAGCAAGAGCTACTGGACGGTATCTTGAACAGCGGCAAACGGGCCGCGCGCCTGGTGGGCCAGCTGCTGCAGCTGACGCGCAGCGAAGTGCAGGCGGGCGGGGGCGAGTTGCCGCGGCGGCAGGCGCTCGATATCTTGCTGCAAGACCGTCTGGCGGCCCTGTCCGGCCTGGCGCAGGCGGGCGATATCGAGCTTGAATTGCAAGCCGGCGTCTCGCTCAGCGTACCCGGACAGCGCGAGAGCCTGGTCTCGCTGATCGACAACCTGGTGGAGAACGCCATCAAGTACAGTCCGCGCGGCAGCAGCGTGACGGTGTCGCTGCATGCGGAGCGGGGCCAGGCCGTGCTGCACGTGGCCGATCAGGGACCGGGCATCGCGCCGGCGCTGTATGAACGCGTGTTCGACCGCTTTTTCCGCGCGCCGCAGCAGGCGCAGCCAGGCAGCGGCCTGGGCTTGTCCATCGTCGCTTCCGTCGTGCGTCAGCACGGCGGCACGATTCAGTTGCACAGCGGTAATGGCGGCCTGGGCTTGCTGGTGGAGGTGCGCTTGCCGTTGGCCGAGGCCTGACCGCGCTGGCGTGCCTTGCGATATTGCATGAAGATTATTTCATGTGCCTATAACGCAAGATGGCATGGCGTGGCGCACGCTTGCGATGCATAATGCAAGACAGTTAAAAAACACCGTTATGCGCCCATTCCTGTCCCGCTACCTGCCGTACCCCGCCTTTGTCGGCCTGTACCTGCTGTTTGACTGGGCGACCTATATCGACCCGATGTACGGGCTGAACATCACCCCCTGGAACCCCGATCCCGCGCTGGGCCTGGTATTTTGGCTGATCCATGGACGCAAGGCGGCGCTGCCATGGTTCATCGCCCTGGTGGCCGGCGAGGTGCTGGTGCGCGGCATGCCGGCAGGCCTGCCCCTGACCTTGCTCTGTTCGGCGTGGCTGGTGCTCGGCTATGGCGGCATCGGCGCCGTCTTGCGCCGCAGTTTCAGCAGCAGCGACATCTTCGACAACCGGCGCCGCCTGAGCGCCTGGGTCCTCATCGTGCTGCTTGGCACCGTGCTCAATGCGCTCGGCTATATTTCCTTGCTGTCGCTGACGGGGCGCATCCCGGCCAGCGAATGGGGCACGGCAGTCTGGCGTTTCGGCATCGGCGACACGGTCGGCATGCTGGTGTCGATGCCGCTGATCTGGGTGTTGTTCAGCGAGCGCGGGCGTGAGCGCCTGCGGGCCGCCGTCTGGCGCTGGGAAACCCTGGCTTACCTGGCGCTGGCCAGTTTCGTGTTGTGGAGCCTCTTCGGTGCCATCGTGCGTTCGGAATACAAGCATTTCTATTTCCTGTTTCTCCCCGTAATCTGGGCCGCCTCGCGCCAGGGCTTGCATGGCGCTGTGCTGGCCGTATTTGTATTGCAGCTATGCATCATCACCCTGGTGAAATGGACGCATGCGGTCGATATCCAGTTTTATGAATTGCAATTGCTCGACGCCGTGCTGGCGCTGGTGGGCTTTTTTATCGGTATCGTCGTCGATGAAATGCGCCAGGTGGCCGACGAACTGAAGCACACGATGCGCCTGGCGGCCGCCGGCGAAATGGCGGCGGCCCTGGCGCATGAGCTGAACCAGCCGCTGACGGCCTTGTCGACCTATGGCAAGGCGTGCGAATACCTGCTGGAACGGGGCGAGAACGGCGCCTTGCTGCGGGGCGCCATCGGGCACATGATCGTTGAATCGGGACGCGCCGCGGACGTGGTGCGCCGCCTGCGCGATTTTTTCCGTACCGGCGCGATGCAGCTCGAGGCGGTGCAGGCGAGCGCCTTGATCGCGGGCTTGGCGCGCCAGTTCACGCCGCTGTTCCATGAGCATGGCATCGAGCTGGTGCTGGCGCCGCCGTCGCCGCTGGCCGTCAACGCGGACCGCCTGCAAATCGAGCTGGTGCTGCGTAACTTGCTGGCCAATGCACAGGATGCGGTGATGGGCCAGCCGCGTGGCCAGCGCCGCATCACGGTGTCGGCCGAGCCGCTCGAGGGCGGCCGGCTGCGCCTGTCCGTGGAAGACAGCGGGCCCGGTATTTCCAATAGCCTGGCCGCACGCCTGTTCGAACCGTTCGTCTCGACCAAGGCCAGCGGCCTGGGGCTGGGGCTCGTGCTCAGCCGCAGCATCGTCGAAGCGCATGGCGGCCAGCTATGGGCCGAAGTGGGCAAGCATGGTATTTTTCGTTTTATCCTGCCCCTGGCGCACGCCGGTGCAGCCGCCAAGGGAGAGTATGGTGACAAGTAATTTGACGGTGTTTATCGTGGACGACGATCCCGCCGTGCGCGATGCGCTGGGTTTGCTGTTGGGCATACGCGGCTACCGCACGGCGCTGTTTTCCTGCGGCGAGGATTTCCTGCACAGCTGGCGGCCCGAGTGGGCCGGTTGTCTGCTGATCGATATCCGCATGTCGGGCATGGATGGCCTGAGCCTGCAGCGCCGCCTGCTGGAGCTCAACTGCATGCTGCCCATCATCATCATCACGGGGCACGGCGACGTGGCGCTGGCACGCCAGGCATTCAAGGCGCAGGCCAGCGATTTCCTGGAAAAACCATTTGACCACGACAAGCTGCTGGCCGCCATCGATGAAGCGTTTTCGCGCGAGGCGCATGCGCGCGGCCAGTTGCAGCGCCAGGTGGAAGGGCTGGCCTTGCTGCGCGCCCTGACGCCGCGCGAGCGCGAAGTGATGCATCTGGTGGTGACGGGCCAGCACAACCGCGACATCGCCCCGGCGCTGGGTATTTCCGTGCGCACCGTGGAAGTGCACAAGGCGCGCCTGATGGACAAGCTGGGTGTCGATAATGTGGCCGACCTGGTGCGCATCAGCATGCTGGGCACCGGCTAGCCGCAGCAGAGCCCTCTAGGCGATGGCCTTCAGTACCTGATCGCTTGAAATCGCCTTGACCCAGTCGCTGCGCCGCGCCACCGTGATGACGGTGCTGTTGGCGCTGTCGAAGGGTGCCCATTCGGGATTTTTCTTGCGCATCAATGCCACCACAGGCACATGCACGGCGTTCGCCAGATGCATGATCGATGTTTCCACTGAAATAATCAGGTCGCATTGCGCCAGCATGGCCGGCAGCTGGAAAAAGTTGTCGACGGCACTGAAGGCTTGCGTGCGCGGCAAGTTGTGCGCACGCACGACGGCATCCACCCTGGCCAGTTCCTGCGGCATGGCATTGATCAGGAAGCAGGCATGCTGCCATTTCGGCATCGCCTGCATGCGCGCGATCAGCTCGGCAATGCGTTCCAGCGGCCAGCCGCGCTTGTGCGACTTGGCAAACGGATTCAATAGCACGAGCGGACCCTGGCGCGGGGCAAAGCCCCAGGCAGCCAGTTGCTCCTGCGCCTGCTGCAATGCGTGTTCGGGAATGTGCACGAAGGGGTAGCGTTCGGCCACGGGAATATCGAGTCCCGTCAATTGATGGAACCAGTCCGCATACACGCTGCTGATATGGTGTTCGCCGGCATCCTGTCCCGCATACGAGGCCAGCACGGCATCGATCTTGCGGTAGGCCAGGTAATGCCAGGGGCGTAGCGGGCTGAACGGCTTGCGCGTGCCGATCACCAGCCCGTGCGGGCTGATCGCTCGGGCAAGGTCCGCATATTGTTGTGGCCGTACGTGGGCCAGCGACACGACGACAGGATAGTGTTCCGCCTTCGCCTCGCGCAGTGACTCTTCGTATAGCGCCGGGCTGTAGGTCTTGCGGTAAACCTTGGAAAACAAACCCGACTGTTCTACCCAGTCGTACAGCGAATAGGTGCGCAAGCTTTCCCATTGTTTGGCGTCGGACGTGCGTCGTACTTCGTCGACCCACAGGTGGATCTGGAGATGGGGGTAGGCCGCGGCAAAGGCGCGGAAACCGTTTTGCAGGTAGGTAAAGTCTCCCAGCGCCAGATGGGCGATGAACAGAATTTTTTCCGACTTTTGCAGAAGTTCGGCGGGAATCAAAGGCGTCATGTATCAGTGCGATTTCAGGTATTCATTCGATGGCGTCATACCACTTGTTGGGAAAATTGCAGGCGATGCAGGTTGGCATACGCGCCGTCGGCATCCAATAATTGCTGGTGACTGCCGGTTTCCATTATTTTCCCATGCGACAATACCACGATACGGTCCGCACGTTCAATTGTTGATAGTCGATGAGCAATAACTAATGTCGTTCTGCCTTGCATCAGGTGCTCCAGCGCCGCTTGCACGGCCCGCTCCGCCTCCGTGTCCAGTGCCGAGGTGGCTTCATCGAGGATCAGGATGGGCGCATCCTTGTAGATCGCGCGGGCGATGGCCACGCGCTGGCGCTGGCCGCCGGACAGGCGCGAGCCGTTGTCGCCCAGGCGCGTTTCCAGGCCGTCGGGCAAGCCGTCGATGACGTCCGACAGGAAGGCGGCCGCCGCGGCCGCCTCGACGCGCTGCCGGTCCGGGGCCGCATCGCCATACGCGATGTTGGCGGCCAGGGTATCGTCGAACAACACCACCTGCTGGCTGACCATGGCGATCTGGCTGCGCAGGCTGGTCAGGGCGATGTCGTCAATATTCTGCCCATCGAGCAAGATTTCACCGCTGCTGACCGAATAAAAGCCGGGCAGCAGGCTGACCAGGGTGGACTTGCCGCCGCCGGACATGCCGACAAAGGCGACCGTTTGGCCTGGCGCGATGCGCAGATCGATGTGCTGCAGGGCCAGTTCCTGGTGCCCGGGGTAGGCAAAGCTGACATCCTTGAATTCGATGCGGCCTTTGCTGCGGCCCGCCAGCGGCTTGCCGCCCGTACGTTCCGGCGTCTTGTCGATCAGTAAAAAGACCTCTTCGGCGGCGGCCATCCCGCGCTGCAGGGGGCCGTTGACTTCAGCCAGTTGTTTCAGGGGCGTCAGCAGCATCAGCATGGCCGTGATGAAGGAAACGAAGCCGCCCACCGTGATTTGCCCCTGCTCCGACTGGAACAGGGCCATCACGATGACCAGGGCCACGGCGGCGGCGGTGATCACCTGCGTGATGGGCACGGTGGCGGAAAAGGTGGTGGTCATGCGCATGCTGTAGCGGCGCAATTGCTCGGCGCGCTCTTCGAAACGCGCCTTCTCGTACTGCTGTCCGCCGAAGATCTTGATCACCTGCTGGGCGCGCGTGGTTTCCTCGATGACCTGGGTCAGTTCGGCGTTGACGGCCAGCGAGTCGCGGTTGAGTTTTTTCAGGCGCTTGCCCGTGGTGCGCACGACGATGGTCAGCACGGGCAGCAGCACCAGGGTGACCAGGGTCAGTGCCCAGTTCAGGTACAGCAGCCAGGCCAGCAAGCCCAGCACGGTCAGCGAGGAGCGCACGATCGAAGTAAACACCTTGGTCACCATCTCGATGATCTGCTGCACTTCGAACATGATGGAGTTGATGACCTTGCCCACCGTGTGCGTGTTGTAGAAGTCGATGGGCAGGTTGAGCATGCTGGCAAACATCCGGCGTCGCAATTCGTTGAGGATGCGCGTGGAGACATAGCTCATCAGGTAACTGCTGGCAAACGTCGAGGCGCCGCGGATGGCAAAGATGCCGATGACGATCAGCGGCACCAGCCAGTAGGAAAATGCGACCTTGCCGCCGAAGCCATTGTCGAGCAGTAACTTGAGCGCATATGGCAGCAGCGGTTCCGTGCCCGCCGTGACGACCATCGCCAGCAGGGCCAGGGCCAGGTGTTTCTTGTAGGGCGCATGCAGCGCGGTGAGGCGCTTCAGGTCGGGCGTGAGCATCGGTATGGTTCCTTGCAGGGGACAGCAAAAACGGTCAGGCGGAAGACGAGCTCAAGCGATACGCTCTTGCTGGCGCAACAGGGCCCACAGTATCACCATCGGGAAGACCAGCATGATGATGCCGATATTCAGGGTGAGCGAACTCGTTGTCAGGCCAAAAATCATATAGCAAGTGCACAGTAGCATGCCTGCCAGAGCAAACGGCCTGGCGCCGGCAGGACCGCGGTGCGATGTGCGTGCAAACAGGGCCAAGGGCAGCAGGAGCAGAGCCAGCAGTGCCAGCACGCCAGTGATGCCGCGCTTGACCAGTACATCCAGGTAATCGCTATGGGCATTCGTATAGTCACTGACGAGTTTGCTAATTTTCCCTTCCGCCAGCATTATTTTTTTCTGTTGCAGATAGCCGGAACGGCCCATGCCCAGCCATGGATGCTCTTTTACGAGCTCTGTCGCGGTATCCCACATCACCAGCCGCTGGCCAACTGAAGTGCTG
>NZ_JBWBYV010000037.1:0-27821 GCF_056174685.1 Janthinobacterium sp. BHSEK
CAGCATTAGGACGAAGGGAGAACTGGCGTTTGCTGCCCAGCTATCATTCAATACCCCGTCAATGCGCAGATGCTGTGCATTGGAGCTGCTATCCATGGCAAATGTGGCAATCCGATACCAGAGGTCTGTCGGGGGGTTTTGTCCAATGTAGCTGTATCCATATTTATTGGTAACGCCCACCGCCACAGGAGAATTTGTTGCAATTGGCAAGTTCGGATCAAGCCACGCCGGATTCATGAATCCATTCGGCCCGCCCACCGGCGACATGCCCACCTTCGGCGCATATGACGCCACCACGGCACCGCGCCCGGCCAGTTCATTCAAGCGCTGGATCGTATCCTTCTGACCATAGTAAAAAAAATCACCCATTACAGTTCCTCGATTTCGATGTTGGTGGCATATGCCTGGAAAGATGGTGTGGTGATGGCGGCCAGATTGGCCAAACGCCCATACACCTGGTGCGCCTGCTCCAGCTCGACATCGTCGTTATCCGGATACAGGCTGACGAAAAGCGGACGCGACAGGCCGTTGCCGCTCACGATGCGCCACAGTTCGGCACGGTCCAGCGGCGTCATGTGATCGAGCGCCAGCGACAGCTTGCGGAACATTACGCCGCGTTCCACCTTCTGTTCGCCGGCGCCATTGCGGTACTGGCTGCTGGTATCGACCGGCGCAATGCCGGCACCATACGACGCGTTCTGCTCGGGACTCCAGTAAGCCCCCGCCACCAGGCGCGCGGCCTCAATGTAGCCGGCAGGATTGTCGGGGTCGGCCAGGTCGATCACCAGCTTCCTGATGCTGCGCATCTGGAACCAGCAGCGGGCGTAGGTACCGCCGCCATAACTGTAGGCATTCAAGCCCAGCGGCAATGCGCCCCAGTCCCACATGCCCAGCCGCGCATACTCGCACGCTGGCATGAGGCCACTATCGAATGCTGGCGTAGTGTGGCCAGGCTCGATGTAGCCGCGCACGCGGATGGTCGCCCCAGGAGTCAGGTTGCAAAACGGCAAGGCCACGCCACCGACAATTTCTGGAGTCAACCAGATCGCCGTGATGGTCAGCGTCGGGCCTACCGAACGCAGCACCGAAGACTTTCCTTCACGCTGCAGCTTGGCCGGTCCCAAGGTGCCTGCCTGGCTCGATGCAGTCAACACCGAGCGGTCGGCGGCGTTGTCGTAGATGATGCGCAGGTTGTTCATGCGTCCCCCTGCGCTGGCCAAACGATGGCATCAAGCTCTTCGAAGGAAGTCGCGTTGGCGATCTGCCCGCGCAACTGAAGACCAATCGCGAACGCCTCGGCAACGTGCGCCCCCAGCGCGGCGCCGACGGCGATCATGCCGGCCGCGTCGAGCGTCAGGTAGGTGTTATCCGACAAGGTCCAGTCGATGCTGTATGGCTGGCCGGCAGCCTGCGCCATCAGGGCCAGCTGCGCGGCTCCAACGATGCGATCCTTGTCTGCCTGATAAACGACTCCACCGCACACGAAATCCGAGGTTTCAGCCACGCTACGTGCTTCCTTGATACGCTCCCAAGTGCGCACTTTGACGCTAACCAGCGTTCTGGCATCTATCCACATATCCGCCGCCGCGTCGTATTCGTGATGTTCGCTGGGCTGTGGCGGCAATGTCTTGCCAGTACGCTCGTTCGTGTAAGTTCCATCACTGTTGACAATGATTGTTTCCATTAAAAATTCCTTGCGATCACGGTCGCCTGACACTGTTTAAGATAAAGCTTCCGCATGTCCGCAGCCCAACCGGAGGCATTCGTCGCAGAAACGCCGAACTGCACCGTGCCACCTGATCCAACGTTCAAAGTAAGCCCATAACCAGTCGCTGCGGTACCATCGCCTCTCTGCCGCTCCTCGACGCCGCTCATCCACATCCACGTCCCGTCATTGACGCGGTACCAGATGCTCAGCTGATCGTCGACCACTGCAGTACAAATGATCGAGAAAAAGACGCGACCAGAGCGAATACGGCGCTCGGCAGGCCAATCTGGGGCGTTATGCTTAAACAGAACCTCGGGGGAAGTAGATACAGTTGCTGAATTAGACGATTCTCTGATGATGAATACCCCGGCTGCGGACGACTGTAGCGAAACAGATGGAAATTCCGGCTCGAAAAATGCAGTTGCTTTATCTGTTGTACCGACTGATACGCGCGCCGACGAGAGGTCGCCGGAAAACGTTCCCTTCACCGACATAAGTTCGCCTGAAAACTCGGCTTTTCCTTTCTTGATGCTCAGGCCAGGCATATCTACATAGCCATCGCTACGCAATTCGATATAACCGCCGCTTGCCCATCGGTTACCCAGCAACAGGCCATTCTCGCTCAGGTGAAAGCCAATGCCACCGTTGCTCGGCCAGCCATAGGCATTGCCTGGATAGCCTGAGCCGCCATGCAACGTCGTGCCGTACAAGTCGCCAGCGACCACACTCCCCAGATTCGCCTTGATGGCGCCAAGCGTGTCGCCCACAATCGCCTTCGCCGCCACAGACCCATCCACCAGCAAATTGCCGTTCAGCACCGTACCAAGCACCAGCCATGCGCCGTTGTCAAAATACTTCGTCACCGCATGCGTCGCGTCATACAAGGTGACGACGTCGCGGTTGACCGGCGCGCCATAGCCTGCCTTGCCGATCTCATAGACAGCCGACGCATCCGACCAACTGGCATAGCCGGGTGCCGTCACCGTGACGGTGCCGCGCTGGCCCGTAGCGCCATCGGCGGCCAGGCGCGCAGCGGCGGCCCATTCACCTGGGGCGATGTCATCAGTCGCCGCGCTTGAAACGGCCGTGGCGCCGGACATGAACAGATAGGCGCCGCCCGCCGACGGCACCTGGGTCGACCAGCCATTGTTCAGTCCTGCCAATTTGCCCGTGGCAAAGGTAAACGTACAGACGGCCGTGGGCAGCGGCGGCGCAATATTGGTCGCGCCACGCTGGTAGATGGGCACGGAAATCACGTTCAAACCATCGACGCCGTCCCTGGCCAGTTGCACCGCCCCCGCCCACTCATTGGCGGCGATACTGTCCGTGGCATTGCGCGAACTGGCGGCGGCCACGCGCACGTACAGCGGCGCCGTGCCAGCCGGGATATTCTTCGACCAGCCATTGGCCAGGTCATTGCCGGCCGGCGTCGTGATGGCCGCCGTGGCAAAAGTGAAAATCACGTCGCCCGGCGTATCGGCTGGCGCGGCGGGCGCGCGCTTGTAGGCAAAGGCCTGGCCCGTGTTCAGGCCAGCCAGGCCCGTCTCGCCGGCGGCGCCGTCGAAGACCTTGCTGACCATGTAATTGGCGATGTAATCGACGCCAAATTCACGGATGCGCGCCTGCACCAGGGCCGTATCGGTCGTCATGCTGGCAAAATCGACGGTGGCCACGTTGCCGTTGACCCGCAACGCCGTGCCGGACGATACCGAAAACACGATAGCGCCCACCACATTGACCGGCTTGGCGGTGATGGCGATCGAGCCGGGCGCCCCCTCGCCCGCGCTATTCACGCGAAAAACGGGCGTGCTGGCGGCCATCAGGATCGCCTTGCCGTCGGCAACGGTACTGAAGCGCTCCGCCGTCGCCTGCAGCAGCGTATCGCGTTCCCCCACAATCGCGCTCATGCCAGCACCCCCACCGTCACTCTGCCCGTCAGCCAGAAGCGCGACAGCATCACCACCACGCCCGGCACGCCATCCTGCAAGCCAAAGCGCTCGGCGCGCAGGGTTACGGGCTGCCCCAATTCCAGCATCATCATCTCGGGTTCTCCATCGAATTCGTAAATGGTGCGCGGCACCTTGTTCAATTCCAGACGCCGCTGCGCTTCCGCACGGGCATCGGCCCGCGTCTTCAGGCAGGTATCGCTCTGTACAGGGTCATCGGACAGGCGATAGCGCGTGCGCACCGCCGCGTCGACCACGGTTTCGGTCAGCCATTCCGTGGCATACAAATCCGCATGCGCGGGCGGAATGCTGGTCGTCAGGCCCGCCTGCAGCGTGTAGTTGCGGTCGAAGCCGATCTTCACGGCCGCCGTCACGGGCAAACGCTGCGCGGGACGCAGCGAGCGTTCGCGCATCTGCTCCGGGCCGATCGCCACCGGCACGCCGGCGGCCGGCAGCGCGATCTGCACCAGACGCAGCTGGCCGGTGCGCGACATGACCGCCTGGGCGCCCACGCTGGCCGCCAGTTGCTGGATGGCCTGCGCCTGGTTCGTGCGGTCCGCAACATACAAGCCCACGGGCTGCGGGTGTGCCGCATCGAAGGCGGCCAGGTTGGTCAGGTCCAGATCAGCCAGCGTAAAACGGTCGGCCGCCTTGCCGTAGGCCGTGGCGATGCGCTGCACCAGCGGCGCGATGCGCGGCGCATAGCCGCCGCCCTTGTCGCCCTGCACGCTGGCCGTGATCGTGGTGGAAAATGGATCGGTGGTCAGGTTGAAACGCCCCGCCTGGTCATTCAAGGCCACGGCGATCGGCTTGCCGTTGGTGCGCACCTCGAACGTCGTTTCGACCGCGCCGAGAAAGCCGTATTCCAGGGTGGCCGGATCAGTCAGCAAGGGCGTCACGTTGTGGCACTCGCCGAAGGGAATCGGCAGGATGGCGTCCTTGTTCGGCGTCGTGCCACCCAGCTTGGCTTCGGAGATCGGCGTATTCAGGCGCTGCAGCTTGTCGCGCAGCACCAGGTTGACCGACTCGCGCCCAGCACTGCCCACGTCGGCGATGATGCCGTCGAAGACCAGCTGGAAATCGGCCCGCGGCCAGGAGGGATCGCCGGCCCAGGCCTTGATTGGCCGGTTCATCCAGACGTCGCCCAGCCAGCCATCCAGAGCGCCGTCGGCGTTATCGAGTTCGATATCGCCGCCTGACAGCCCCGCCTCGCCAGACAGGCTGACCTGTTCCGTGAAGGCCAGGCCGCCCTTGGCCAGCGGCAGGTACGCGGTATTCGCCGGCACCTCCTGCGGGCCGGTCACGTAGGGCCGCGAAGCGATATAACGCGTCACCTCGCTGCCGGCCACATTCACCTGCGCCTCGATCAGCACCATGCGGATGGCCGACGAGCTTTGCAGCCATTCCTGAAATTGCGCATCGGTCATGCGTACTCTCCTTTCACTGCATTGGCCCAGGCGGATGCCCTGGACGATTTGTCCACGCCATCGACCACCGTCCTGGCGGCGTTGGCGTTCGATTCAAAGGTGGCCTGGATGGTGGCGCCCGTTTGCGCCCGCTGGTCGGCACGCAAGCCTTCCAGCTCCACACGCATGGCCTGGTTGTCCTCGCGCAGGCCGCGGATTTCGGCGACGAGGACGTCGGAACCCACGTTCGCGGCCGACGAATAGCGCACGGGGTCGAAGACGGCCGGCGCTTCCACGGCTGTTTCTGCGAAAGAGGCGGCGACTGACATACCTGCAGCAGGCGCAAACCGCATGCCGCCTGTGATATCGGTCTGCCCGCCTGCGCGCAACGCAGCACCCAGCGCATCGACCGCTTGCTGGATACCTACCGCCGTTTTGTTCAGGTTAATCAACTGCCCCACTTGCGTATCGAGTGCAGTCAGTTGCTTCTGCGCATCATTCAACTGTGTGCCGGTGAGCGCCGCCAGCGCTGCCAGCTCGGCCTGGACCCTGGCCGCATCGGCGGCATAGCTCGCACTTGCAGCGTTCACGACCTGGCTCGCCGTCAAATACGCGGTGGCCGTACCTGTCAGCGCCGACTGCGCCGCCGCATCGCCCGTCTTCGCCTTGGCTAGCGTCTCTTCATACTGGCGCTGCGCCTCTACCATCTTCTGCATCGGCGTCAAGGTCGACAGGCTGCCCAGCAACAGGGAATCCTTGAATGAGCGGATGCCGTCGCCAAACGACTTCAGGTGGTCGATGGTGGACTTGAGGGCAGAAGACTCCGTTGCATAGGCACTGGCAATATCCTGCCGCGCCTGCAACTGGTCGTACAGGGCCAGGTTGGCGGCATCGACCGCTGTACGCTCCCTGGCACGCAATTGCGCCGAAGTCATCGTCATCTGGTCGAGCTTTTCCTGGATGCCCTTGCGCTCGTCGGCAATGCCCTGCTCCGATTTGCTCAGGTCTTCCGTCGCCGCATGCGTCTTCGCAAACGCATCGGCCAATGCCATCAGGCCCGCGTACTGTTCGGCGCCCGTCTTGGTGGCCAATGCACCGGAATTAGCCAGTTGCAAGACCGTGTCCTTGAACTGCGCGCGCGTGGTCACGCTGGCATAACCCAGGGCGGCCATCTGTTCCGTCACGTGTTTTTGCACCGGTGCCAGGCGCTCGGCTTCGGTCAGGTAGTTTTCGGCAAAGAACGCAGTCCGATTGCCCAGTGCTTCAACGCCGCCGGCAGCCTTGACCAATTGCTCGCGCGCCGCCAGGGATGCCACGCCGACGGCGCCAAATGCCTGCTGCGAAGTGCTGCCCAAGGTTGCCAGCACGGCGTCAACAGTGGCATAACTACCCGCCAGGCGCTGCAGTGCAGCGCTCGCCGACTCGCCTTTCAATTTGAGCTGCGACAAGGAAGGAACCAATTCCATGGCCATGGCATCGCCGACGCCGGTAAAGAAATCGGCAATGGCTTTCTGATTGGCCGCATCGTCCTTGGTCATGACAATATTGAGCGACTGCGTGCGCGTGGCCAGGCCATCCGTATTCACGCCCAGCGTGCTGGCGAACGTGCCCGTCACCGCCTTCATCTGCGCGTACGTATCGCCTAGCGATGCGGCCAGCTCGGCATCGACTTCAGAGTGGTCGGTACCCTTTTTATTCTTGCGGAAAAGACCGCCTTTCTGGGTCCAGTTCGAATAACTCTCACCCGTAAAGCCATCGACACCGAGACTGCCGGAAATGCCGGCGCTGCTGACCTTTTTCTCGCCCATGCCGAACAGGCGGTTCGCCGCGCCGCCCAGCAAGCCGCCCACCAGCGCGCCCATGGCAGTACCTACCACCGGGAAAATGCTGCCAACGACAGCCCCGATCGCCGTGCCAGCATTGACAACGCCATTGCGACCATATTCACCCGAAATCATCTTACCGCCGTACACGCCGCCCATGACGCCGGCGGCAACGCTTGCCGCCGCGCCCGCACCGGTGGCAAATGCGCCATTGGCCCCGGCCGTGTACGGAGTGCCTTGCAGCATGCTCATGCCACGCTGCACGCCATTGGCTACCGAAGTACCAATACCGGAAAGTCCGTTGGACAGCGATTCATAGATGCCTTTCGCCGAACTCAAAAGCGACTGGATACCCCCGCCATTGGCCAAACTGCCCTGCGCCTGCGCCGCACCCGGATTCAGGAACGAGGCAAAGCCGGCAGCAATGGGAGACATGATCGGTTGCAGCACGAGGTTGTTGAACATGCTCTTCAACTTGTCCTTGAACATCGTCGCCAGGTTCTTACCGCCTTCGAAGCCGTTCATGAAGGCGTCAGTCAGCGATTTTTCGATGTCCTTGGCGCTGGCGGCCCAGTCATCCGAGGCCTTCTTGGCCGCAGCGGCAGACGCTTCCTTGGCGGCCAGTTCTTCCGTCGCCGTCATGCTGCGCTGCTTGGCATCGATCAAGGCATTCAAATACTCGATCTGCGCCGCATTTTCCTTGCCCACCGCCAGCGCGGCGCGCTGTTCCTTCAACAACGCCATTTCATTTTGCGCGATGGCGGTCTTGCTCATGCCATACACCGCTACCAGCTTTTCGCCAGCCTCGGCTTCCTTGACGGCATCGGCAACGGCCTGCGTTCGCGTATCGGACAGCGCTTTCGCGTCCGCCTGCACCTGCTCCGCCACTGCCTTGGCTTTCTTGTCCACCTCGATCTCATCGAGGCGAGTTTGTATCACTTTGCGTGCAACCTCGAATCCCGCCTGCTGTGCTGCGGTCACCTTTTTCGTCCGATCCGCCAGGAGTTCCTTCAAGCGATAATCGAACTGTTGCGCCTCGTTCATCTCGGCATAGCCGGCAACTTCGCGCTTCAGGTCACGGGCCTTGCTGCGCATGTCATCCATCATGGCTTCGAAAGGTGTTGGCGGAGCGGGAAGTGATGGCGCGCCTGTACCAGTTCCGCTCGTCGGTTTACCCGACGCGCCTTGCTGCTCAAGCTGCTTGAGCTTGCCCTGCAGCGCATCGAATTCGGCTTGCAGCCTTGCCATGTTGCTGTCCCGCGCCGCCTGGTCCAGGGACTGGTATTTTCCCGTGCGATTGCGCACCGCATCCATTTCCGTCGATATCTCTGCCATGCGCTCGCCAGCCGGGGTATCCAATCCTTTCTCCGACACGCCCAGCTTTGCCAGCTCATTGCGCTTTGCCAGCTGGACCATCTGCTTGTCGAGTTCAGCAATGATATCCTTGGTGCTCTTGCGCATGGGTTCTACGGCTTTCTCCGCATTGTCCTTCGATGAATTCCCCCACATGGCCCAGGCAGTTGCACCCAAGCCCAGCACCGTGACAATCAAGCCGATCGGGCCACCCAGGAATGCCAACGCACCGCGCAACACGCCAGCGGTGACGGACGCGGCACGCATTGCCGCCGTCTGCGCCACCAATGCGGCCGCATGGGCCTCGGTGGCAACTGTAGCGCGGGCCTGGGCCGGTATCAGGCCATTGGTGGTCAACGCCAGCGCCACGTCGGCCTGGCTGGCGCGTATCGTCGCTTGCAATTCAGCCACCCGTGCAGCCGCCAGTGCCGAGGTGGCGGCGGTCGCCGTCACGTCGGCATTCGCCGCCGCCAGGGTCGACGCCAGCAAGGCCCGGTTGGCCGCGACCTTGCTGTAAGTAGCCACTACGACGCCGGCAGCCCAGGTGGCAAACTTCGCGGTGGTCAGCGTTTCCAGCACGCCAACGACCAGGGTCAGGTTATTCGACAAAAATTCGAGACCGCTCGTCATCAGGCGCACGGCGCCGCTCGACTCCGCCTGCCTCGCCGTAAATTCCATCACGTTATTGCTCAGAACGGTAAAGCTGCCGCCGATGGTTTCGAACTGCACGGCTTCCTTGCGCAACTCGCCCAGCGCGTTCGGCAGCGCGATGGCCATCACCTCGGCGGTGATCAATCCTGCGCCGGCAAACCCGGCAAGCGCTTCTTTCGACACGCCCAGACCGGCGGCCATTGCCGCCATGACTTCAGGGGCGGCCTGGCTGATGGCGTTAAATTGCTGACTGCTCAGGGCGCCATCGGCGAAGGCATCGGACAGCCCCTTGAAGGCGGTAGCGGAATCCGCCGCCGATGCGCCGCTGATCTTGACGCCCAGATTGAGCGCCTCGGTGATGCCGGCTACTTCGCCCTGGCTGATGCCCAATTTCTTGGTCGCATCGTTCATTTGGGTATACAGACCCGCCGTAGCGGCGAGATCCGTTTGTCCCGAGGCGGCAATACGCTTGACATTGTCGTACGCCTCGCCATATTCCTGCGTAGAGCTGGTCGACATGCGCAGTTGCGCTGTCAATTTCGTATATTCATCAGTTAATTTAACGATCTGGCCGATATTGTTGGAAATACCCAGGCTGGAGAGTATCTCCGTGTATTTTTTCGTGACATCTTCGAGTTTCAGAGTCGACTTGGCGGCCTTCTCGCTGGCCTCGCGCATGCGTTCCAGGTCATCTGCCGCGATGCGCACATTGAGCGTATCAATGCGTATCTGTAGTGTTGCAATATCAACGGTCATAATTTACCCATAAAAAAAGCCACCGAAGGGTGGCAATGCAAATCGAGGCCACCCTGGCGATGACAGTTGTGTTTTTGGCGTCACCTCTGCTATAGATAGGCCGGGTAAAGGCCAGCCTAATGAGAACTGTTTTGATGGACCATGTAGGCCGCGTCAAGCTGATCGACCAGCTCTTCTTCCCATACCGCCAGGCGTATGCGGTGTCGCAACTGCCAAGCCAGGATATCGAGACTGCTCAAGGGATTGACCGCCATACCGTTTTGCCGCTTGCGGCTCATCTGCACGAAAAACTGCCACACGTGCGCCAGTTCAAACGGCAGTTGCGCGCAAACGGGAGCCTGCGGCTCCCGGTAGAGTGGATGACGCTTCGCGGCATCCAGGTGCTCGCCTTTCGCATTGCCATCAGCCGCCTTTGCCGAACGCTCGAACTGTTCGTCGGCAAAGAGCAGCAAGGCGGCGGCTAGACCGTCAAAAAATTGCCGTCCGCCTCGAGCGCAGCCAGCACTTTTTCCTGCCAGGACGGCATTTTTTCAAAAATCGCCTTCAGCAAAGCCGGGGACGGTTGTACCGGCACGCCCTTGTCGACGAAACCAGGCATGCCCACCACCACCGCAATGGCGATCTTCATGCTGCGGTTTTCCGCCAGGTCATACAGTTCCGCAGCGCCTTCGTCCGTCTTCGCGTCGATCTGCTTGCTTTTTTGCACCGAGCGCTTGATCGCCACCACCGACGTTTCGCGGATCACGGCACGGTACTGGTCGGAATTTTTGCTGACGATTTCAAAGCCCGCCTTGTGCGCACCGTCTTCGTCGAACAAGACCGACACCAGGTGCACCTGGTCCACGGGCTTGTTACCGTCATTCAGCAGGGAGATATCAAAACCAGCCGAGGCGATCATTTGTGCGTTGTTCATGTGTATTTTCTTTCTTGATAAAGGTAAAGAGTAAAAGGGCCGCCTCACGGCGGCCCCGGAGCAAGCGTCGGCCGCTTACAGCGCGCTGTCCTGGATGGTCAGGGTGGTCGCTTCATGCTGCGCATCGGCGCCCTTGTAGCGCAGGACGTCGAAGGCGCAGGTGACGATCTTGTTCTTCTCGCCGTCGTCGATCTTGGCCGAGGTGATCTTGATGCGGCCCATGGCCAGCGCCAGCACGTCGGCGGTTGGCGCCGTGCCCGACGCCATGGCGTAGGCCAGCGGGATTTCCGTCTCGGACTTGAAGTAGTCGAGGTAGGTGGCGTCCTGCAGCAGCACCGTGAACTGGCCCGAGCCCATGACCTTGCCGCGCGAGGCTGCCGTGGCGTACTTCGAGCCGATCACCGGGTCGACCTTGACCTGGCCGTCGAGCGAAACGGACATGCCGGTGCAGATCTGCGACGGGATGCCGTTCACGGACAGCATCGCCGTGGCGCCCGAAAACTTGCCGGCGCCAGGCGCGGCCAGCGGCGTGGGGAAATACGGCACGGCCGTGGTCGGGCCTTCCGCCTTGCCCATCAGGGTGAAGTCCAGGCTGGTGATGCCGTTCGGCTGCACGGCGATATCCATCTTGCTGACCAGCTGGTCGACGAAGCTGCGGTGCACGCCGATCTTCGGGTCCTGCACTTCGGCCGTGAACCAGTCGGTGGTGTGGCCGCTCAAAGGGGTGAAGCTGCGCTTGCCCACCGCCGCCACGCCGACCGAGTCGCCGGCCGCCTTGACGATCATGGCCGAACCATCCATGAACTGGCCATTCAGGTTGGTCGCCGTCACCGACGTGACGAAGAAGTTCTTCGCGTTGTTGGCGGCCGCCGGCGCCGTCATGCCGGTGATGCGCACCACGCTGCCGGCGCGGAAACCCTCGGCCAGCCAGGAACCGGCGCTGCGCGTCAGGCCGGAGGCGGCGGCGGCGATGGTGGTTTGCGCGGCAGCGACGCCGCCGGCCGTGAAGTCGCGGCGCAGCAGCGCTGCCATCAGCGGCGCGTAGGTGCCGCACGCCGCTTCCGCCTTGATGGCGCCCGTGGTGCGGAAATTGCCCAGGCGGGTATCGCCCTGCTGCTGGCTGGCGTCGATTTCGGCGCTGGCGTATTTGTCCGCTTCCGTGTCGAAGGTGGCCGTGACGCGGGGATAAATCTGACCGCCGCCGGCGGCGGCCTTGCTGCCTTCGGCGCTTTGTTTGCTGATAACGATCAAGCTGTCGATGCCGTTTGCTGTCGATGCCATAAGTAATACCTTTCGTGGGATGAAAAAAAAAGACCACAGCTGTGGTCTTGAGGGGTGGAACTGCCAAGTATCGGGAAAATAAAAAGCCCGCGCGGTGAGGCGGCGGGCTGGCGTCCGGATGGCGCGAGGCCGTGCCGGACGGAATGGGCGAAGGGGGCCATGAAGGCGGTTCGCTGCGCTGATTTCCCCTATCGGTGTCGCGCCAGAGGCGCGTCTATTACGAGTGGAGAAGCATGTGGTCCTGCGGTGTTGCCGGTGTTGCTGTTGCTGCGTGATCGAGACTCTATTGTAGGGGCATTTTTTTCAGCGTCAGGCATATTGCAAAAAACTTTTCAATGACCCAGGCGGCGCATGGCGCGGACCCCGTGCGACTGGAAGATGCCTTCCAGCTCGCTGACCATATCCTTGATGCGTTCGAGCTCGAAGCCGCCGGAGCAGCTGATGGCCGCTTCGCCGGCGCCGTGGCAGGCCTTGCAGACGACGGGCGCGCCGGCCTGCATGGCGGCGACGACGCCCGTGCCGTGGCAAACCTTGCATTTGCTGTCGAGCCAATGCGCGAGCGACGCTTCGGCCACGCGGCGGTACAATGTATTGGCGGCCTGCGCATCCCAGGCCGTCTGCGCCTTGACCCAGCGCCGCGCGCGGCCCTTCTGCGTCACGGCCGCCGTCCAGGCGCGCAGCAGCTGCGCCAGGTTGCCCGCATTGCCCTCGAACAGGCGGCTGACGGTGCCGTCCGCGTATTTGACACGGCACAGCAAGGCACCCATGTCGCCGGCCAGCGCGGCCGCCGCGATCACGTCCAGGTCGTGGTGGACGGCATCGGCGCGCAGGTTCTGCGACGACAGCGATGCGATGAATTTTTCTGCAAACCCCATGATTTTCTCCTCGTTGATTCTTGTCTTAATTTTCCTGCGCCGGCCCGAACAGGGCCGCCACCAGCGGATCGCGGCGCGCCGCACCGCGTGGCCAGCTGGCCGTGCGGCGCACCTGCGGCGGCAGTTCGGCCCAGCCATCGGCGTCTGCATCCTGTTCGCCCAGCGCGTACAGGGCGGGCCGCTGGCGTCCTGGCTCGGTGCAATGGCGCTGCGCCAGGTGGATTTGTCCCATGCCGCACATGTGGCGCAGATAGCGGCTCATGGTGCCCGCGTCGAGTCCCAGCAAGGCGGACAACTGCGCCGCGCTGGCCTGGCCCTGCTCGCGGATGTACTGCGCGATGCGGGCGATATGCAGCTGCGACTTCTTGCTGCGTCCCTGTAACTGGCGCCCCTGCCGCGGCACCGCCCTGCTTTCAACCGACTGACTGCTGTTCAACATCTGCCTGACCTCCCGTGGTGTCGCCAACCGGCAAACGCTGTAGTACGTTTGCGACAGGCAACAAGTAGACTTTATCAATCGCTAATGTTAAAGTCAAGCATTTGGTAATTTATCAAACGGTAAATTTCAGGTTTAATGTGGAGATGGATATGTATCAATACAGACGCGACCGCCTGCTGGCCCTGATCCGCGAGCACTACGACAACACGCGCAAGAAAATTTCCGACGTCAGCGGCTGGAGCGAGGCGCGCATCTCGCAAATCCTCTCGCCCACCTACCGCGAGGGACGCGCCTTCAGCGAAAAGATCGCGCGCAAGCTGGAAGCGGACCTGCAGCTGGGCAGCATGTACTTCGACCAGGGCGCGGCGCCCGACCAGGCGGCCATGGCCGCGCGCGCGCTTGCCGGCGTACAGCCCGTGGTCGTGGAAGATGGCGAGGATGAACGCTTTTACCCGATCCGCAAGGTGAAGCTGCGCCTGTCGGCCGGCATCACGGGCTTTGCCATCGAGCCGGAAACGCACGACGGCAGCACCATCAGCGTGCCGCGCAGCTGGGTCGAGCGCAATGGCTACCACCCTGAAAAACTGGTGGCGATCAAGGTCAAGGGCGAGAGCATGGAGCCGGCCCTGTACGAGGACGACGTGGTGATCATCAATACGGCCGACAACCGGCCGGCCGACGGCATCGTGTTTGCCATCAATTACGAAGGCGAGCCGGTGGTCAAGCGCATGGCGCGCGATATCGGCGAATGGTGGCTGACGTCGGACAACCCCGACCAGCGCAAATACCACCGCAAGCTATGCCGCGGCAATGAATGCCTGATCGTGGGCAGGGTCGTGCGCAAGGAAAGCGACCGTATTTGAAAACGAGGTTTATCGATTGATAAACCTCGTTCCCGTCATGGCGCTGACGCCAATGCTGCCTGGATCTGCTGCAGCGATGCCGGGTCGTCCATCGACGTCAGGTCGCCCGGGCTGCGTCCCTCGCAGATGGCCTGGATCGAACGGCGCAGCAGCTTGCCCGAGCGCGTCTTCGGCAGCTGCGCCACGAACAGCACGCGCGCGGGCCGCGCCACGGCGCCCAGCTGGCGGTCGACCACGGCCATCACTTCGCGTTCCAGCACCGCCTTCGCCTCGACGCTGTCGAAGCCCTGCGGATTCTTCAGGATCACGAAAGCCATCGCCACCTGGCCTTTGAGCTTGTCTTCCACGCCCACCACCGCCACTTCCGACACGTTCGGATGGCTGGTGATGCTTTCCTCGATCTCGCGCGTGCCCAGGCGGTGGCCGGCCACGTTGATCACGTCATCGGTGCGGCCCAAAATAAAATAATAGCCGTCCGCGTCGCGCACGCCCCAGTCGAAGGTCGAATACACTTGCCGCCCGCTGAAGGTGGACCAGTAGGTGTCGACGAAACGTTCGTCGTCGCCGTACACCGTCTGCATGCAGCCGGGCGGCAGCGGGCCTTCCAGCATCAGCACGCCCTTCTCGTTGGCACCGCACTCCTCGCCCGTCGCCTCGTTGAGCAGCTTGACGCGGTAGCCGTACATGGCCTGGCCGGGGCTGCCCAGGCGCGTCGGCGTATTGGCAATCCCTTTCGCCACCGACAAAATCGGCCAGCCCGTCTCCGTCTGCCAGTAGTTGTCGATGATATCCACCTTCAGTTCGTCGGCGATCCACTGCGACGTGGTTTCATCGAGCGGCTCGCCCGCCAGATACAGCGCCTTCAAGGACGACAGGTCGTATTTGCGCATCAGTTCCACCGGGTGCTTGCGCAGCACGCGGATGGCCGTCGGCGCCGAGAACATGCGCGTGACCTTGTATTTTTCAACGATGCTCCACCAGATGCCAGCATCGGGGCAGATGGGCAAGCCTTCGTACAGGATGGTGGCCATGCCGGCGATCAGCGGGCCGTACACGATGTAGGAGTGGCCCACCACCCAGCCGATATCCGAGGTGGCAAAGAAGGTTTCGCCGGGCTTGCCGCAGAAGTTGTACTGCATCGACGAGGCCAGCGCCACCGCATAGCCGCCCACGTCGCGCTGCACCCCCTTGGGTTTGCCCGTCGTGCCCGAGGTGTACAGCACGTACGACGGCTCGTTCGATTCGAGCCAGGCAACGGGCACCTGCGCGTCCAGATGCTGCTCGCGCAGGGCCGCGTAATCGACGTCGCGGCCCGGCGTCCGTTCCATCGGCACCATTTGGCGGTCGACCAGCAGCACGTGCTGCGGCTTGTGCGCTGCGATGCGGATGGCTTCGTCGAGCAGCGGCTTGTAGGCAATCGCCTTGCCGTTGCGCGAACCGGCATCGGCGGAAAATACCAGCTTGGGCTGCGCATCGTCGATGCGGCTGGCCAGGCTGTTGGCGGCAAAACCGCCGAACACCACGGAATGCACGGCGCCGATGCGGGCGCAAGCGAGCATGGCAAACGCCGCCTCGGCGATCATCGGCATGTAGATCAATACGCGGTCGCCCTTGACCACGCCGAGCGACAGCAAAATGGCGGCGCAGCGCTCCACTTCGCGCTGCAGCTCGCGAAAGCTGTAGCTGCGCTCCGTATTCGTTTCGGTGGAAATGGCGATCAGAGCGGCGGCATCGCCCTGGCTGTCCACCCAGCGGTCGACGGCGTTGTGGCACAAATTCGTGGTGCCGCCGACGAACCATTTGGCGAAAGGCGGGCGGGAATAATCGAGCACTTGCGAAAACGGGGTGTTCCAATCGATCTTGTCGGCTTCCTCGCGCCAGAAAACGTCAGGCGTGTCGATCGAGCGTTGATAAAATGCCGCGAAATTCATGTCTCCTCCGGTATGCGTGGAATCTGTATCGGACCTGGGCGACCGGGCCTGGTCACCGTTTTAGGTGTTCCATCTGTGTGCCATCTGCCTGCGTCTCGCTGCCTAGAACGCGTCGCCCGGAATGCGCACGGCACCTTCCATCAGCACGCGCGCGCTGCGGCTCATGATGGCCTTGGTGACGCTCCAGGCGCCATCGAGCAGCGCCGCTTCCGCGCCCACCATCAGGGTGCCGGACGGGTGGCCGAAGCGCACGCTCTGGCGCGGGCCGCCGCCGGCCGCCAGGTTGACCAGGGTGCCGGGAATGGCCGCCGCCGTGCCGATGGCAACCGCCGCCGTCCCCATCATGGCGTGGTGCAGTTTGCCCATCGACATGGCGCGCACCAGCAGGTCGACGTCGCCCGCTTCCACCTTTTTCCCGCTGGACGAGACATAGCCTGCCGGCCGGGCGACAAAGGCCACTTTCGGCGTGTGCTGGCGCTTCGCCGCTTCATCCAGGCGGGAAATCAAACCCATGCGCAGCGCACCATGCGCACGGATGGCCTCGAAGCGGGCCAGCGCGGCCGGATCGCCATTGACGGCGTCCTGCAGTTCCGTGCCCGTGTAGCCGATGGCGTGCGCGTCGACGAAAATCGTCGGGATGCCGGCGTTGATCAGCGTGACTTTCAACACACCGATGCCGGGCACGTCGAGCTCATCGACCAGGTTGCCGGTAGGGAACATGGCACCACCTCCACCCTCTTCCTCCGCGGCCGGATCAAGGAATTCCAGCTTCACTTCGGCAGCCGGAAAGGTCACGCCATCGAGTTCGAAGTCGCCCGTTTCCTGCACTTCGCCATGCGTCATGGGCACGTGGGCGATGATGGTCTTGCCGATATTGGCTTGCCAGATGCGCACCGTGGCGATGCCGTCGGCAGGCACGCGGGCCGCGTCCACCAGGCCGCTGGCGATGGCGAACGAGCCGACGGCGGCCGACAGGTTGCCGCAATTGCCGCTCCAGTCGACGAAAGGCTTGTCGATGGAGACCTGGCCGAACAGGTAGTCGACGTCGTGGTCAAGCTTGCTGCTTTTCGCCAGGATCACCGTCTTGCTGGTGCTGGATGTGGCGCCGCCCATGCCGTCGATCTGCTTGCCGTAGGGGTCGGGGCTGCCGATCACGCGCAGCAGCAAGGCGTCGCGCGCCGCGCCCGGAACTTGCGCGCTGGCGGGCAAATCCCGCAGGCGGAAGAACACTCCCTTGCTGGTGCCGCCACGCATGTAGGTGGCGGGGATGTTGATTTGGGGTACGTGGGTCATGAGTTTTCCTGGAAAGAGGTAGGTCGGATTAGCGTGGCTTCGCCACGCGTCATCCGACACATTGTTGGCGCGTTTTGGCAGACAGCGTCGGATTACGCGCAAGCGCTAATCCGACCTGCCGTTACGCGGCTTTCGAAGATTCGAGGAAATCTTGGGCAAATCGCTGCAGCACGCCGCCGGCCTCGTAGATCGACACCTCTTCCGCCGTATCGAGGCGGCAGGTGACGGGCACTTCGACCGTGTCGCCGTTCTTGCGGTGGATGACCAGGGTCAAGGTGGAGCGCGGCGTGCGCTCGCCCACGACGTCGTAGGTTTCGCTGCCGTCCAGACCCAGGGTCTTGCGGTTCACGCCCGGCAAAAACTCCAGCGGCAAGACGCCCATGCCCACCAGGTTGGTGCGGTGGATGCGTTCAAAACCTTCGGCCACGATGGCTTCCACGCCGGCCAGGCGCACGCCCTTGGCGGCCCAGTCGCGCGAGGAACCCTGGCCATAGTCGGCGCCGGCGATGATGATCAAGGGCTGCTTGCGCTCCATGTACACCTCGATGGCTTCCCACATGCGCGAGATTTTTCCTTCCGGCTCGATGCGCGTGAGCGAACCCGCTTTGACTTTACCGTCCTCGATGACCATCTCGTTCTTCAGGGTCGGGTTGGCGAACGTGGCGCGTTGCGCCGTCAAATGGTCGCCCCGGTGCGTGGCGTAGGAATTGAAGTCTTCCTCGGGCAAACCCATCTTCGCCAGGTATTCGCCGGCCGCGCTGTCGAGCATGATGGCGTTCGATGGCGACAAGTGGTCGGTGGTGATGTTGTCGCCCAGGACAGCCAGCGGACGCATGCCTTTCAAGGGGCGCGCGCCTGCCAGCGCGCCTTCCCAGTACGGCGGACGGCGGATATACGTCGTCTGCGGACGCCAGTCGTACAGCGGGCTGACCTTGATGCCGTCATCCGCCTGCGCGGCGAACATGGGAATGTACACCTTGCGGAACTGCTCCGGTTTGACGCTGGAGGCGACGATGGCGTCGATTTCCTCGTCGGACGGCCAGATATCCTTCAACAGGATAGCCTTGCCATCCGCGTCATGGCCCAGCACATCCTTCTCGATATCGAAGCGGATGGTGCCGGCGATCGCGTACGCCACCACCAGCGGCGGCGAGGCGAGAAAAGCCTGCTTCGCGTACGGGTGGATGCGGCCGTCGAAGTTGCGGTTGCCCGACAGGACGGCCGTGGCGTACAGGTCGCGCGACACCACTTCATCCTGGATCACGGGGTCGAGCGCGCCCGACATGCCGTTGCACGAGGTGCAGGCGAAAGCCACCACGCCAAAGCCCAACGTTTCGAGCTCCGGCATCAGGCCCGCTTCCTGCAGGTACAGTTCCACGGTTTTCGAGCCGGGCGCCAGCGACGATTTCACCCACGGCTTGCGCGTCAGGCCCAGGCGGTTCGCATTGCGCGCGATCAGGCCGGCCGCGATCATGTTGCGCGGGTTGTTCGTATTCGTGCAGCTGGTGATGGCGGCGATGATGACGGCGCCGTCCGGCATCTTGCCCGGCTCGTTTTCCACCACGCCGGAAATGCCGCGCGCGGCCAGTTCCGACGTCGGCACGCGGTTGTGCGGATTCGACGGCCCGGCGATATTGCGCACGACGGACGACAGGTCGAAGCTCAAGACGCGCTCGTATTGCGCGTCCACCAGGCTGTCGGCCCACAATCCCGTTTCCTTCGCGTACAGCTCCACCAGCTTGACCAGTTCGTCGTCACGGCCCGTCAGCTTCAGATACTTGATGGTTTGCGCGTCGATGTAGAACATGGCAGCCGTGGCGCCGAATTCCGGCGCCATGTTGGAAATCGTGGCGCGGTCACCCAGGGTCAGGTGCGACGCGCCCTCGCCGAAGAATTCCAGGTAGGACGAGACGACCTTCTGCTTGCGCAAAAACTCCGTCAGCGCCAGCACGGTGTCAGTCGCCGTGATGCCCGGCTGCGGTTTGCCCGTCAGCTTGACGCCGATGATATCGGGCAGTCGCATCCACGAAGCGCGGCCCAGCATCACGCTTTCCGCTTCCAGGCCGCCCACGCCGATGGCGATCACGCCCAGCGCATCGACCATCGGCGTATGCGAATCCGTGCCCACCAGGGTGTCGGGATAGGCCACGCCGTCCTGCACCTGGATCACGGGCGACATGCGCTCGAGGTTGATCTGGTGCAGGATGCCGTTACCGGGCGGGATCACGTCGACGTTTTTAAAGGCCTTCTTGGTCCAGTCGATGAAGTCGAAACGGTCTTCGTTGCGGCGGTCTTCGATGGCGCGGTTCTTGGCGAAGGCGTCGGGGTCGAAACCGCCGCATTCGACGGCCAGCGAATGGTCGACCACCAGCTGCGTCGGCACCACCGGATTGACCAGGGCCGGGTCGCCGCCCTGGGCCGCGATGGCGTCGCGCAGGCCGGCCAGGTCGACCAGGGCCGTCTGGCCCAGGATGTCATGACAGACGACGCGCGCGGGAAACCACGGAAAGTCCAGGTCGCGGCGGCGTTCGATGAACTGGCTCAGCGAGGCGTTCAGGGTGGCCGGGTCGCAGCGGCGCACGAGGTTTTCGGCCAGCACGCGCGAGGTGTAGGGCAAGGTGGCGTAGGCGCCGGGCTGGATCGCATCGACGGCGGCGCGCGTGTCGAAGTAGTCCAGCCCTGTTCCCGGCAAGGGTTTGCGGTGCAGGGTATTCATGGGGGTACTCATTGCTGTGCTCATTATTTGCGGTCCTTGATCGGCACGAATTCCAGGTCTTCCGGGCCCACGTAGTTGGCGCTCGGGCGGATGATCTTGTTGTCGATGCGCTGTTCGATGATGTGGGCGGCCCAGCCCGAGGTGCGCGAGATGACGAACAGCGGCGTGAACATCGCCGTCGGCACGCCCATCATGTGGTAGGACACGGCCGAGAACCAGTCCAGGTTCGGGAACATGTTCTTGATTTCCCACATGACCGATTCCAGGCGCTCGGCGATGTCGAACATTTTGGTCGATCCCGTTTCCAGCGACAGATTGCGCGCCACTTCCTTGATGACCACGTTGCGCGGGTCGGAAATCGTGTAGACGGGGTGACCGAAGCCGATCACCACTTCCTTGTTAGCCACGCGTTCGCGGATATCCGCTTCCGCTTCGTCGGGGTTGTCGTAGCGCTTCTGGATCTCCAGCGCCACTTCGTTGGCGCCGCCGTGTTTCGGGCCGCGCAGCGCGCCGATGGCGCCCGTGATGGCCGAATGGATGTCCGAACCCGTGCCGGCGATGACGCGGCTGGTGAAGGTCGAGGCGTTGAATTCGTGTTCCGCGTACAGGATCAGCGAGGTGTGCATGGCTTTTTCCCACGACGCCGACGGTTTTTCGCCGTGCAGCAGGTGCAGGAAATGGCCGCCGATCGAGTCGTCGTCCGTTTCCACTTCGATGCGCTTGCCGTTATGGCTGTAGTGGTACCAGTACAGCAGCATGGAGCCGAACGACGCCATCAGGCGGTCGGCGATGTCGCGCGCGCCCGGCGCGTTATGGTCGTCCTTTTCCGGCAGGGTGCAGCCCAGCACGGAGACACCCGTGCGCATCACGTCCATCGGGTGGGCGGCGGCCGGCAGCGCTTCCAGCGCCAGCTTGACGGCCGACGGCAAGCCGCGCAGCGACTTCAATTTGGCCTTGTAGCCCTTCAGTTCCGCGCTTGTGGGCAGCTTGCCGTGCACCAGCAGGTAGGCGATTTCCTCGAACTCGCAGCTGTCGGCCACGTCCAGGATGTCGTAGCCGCGGTAGTGCAAATCGTTGCCGGTCTTGCCGACCGAGCACAGCGCCGTGTTGCCGGCGGTGACGCCGGACAGGGCGACGGATTTTTTAGGCTTGAAAGTGGCGGCTTGCGGTGCGGTCATTGTGTTCTCCAGATTGAATAGTCTCGGGTGCGTCACTGCGGGACCGGCATGCGGTCCCTGCTTCTTGCTTATTTCTGCTTATTTCTTTTGCGCGGCGAACAGCGCGTCCAGTTTCTGCTCAAAATCATGATAGTTGATCGATTCATACAGTTCCATGCGCGTCTGCATGGTGTCGACGACATTCTTTTGCGTGCCGTCGCGGCGCAGCGCCCGGTAGACGTTTTCCGCCGCCTTGTTCATGGCGCGGAAGGCCGACAGCGGGTACAGGGCCAGGCCCACATGGGCGCTGCGCAGCTCGTCCAGGGTGAACAGCGGCGTGGCACCGAATTCCGTGATATTGGCCAGGATCGGCACGTTGACGGCCTTGGCGAAGGTGGCGTACATGTCCAGGTCCGTGATGGCTTCCGGGAAGATCATGTCGGCGCCCGCTTCGACGCAGGCGACGGCACGCTCCAGTGCCGCGTCCAGGCCATCGACGGCCAGCGCATCGGTGCGCGCCATGATGACGAAATTCGGGTCCGTGCGCGCATCGACGGCCGCCTTGATGCGGTCGACCATCTCTTCCTTGCTGACGATTTCCTTGCCCGGACGGTGGCCGCAGCGCTTGGCGCCCACCTGGTCTTCGATGTGCAGGCCGGCGGCGCCGAACTTGATCATCGATTTCACCGTGCGCGCCACGTTGAAGGCGGAGGAACCGAAGCCCGTGTCGGCGTCGACCAGCAGCGGCAGGTCGCACACGTCGGTGATGCGGCGGATATCGGTCAGCACGTCGTCCAGGCTGGAAATGCCCAGGTCGGGCAAGCCCAGCGAGCCGGCCGCGACGCCGCCGCCGGACAGGTAGATGGCTTTATAGCCGGCGCGCTTGGCCAGCAAGGCGTGGTTGGCGTTGATGGCGCCGACGACTTGCAACGGGGATTCTTCCTGGACGGCCTTGCGGAATGCGGCACCTGCGGAGTATTGAGTCATGTGTTCACCTTATGGGTTTCGGATGGTCCCGAATGTTTCACGGAGTGGCTATGAGCATCAGTATTGCAAATGCCGTGCCAGCACCATGCGTCCGCGCGGAAAAATTCGCCACGGCACAGTGAAAACCGGGTGAAATGGGCACGCAGCGGCGCTGCAGGCGCTGCCACGCCAGGGAACAGCGATGTCACGATGCAGGTCAACGATGTTTCAAATATGTTTCAATCATTCCATTTGAAAAATTGAAACATGAAACGTGCCGGGCTGCCACCGGGCAGGCGGGACGCCGGGCGCGCGCATAAAAAAACAGCCGGCGGGCGCCGGCTGCAGGTTTGCTGGAAATGCAGGGTCTACGCCAGCCGCACCAGCGGATTGGCGATGATGTTGTCGATCTGGCGCACGGCTTCTTCGCAGGCGGCGGCAATGGCGCCCTCCTCGTCGTCGCGCACGAACTGCATGGTCGAGCCTTCGAATACTTCCAGGCCTTCCGCCGTGGCGCGTTCGATGTCGCAACTGGCCGACCATTTGCCATCGGTGGTGGGCACGGCCAGGGGAACGATTTCCCAGCCTTTATAGTGAATTTTAGAACTGCTATCCATGGGGTGCCTCCTTGGTGACTGACTCAATACTGGAAATCGTAGCATGAAGCGGGACCGCTAGCGACGTGTTTCACGCGTCGGCGCGCTGTCAGGCCGACTTTCGGGCTAAACGATTTACGCTGTCTCAAGGACGCAGCAGATTATCCACTTCCGTCCTGGCCACTTCCAGGCCCGCCGTGCAAGCGGTCTCGGGCGCCGCGTAGCCGCCCAGGGTGCGGCTGCGCGTGATGGCCTGCGCTTCCGGCTCACCCTCGCGCTGCAGGCGGTAGGTAAAATCCCATAAATCGTCATTGTCCTTTTGCGGGGTCACGGAAATCGTAAAACCGCGGTACTGTTCGCTGCGTGCAGTGATATCGTTCATGAATTCCTCCTTGGAAGAATGAGGTTACCATGCTGCAAGCGCGAGCATGCGCACGGCTGCGACGGGGGCTTATCTGTTTTTCGCATGTCAAATGTCAATTTGCAGCATTTTTTTAGCGAACTCTGGCGATATAATGCCATTCCCTTGCCCGTCCCTTGCCGCCGCGATGACTCCACAAATCCAAGCCTTCTTCGACCCGACCACCGCCACCGTCACCTATGTTGTCTACGAGGCCGATGGCCGGGACTGCGCCATCATCGATTCCGTGCTCGACTACGACCCCAAGGCGGGGCGCACCTCGACCGCCTCGGCCGACAAGGTGATCGCCTTCGTGCGCGAACACGGCTTGCAGTGCCGCTGGCTGCTGGAAACCCACGCGCACGCCGACCACTTGTCCGCCGCGCCCTACCTGCAGCAGCAGCTGGGCGGCGACGTGGCCATCGGCGCCGCCATCCAGACGGTGCAGCAGGCCTTCGCCGCCGTCTACCACCAGGACGGCGCCAAAGCCGACGGCTCGCAGTTCGACCAGCTGTTCGCGCCCGACCAGGTGTTTCATATCGGCAAGCTTGAAGTGCGCGCGCTGCACGTGCCGGGCCACACGCCGGCCGACCTGGCGTACCAGATCGGCGACGCCGTGTTTGTCGGCGACACCCTGTTCATGCCGGACGTGGGTTCGGCCCGCTGCGACTTCCCCGGCGGCTCCGCTTCCCTGCTATACCGCTCCGTGCGGCGCCTGCTGGCCCTGCCGCCGCAAACGCGGCTGTTCATGTGCCACGACTACCCGCCCAACGGCCGCGCCCCGCGCTGGGAAGTGACGGTGGCCGAACAGCGCGCCAGCAACATCCACTTGCGCGACGGCATCACGGAAGAGCAATTCGTAGCCATGCGCACGGGCCGCGACGCCACCCTCGACATGCCGACCCTGATCCTGCCCGCCATCCAGGTCAACATCAACGCGGGCAAGCTGCCCGAGCCGGAAGACAACGGCGTGCGCTACCTTAAAATACCGCTGAACGCGATCTGATCCCTGCGGGCACTGCCCGCCCGCCTCCCCTCCTTTCTTGACACCACGCAAGTTCCACCTCAGGCAATCCGCATACAGTGCAGATTGCCTGAATTCACTTTGGCGCCGCTTTTTCCTGCTTAACGCTGACGGAGCGCCCGCATGTCGCCCGACCCTACGCTCGATACGAATTGCCTGCTGCTGGCCGAAGCCGAAGGCACGGCCTTGTTCAGCCACGCGCTGCTCCAGGCCGTCACGCGCCTGCCGCGCCCCGGCATCGTCATCTTCGTGCATGGCGTCAATTCCGATGGCGAATGGTATGAGCAAGCGGAGCAAGGCCTGTGCGCCGGGCTGAATGCCCGTCTGAAGCGCCGCGACGAGGATATGGCGATCCCGGGCCCGGCCGCCGGAAAGATGCAGGCCGCTACTTACGCGCGCGAATTGACGGATGACGGCTTCCTCAATCCCAAGCGCAACGCCACCACCTTCCTGCAGGCGGACGACGCCAATTCGCCCGTGATCCGCTTTCGCTGGGGCTACAAGGCCAACGGCGAGGAATTGCAGGCATTCGGCGACGGCATCTATCTGAACGAAAAGAATTACTGGGGCGGCGGGCCGTTCGCCAACGGCTGCAGCGCCCTGCCTGACCTGTGGAACCAGGGCTTGTCGGAGGAGCTGTTCCTGTGGATGCATATCCAGCACATGAACCCGACGAATGACCGGCAAGTGTATGCCTGCCCGCCGCGCCCGTACTTCGTGTTCGCCGCCTGGCGCCTGGCACATCTCGTACAGTCGATACGCGCTTGCCAGCACGACGCGCCCGTCACCATCGTCTGCCATAGCCAGGGCAATATGGTGGCCATGGCGGCCGCCTTTCTCGGCGAAACGCTGGGCGCTTCCGCCGTGGCCGACAGTTACGTGCTGTGCAACCCGCCCTACAGCCTTCTCGACAGCAACTTCACGGAAAACTGGGTCAGCGGCCATCTGAAGGATGAGCATGGCAACACGGGCCGGCAAAAGTATGAGGCGCGCACGCAAACCTTGAAAGCGTTTTTCAATATCTTGCGCACCCGTCCGGCCATGCAGCAGGATGCCGCCTTTGTCGACGAGTACAGCGCCAATCGCAAGCCTGCACGCAAGGACAGCTATACGGCCGCGTTCGACCGCGCAGACTACGGTTTGCATGGCTCCACCTATGGCCGGGTTACCTTGTATTTCAATCCGCACGACCAGGTGATTTCCGCCACGCCCGTGCAGGGCATAGGCTGGCGCGGCATGTCGGCACAGGAAATTGCCGATACGGGCGGCGAAGGGATCTTCACCCAGCGCGTGTTTGCGCAAAATCACCTTGTCGGCCAGGAAGATGAGAAGGACTACAATATCTGGCAGCCCAATGGCCAGCCCTTGACGCCGGACAGCCTCGATTTCTGGCACCCGCGCTCGCTGGTCGCCGAGTACTCGATCGAAAAGGGCATGCGGGCCAGCAAAGGCATCGGCCGCAAGATACTGACCTTTCTGTTTGCGCCCATCGTCATCATTCTCGCCAAGACTGCCGGCACGCGCATCAACGCCCTGCCGCCCAAGACCTGGCGGCTGCCGATGAAGGCGCCCAAGCTGCCCGAGCCCTTCCTGCCGCGCTCGAAGCGCTATGCCGACACGAGCGAACAATTTGACGAAGACTGCGATGCCCCCGCCGACTCCCTGCACAAGGACCGCGCCGCCGAAGCCGACGATGCGTATGCGCCTTACCGATCCCAGGGCAAGGGCGATGCGCAGACCGAGGCGGCGCTGCGCTACGAACAGAATGGCATGCTGCGCATGCAGGCCAGGCGCGACGGCTGGGTCGAAAAAGGCAAGACTGTGACGGCGGTGGACGAGCCGGAGGAGGCTAGCAAGGAATTCAATGCCTGGCGCAAGAACGAAATCCAGAGCTACCTGGCCGCCAATATCGACACCCACGCCACCGATCACTCGACCATCATGACCAATCCCGAGCATGCGGAAAAGGCGCTGGCGTATGACGTGGCGGTGGGGGTGTGCACGATCAGGCGGGAGGAACTGCAGGAATTAAGGGTTGCGGCGGATTGGAGCCTGTTGAAAGGCGCATCTTTCGAGTCTGGAGAGTTCTTTGAATACTACGACAATGGCACATTTAAAAATGTATCTTTATTTACATGGGCAAATGACAAAGACAGCCCTGCCAGAAAACCAAAAAGCATCGTTGACGAGCGCCAGAATGCCAGGCCTGCCGACCCTTCCACCAACTTTGCACTGAGGACTGACGGTGCGTAAGTTCATTGCCACGCCGCGCCAGCGACTGGTCTGGGCGCTCACCACATTTCTCTTCGTCATTTTCCTGGCACTTTGGTCCATCTGGCCGGAATATGCCGGTCACCAGTACGCCCATTCACTTGGAGAATTCATGAAACAGTTCCTCGCGCTGCCCATGCTCGCCGCTTTCTCCATGTTTGCGCTATTGACGGCCTGTGCCGTGAAACCTGCGCAGAAAGAAGACGATCTCCCAACAATCACGGCCCACGTTCCCTTCCGGGCACAAGTGGTGGGCCTGCAGTGGCTCAATCCGCTGCAGCGGCTCGACTATCCGACCGAGTGGCAGTTGCTCTGGACGCTCGGCCTGGCCAAACCCAACAAGAATGACGATATGGTCAGGACGGATCCCAGGGGTTTCAGCACCCTGCAGGCCGTCGCCCCCATTGCCCACGATATCAATGGCAGGGAAACGTTCAAGGGCTATCACCATAAGTATCTGCGCGAGCTGATGACCAATTTTCACGACATTTACTATTCCAGCCCCACCTACTTCTACCATGTCTATCCCAAGGATAAAAAACAGAACTGGCGTGAACTGGCAGGCATCCGCGTGGAATATGCCCTGCCTGAAGGGAAATTCGATCTGGCAGAAGTACACCAATTCACGCAGCAAACCATCACCGATACCTTCAGCATCGGCAATACCAATTTCCCCACCCTCTGGACCCGCGCCACCCCGCCCGACGTGCGCATCACCCTGGGCGGCAACAATGCGGGCTTCGTCTCCCTGAAAGCCGCGCTGGCCTACCTGGAAACGCATCCGCAGAAAACCGTGTGGGTCATGAACTGGGACGCGCCGAGCCGGCCGAAACCCATGCAGATCAATGAAAACCTGGTGCTGCTCGTGCTGGCCGGCCCCGGCTACAAGACGGAACGGGCGGCGCTGGCGTGGATAGGCTATCCGGCCACGAAAAGCGTGGCCGATTTTGCGCTGGCCAAGGACAAGCCGCCGCGCGCCGTGCAGGCGTGGCAGGCGGCGTTCGCCGAGGCGGCGCGCCTGGGCGGCAAGACGGAAGAAGACATCGGCTACGTCATCCACGACGCCAACAAAACCTTGCCCGCCTCCTCCGACCGGCTGCGCCAGCTGGCGCATGCCTTGAGCCTGGAAGTGCCGGGCTTCGACTTCCTGCCGCAGACCTTCAATACGCCGGCCCTGCTGGGCGAGATGGGCGCCGGCACGGCGCTGACCAATGTCGCCCTGGGCATCGCCCATGCCAACCACGTCGGCCAGTCCGTGCTGGTGGCGGGCACCAGTGATCCTGACAGCGTCACGGGCGTGCTGGTCACGCCACCGGCAACGGTGCGCCCCATCGCCCACGACAAGCCGTGGTTCCGCGCGCGCGGCGAAAACCATGCCTACTTGCCCTGGTGGGGCATCCGCCACGACACGGCGGACGACATGCAGGGGTACTCAAAATAAAGGCCGGGGCGC
>NZ_JBWBYV010000038.1:0-12382 GCF_056174685.1 Janthinobacterium sp. BHSEK
ACCCTACACCTACTTTGAACTGGGCTTCGGGCGCGGCCAGACGCTCAACGTACTGGCCGCAGCCAACCCCAACGGCCAGTTCTACGGCAACGATTTCAATCCGGCCCATGTCGCCGGCGCACGCGCCCTGGCGGCAAAGGCACAGTTGGGCAATCTGACCCTGCTGGAAAACAGCTTTGAAGAATTGGCCCAGGGCCGCGTGCCCGATCTGCCGCAGTTCGACTTCATTACCTTGCACGGCATCTACACTTGGGTCAACCGGGAGAACCGCCAGCATATCGTCGACTTCATTGCACGCTATCTGAAACCGGGCGGTATCGTTTCACTCAGCTATAACGCCATGCCTGGATGGAGTTCCGCCCTGCCCCTGCAACGCCTGCTGCTGGAGTTTGCCGCCAGCTTCCCCGGCCGCAGCGACTTGCAGATGCAGGCTGGCATCGCCTATGTGCAGCAGTTGCAGAACCTGCAGGCCGGCTACATCACGGCCAATCCCGCACTCGCGCCGCGCCTCAATGCGCTCATCAACAGCGATCCCCATTACAGCGTGCATGAATACCTGAACCAGAACTGGGAACCGCTGTACCACGCCGACGTGATGCGCGATGTGGCGCGCGCCAAGCTCGATTTTGCCGGCTCGTCCGACCTGCCTTTTGCCTTTCCCGAGCTGTATCTGAACGCCGACCAGCAAGCCACCATTGACTTGCTGCCCGACGCGGCCATGCGCGAAACGACGAAGGATTATTTTCTCGACACCAGCTTCCGCAAGGATGTGCTGGTACGCGGCGCGCGGCGCATGGGGACGGTGCGCCAGGCCGAATGCTACGCCGACGTACACCTGGCCATGCTGGTGCCGCGCGCAAAAATGACTTTTACCTTCCAGACCAAGGCCGGCGTCGTGACAGGCAACGAGCAGGTCTACGGCGCCGTCTGCGACGCGCTGGCGAACGGCCCGCATAGCCTGGCCGAATTGGCCGCACTGCCTTCCTTGCCCGGACAGAGCGTGCAAAGCCTGGCGGAGGTGGCGGCCATGCTGGTCACCGGCAGCCAGGTCGTGATGTATTTTCCAAATGAGGCGCAGGGCGACAATGGCGACGCGGCCGCGCACCGCCTGAACCGGGCCACCGGCGCGCAGCTGCGCTACGGCGACGACTACCGCATCCTGTGCTCGCCATTGACAGGCAGCGGTATCGACACGGAATTCATCGACCGGCTGCTGTTTTCGCTGCTGAGCCAGGAGCGCGAGCAGCCGGACCTGGTCACCCTGCAGGCGCAGGCGGCCACCGCCATGGCGCAGTGCGGGCGCCGCCTGCTCAAGGATGGCGCTGCATGCGCAGACGAGGCCGCGCATCAGCAGCTGCTCAACGCCGCCATCGAGGAATTCATGCGGGACGCACTGCCTGTGCTGCAGCAATTGCGCGTGCTGTAGAAGGCGCTGGCCGCGGACGGTGCGCGCGGCCAGCCGCAAAACCACAGCGCCAGCGCCGCCCTATCACAAAAACGCGTAACAGGGTACAATCCGTCCTTACTTTTTTATTTCGGCCTCGTCGGCCCACGCGATGTCGTCAACTCCCTCTCCTTCGGCCGTCAAGGCTTATTTGCTCGATTTGCAAAGCCGTATCGTGCAGGCGCTCGAAGCGCAGGACGGCAAGCCCTTCCTGACCGATGCCTGGCAGCGCCCCGAGGGCGGCGGCGGCATTTCGCGGCTGATCGAGGAAGGCAATGTGTTCGAGCGGGGCGGCGTGAATTTTTCGCACGTCACCGGCGCAGCACTGCCGCCATCGGCCGCGGCCGCGCGCCCTGAACTGGGCGGCAAGGCATGGGAAGCAATGGGCGTGTCGCTGGTGCTGCATCCGCGCAATCCCTACGCGCCCACGGTGCACATGAACGTGCGCTTTTTCAGCACCGTGAATACCGATGGCGAAGCCGTATGGTGGTTCGGCGGCGGCATGGACTTGACGCCGTATTACGGCGACGCGGGCGACGTGAAGCACTTCCATCAGGTGTGCCATGATGCGCTGGCGCCGTTTGGCGCGGAACTGCATCCGAAGTTCAAGCAGTGGTGCGACGATTACTTCTACCTGAAGCACCGGCGCGAAGCGCGCGGCGCCGGCGGGATCTTCTTCGACGACTTCAATGCCCTGGGTTTTGACGACAGCTTTGCCATGCTGCGCAGCGCGGGCGACGCTTTCATCGACGCCTACGTGCCGATCCTGGCGCGGCGCAAGGACACGCCCTACGGCGAACGCGAACGCGATTTCCAGTGCTACCGGCGCGGACGCTATGTCGAGTTCAATCTGGTCTTCGACCGCGGTACCCTGTTCGGCCTGCAGTCGGGCGGACGCACCGAGGCGATCCTGATGTCGATGCCGCCCGTGGTCAAGTGGCGCTACGACTGGCACCCGGAAGCGGGCAGTCCCGAAGCGGCGTTGTATACTGACTTCCTCGTGCATCGCGACTGGCTGCAGGCGTGACGGAAGTTGGCACGGCGGGTAGTACTGCGGGCAGTACGGCATGCGTGACGCTGCTGGGTGGCAGCTACGATCCGGTGCACATGGGCCACGTCGCGCTGGGCACGCATTTTTCCAGCCTGCTGCACGCCGATGAACTGCGCGTGATTCCGGCCGGCGCGCCCTGGCAAAAGGGTAAGCTGGGCGCCAGCGGCGCGCAGCGCGCCGAGATGGCCAGCCTGGCCTTCGCCGGCCTGCCCCTGCCTGTGGTGATCGACCGCCAGGAAATCGAGCGCAGCGAACATGGCCAGGCCAGCTACACCATCGATACCTTGCGCCAGGTACGCGCCGAGCTGGGACCGCGCGCTTCCATCGTTTTCCTGATGGGCGCCGACCAGCTGCAGCGGCTCGCGACATGGCGCGAATGGCAGCAATTATTTGAATACGCGCATATCTGCGTCGCGGCCCGCCCCGGCTTCGCGCTGAATGACACAGCAGTACCGCAAGTGGTCGCCGATGCATTTTCGCGCCGCCTGGGGTCTCTGGAAAGCATCCGCAACACGCCGCACGGTCTGACTTATCTGGCACAGGACTTCGCGGTGGATATCTCCGCCACCGAAATACGTGCGGCATTACAACGGGGGAATCGGGCAAACCCGCTTGTTTCCCCGCTAGTGCTAGACTATATTGAACAACATAATTTATACAAAAGCTAAATGGACATCAAAAAACTGCAAACCCTCGTCGTTGACGCCCTTGAAGACGTCAAAGGCCAAGACATCGCCGTCTTCGAAACGAGCCACCTGACCAGCCTGTTCGACCGCATCGCGATCGTCTCCGGCACCTCGAACCGTCAAACCAAGGCGCTGGCCGCCTCGGTGCGCGACAAGGTCAAGGACGCCGGCGGCCAAATCATCGGCATGGAAGGCGAGGACACGGGTGAATGGGTGCTGGTCGATCTGGGCGACATGATCGTCCACATCATGCAAGCGCCTATCCGCGCCTACTACCGCCTGGAAGAAATCTGGGGCGACACCCCGGTCAAGCTGGGTGCCGCCAAGCGCGCGCCGAAAAAAGCGGCCGGCGACGAGCCGAAAAAGGTCAGCGGCCATCTGGCGGCAAGCAAGGCCAATGTGGAAGCTGCGCCCGTGATCGAAAAGAAAACGCCAGCGAAGAAAGCCACGGCTGCCACCGCCGCCAAGAAAGCGCCGGCGAAAAAAGCCGCCGCTTCCAAAGCTGTCGGTAAGACCGTGAAAGTCGCGCCTACCAAGACCGAAGCGGCCGCCGTGAAAGCGCTGAAAGCGCTGCCGGAGAAAAAAGTACGCGCCCCGCGCGCGGCCAAGCCGGCAGCCGATGCCGCACCGGCAAAAACCGTGATCAAGCGTATCAAAAAAGTCGAAGCGTAAGCGTCGATGCAGCTCATCATCGCTGCGGTCGGCCATAAAATGCCGGCCTGGATAGAGACGGGCTTCGCGGAATACGCGAAGCGCATGCCGCCGGAATTACGCATCGTGCTGAAAGAAATCAAGCCGGTGGAGCGTTCCGGCAGCAAGACGGCCGCCACGGCGATGGCGCTGGAACGCGAGCGCATCGAAGCCGTCCTGCCCAAGGGCGTGCGCATCATCGCCCTCGACGAACGCGGCAAGGACCTGACCAGCGTCGGCCTGTCGCAGCAATTGATGGCGTGGCAGCAGGATGGCCGCGACACGGCTTTCCTGATCGGCGGCGCCGACGGCCTCGATCCGCAACTCAAGGCGCGTGCCGAAGGCATGCTGCGCATTTCCAGCATGACCCTGCCGCACGGCGTGGTGCGCGTGATCCTCGCCGAGCAGCTCTATCGCGCCTGGTCGATCACGCAAAACCACCCCTACCACCGCGTCTGAACTCCCCCATGAAAACGGCTGATCACAAGATCTACCTCGCCTCCAAAAGCCCGCGCCGGCGCGAACTGCTGCGCCAGATCGGCATCGATTTCGAATTGCTGCTGCTGCGCAGCGACGGCCCGCGCGGCGCCGACGTCACCGAGGAAGTGCTTCCCGGCGAATCGGCGCTCGACTATGTCGCCCGCGTGTCGAATGAAAAAGCCGCCTTCGCCTGGGACCTGGTGCGCCGCCGCCACCTGACCCCGCGCCCCGTGCTGGCGGCCGACACCACCGTTACCATCGACGGCGTCATCCTCGGCAAGCCGGCCGACCGCCTCGAGGCCGTGGCCATGCTGCAGCAGCTGTCGGGCCGCACGCACGAGGTACTGACCTCGATCGCCGTGCACTACAAGGACTTCGCCGAGCAGCGCACGCAAGTGTCGCAAGTGCGCTTCGGCGTGCTCTCGCCCGCCTCCATCGCCGCGTATTGCGCCACGCCGGAACCGTACGACAAGGCCGGCGGCTACGGCATCCAGGGCAGCGCCGCCCTGTTCGTCGAGCATATCGAAGGCAGCCATTCTGGCATCATGGGCCTGCCCCTGTACGAAACCGCACAGTTGCTACGGCTGGCAGGTTTGCCCCTGCCCTGATCCCGGGTATGATGTCATTCGTTGCCTCCACTCCCGCGCCCCCATGAACGAAGACATCCTGATCAATATCACGCCGCAAGAAACGCGCGTCGCCCTCATCCTGCAGGGCGCCGTGCAGGAATTGCACATCGAGCGCACGCTCACGCGCGGCCTGGCCGGCAATGTGTATTCCGGCAAAGTGGTGCGGGTGTTGCCGGGCATGCAGTCGGCCTTCATCGACATCGGCCTGGAGCGTGCCGCCTTCCTGCACGTGGCCGACATCTGGGAAGCGCGCGGCCACGACGGCCAGAACGCCACGCCGGCACCGATAGAAAAAATCCTCTTCGACGGCCAGGTACTGACGGTGCAGGTGATCAAGGACCCGATCGGCACCAAGGGCGCGCGCCTGTCGACGCAGATTTCCATCGCCGGGCGCATGCTGGTCTACCTGCCGCAAGACAAGCACATCGGCATCTCGCAGAAAATCGAAAAGGAAGCGGAGCGCGAACAGCTGCGCGTGCGCCTGCAAAGCCTGCTGCCGCCCGATGAAAAAGGCGGCTACATCGTGCGCACCATGGCCGAGGACGCGTCCGACGCTGACCTGAAGGCGGACGTCGACTACCTGAGAAAAACCTGGAGCACGATCACGCACGGCGCGCGCACGCGTCCCGCCACCAGCCTGCTGCACCAGGACTTGAGCCTGGCGCAGCGCGTGCTGCGCGACTTCGTCGGCGATGAAACGGCCACCATCCAGGTCGATTCGCGCGAAAACTATGTCAAGCTGCGCGAATTCGCGGAAATCTACACGCCCAGCGAACTGACGCGCTTGCAGCACTACACGGGCGAGCGCCCCCTGTTCGACCTGTACGGCGTGGAAGAAGAGATTTTGCGCGCGCTGGGCCGCCGCGTGGATTTGAAGTCCGGCGGCTACCTGATCGTCGACCAGACGGAGGCGATGACCACCATCGACGTCAACACGGGCGGCTTTGTGGGCGGGCGCAACTTCGCCGACACCATCTTCAAGACCAATCTGGAGGCGGCGCACGCCATCGCGCGCCAGTTGCGCCTGCGCAACCTGGGCGGCATCATCATCCTCGACTTCATCGATATGGACAATGCCGAGCACCGCAACGCCGTGCTGGCCGAACTGAAACGCACCCTGTCGCGCGACCGCACCAAGGTTTCGGTGAGCAACTTCTCGCCGCTGGGCCTGGTGGAAATGACGCGCAAGCGCACGCGCGAATCGCTGGCGCACATCCTGTGCGAACCGTGCCCGGCCTGCGCCGGCAAGGGACAAGTGAAAACCTCGCGCACCATCTGCTATGAAATCCTGCGCGAACTGCTGCGCGAAGCGAAACAGTTCAACCCGCGCGAATTCCGCATCCTCGCCTCGCAGGAAGTCGTCGATTTATTTTTAGAGGAAGAATCGCAGCATCTGGCCATGCTGGGCGACTTCATCGGCAAGAAAATCTCGCTGCAGGTGGAGAACGCCTACCACCAGGAGCAGTACGACGTCATCCTGATGTAGCCATGCCCGGCACCACCGCCTTCCGGCGCGACCCGGCCTTGCCCCACGTGGAGAGCCGGCGCGCCTGCCACAGCCGGGCCTGCTACAAGCCGCACAGCCATCCCACGTTTTCCATCGGCGCCGTCGATTCTGGCGGCAGCATCTTTACGGGCAGCAAAGACGGCAAGGTCGCCCTCGGCAATGGCAGCCTGGTGCTGGTGCCGGCCGGCTGCGTGCACGCCTGCAATCCCCTGCCTGACGCCGTCTGGAGCTACCAGATGCTGCATCTCGATGCGCAGTGGCTGCAAGCCCACGCGCCGGCGCTCGATGGCGACACGGCGACGGTGTTGCACTGCCCGCTGCTGTACGCGCAGTTTTGCGCCATGCATGCACTGCTGTTTTCAACGGCGAGCGCAGGTAAAAAAAATGCGGCGCTGCTGGCGTTTCTGGGCGCTTGCACCGATACCCGTGCAGACCTGCTGCCCTCGGAACGCAAGCCGGTGCCGCCGCAACTGGCGCCCGTGCTCGCAACGCTGCAGGCGCAACCCTCGGCCAGCCTGCGGCAACTGGCGGAAGCGGCAGGCCTGAGCCCTTTTCAATTGATCCGCGCCTTTCGCGCCGCCACCGGCATGACGCCGCATGCCTACCAGCTGAACGCGCACGTCAACCGCGCGCGCAGCCGTTTGCAGACGGGAACGGCGTTGGCGCAGCTGGCGCATGAGCTGGGCTTTGCCGACCAGAGCCACTTCCAGCGCGTCTTCAAGGCCCATGCCGGCATCACGCCGGGTCGCTACCGCTAGCTGCAATTTTATTCAATACACATCGCCAGCACATCCGCATACTCGTCTTCCCATTGTTGACGGAGTCGCGCCTGATGCAGGATTTTCTATTGATCGCCGCCGCCCATTTCCTGGCCTTGCTGTCGCCCGGCCCAGACTTCTTCCTCGTGTCGCGCAGCGCGCTGGCTCACGGCTGGCGCGGCGCCACTGCTGCTTGCGTGGGCATTACGCTGGCCAATGCCGTATTTATCGCGGCGGCGTTTGGAGGCCTATCGGTGCTGCAGACCGGCAGTACGGCGTTCATGGCGGTGCAGTTGGCAGGATGCGCCTATCTGCTTTACCTGGGCTGGCTGTTCTTGCGCCATGCGGGCAAGAGCAGCCTGGCAGCCACGCCGGCGGCAGCCAGGGAAAACTGGCGCGGCGGCGTTTTGATGGGATTCATGTCCGCCATCCTGAATCCGAAGAATGCGCTGTTCTACGTCAGCCTCGCCACCGTGCTGGCCGCCAGGCAGACGAGCCCCGCTGCGATGGCGGCGTATGGCGCGTGGATGGTCTTTGCCGTGCTGGCGTGGGATATGACCGTGGCGCTTGCCATCGGCAGCACCGCCCTGCGGCAGCGCTTTGCGCGCGCGCTGCCGTTGCTGGAACGGCTGTCGGGCGTGATGCTGATCGTGCTGGCGGTGGTACTGCTGGTTCAGGCCGGCAGCGGGTCCAGGTAAAACACGGCATACACTTTCAGCGGCGACGTTTCCGTCGCTTTTTCCGAGCGCACGACGGCGCAGTCGTCGGCGGCCAGGCTGCGCCAGTTCTGGATGCCGGCCTTGGCGAACATGGCGTGCGCGGGGGCATTCGCGGCCAGGTCCAGCACCAGGCAGGCGTTGCGCGGGCCGGCGCCGTAGTTGACGGCGCGGATCTCGATGCCGAAGGTCGTCATCCACGGTTCCCACAAGCCTTTTTCCTTGCCGGCAGCCATGCGCTCGAGCATCTCGCCAAAGCTCAAGCCTTTCTTGACGGTATCGCGCAGTGCTTGCAACGACGGCGCCAGGCGAGGATCGGGCTGCTTGTTGCCGGCGCGGATCTCGGCGATCGCCTTCAATTCCTTGATGATGGCCGCATCGCGCTCCGTGTAGTCGCGCATGCGCGCGTAAAACTCGGCGTCCAGGAAGGGATTGACGGTCAGCTTGGCGACGCCCTCTTCGCGGCGTTTCGGGGAAGGCGTGTTGGTTTTGGTCATGGCGATAGAGGGCAAAATACGTTGAGGGGCGCCAGTTTAACATCATGGCGCGTCGGCGGCGACGTTAGCGCCGCTTTAATGTTGCGCCTGGCGGGTGCGGGGCGGCCGCTGCGATGCGCGCGCCAGGCCGCATGAAGTCGCGCCGCGGCCCGAACAGAAAGACGGCGCCCGCATACAGTCCCGCCAAGGGGAAGCGCACCTCCCTGAGCAACTGGTGGAAAATGGCGATCGATTGCGCGCGGGTGACGGGAATGTCGGCGCGCCACTGGCACAGCACGTCATGCACGAGGCTGGCGTGATAGGTGGCCGGCAAACCCAGGTGCTGCGCGCCATCGGGCGTGCCCACGTAAAACAGGCCGAGCACGCTGATACAGGGCGAACAGCCATCCCAGGCATAGCCGGCGCGGATGCGGATCGCCGATTCGCGGATAGTAACCCACTCGTTTTCAAATTCAATGCCTTCGAGTAGCGGCGAGCAATAGCCATAGTCGCTGCCCAGCGCATAGCGCCAGGCGTTGCCGGGCATGCCGAAATTCTTCGGCATCAGCGGCCTCCCTGCTGTGCTTGCTTTGCTCTCGTCTGCATGGCGCGGCCTTGACAATTATCAATATCAAGATTTAAACATACTCGGACGAAAGAAGGGCAAGAAGGTGTCAGGCGCGCGGCGCGGCCGTCGATTCGCGCACCACCAGTTCGGGTTTCAGGCGCACGTCGAGCACCGGGGAATCGGGCGCGGCGATGGTTTGCAGGATCAGCCGGGCCGCTTCCGTGCCGATGCCGTGGTGGCGGATGCGGATGGTGGTCAAAGGCGGACGGATCATGTCCATATACGGCATGTCGTTGTGGCCCACCACGGAAATATCCGCGGGGCAGTTCAAGCCCAGTTCGCGGATGGCGTCGTAGCAGCCGAGGGCGACCAGGTCGCTGCCCGTCACCACGGCCGTCGTTTGCGGCGACTGGCGCAGCAGTTCCAGCAGGGCCGCCTTGCCGCATTCGCGCGAATAGCCGCTGCTTTCAAAAACGAACGCTTGCGAGGGAGCGAGTTCGCTGGCCTGGATGGCGGCCAGGAAACCGAGGCGGCGCACGTGGCCCGTGGACAGGTTTTCCGGACCGGCGATGTGCGCGATATGGCGGTGGCCCAGCGCCAGCAGGTGTTCCACGGCCAGGCGCATGCCGACCACGTCGTCGCTGACGACGCAGGAAGCGACGCCCGTCTCGTCGCTGCGATTGACGGTAACCACCGGCACGTTCTGGTCGATGCACATCTTGATGACGGGATCGTCGCGCCGTGCGGTAGCCAAAATCAGGCCATCGACCTGCTGCCCCAGCAGGCGGTTGATGACGAACAGCTGCTCTTCCTCGTCGGCGCCCACGTTGGCGACGATGGCCAGGTAGCCATGCTTGCGCAAGCCTTCCTCGATGCCCAGCAAAATCGGCGGGAAAACAGCATTGGTGATGTCGGGCAAGACCACGCCGATGATGCGCGACTTGCGCGTGACCAGGGTGGAAGCGGCGCGGTTGGGGCGGTAGCCGAGGCGGCCCGCTTCGGCCAGCACGCGCGCGGCCACCTCGGCGCTGACCATTTGCCGCGTTGCCGGGTTCATCACGCGCGACACGGTGGAAAAGTGCACGCCGCTGGCCCGCGCGACGTCGCTTAAGGTGGGGTTCTTGTTTGTCATGGGCTTCCCGGATCGCAATACCGTGATTTTATCGCAAAAATTCCCCTTTTCGTCAAAAACCGAGCAAACGCTTGCATTGAAATAAAGCCGTTGCCCAAAGCGGTTTTGAGACTCTTAAGTACATTCCAGCCTTGACAGCGTGCAAACGCTTGCATACCATGGCTCGGACTTACCACTCGGGCCTGGTTGCCCTTCCCAGAATTCCTATGTCTACTTCCCACAGCAAGCACGCCGAACAGAACGGCGAAACCTTCAACCTGAAAGAAGCCGCCCTCGCCTATCACGCACAGCCCCGTGCAGGCAAGATTTCCGTCACGCCAACCAAACCGCTGGGCGATGCCCGCGCCCTGACCCTGGCGTATTCGCCGGGCGTGGCCTTCGCCTGCGAAGCCATCGTGGAAGATCCGCGCACGGCCGGTACCTACACGTCGCGCAGCAACCTGGTCGCCGTGATCACCAACGGCACCGCCGTGCTGGGCCTGGGCGATATCGGCCCGCTGGCCAGCAAACCGGTGATGGAAGGCAAGGCTTGCCTGTTCAAGCAGTTCGCCGACGTCGATGTGTTCGACATCGAGCTGGCCGAGAACGATCCCGACCTGTTCATCGACACCGTGGTGCGCATGGAGCCGACCTTCGGCGGCATCAACCTGGAAGACATCAAGGCGCCCGACTGCTTCTACATCGAACAGCAATTGCGCAAGCGCATGAACATTCCCGTCTTCCACGACGATCAGCACGGCACGGCCATCATCGTCGCGGCCGGCATCCTGAACGGCCTGGAACTGGTGGGCAAGGATATCGGCAACGTCAAGGTGGCCGTCTCGGGCGCCGGCGCGGCATCGATCGCCTGCCTGGACCTGCTCGTCTCGCTGGGCCTGAACAAGTCGCTGCTGAAGGTCTGCGACAGCCAGGGCGTGATCTACCCGGGCCGCGATGCCAGCATGGAAGAGAACAAGGCGCGCTACGCGAACGATACGAGCGACCGCGACCTGGCCGACGCCATGGTCGGCGCCGACATCTTCATCGGCGTCTCGAAGGGCGGCGTGGTGAGCGCGCAGATGGTCGAATCGATGGCCGCCAAGCCTTTGATCTTCGCCCTGGCCAATCCGCATCCGGAAATCGCCCCGGAAAAAGTGCATGCCGTGCGCGACGACGCCATCGTCGCCACGGGCCGCTCGGACTACCCGAACCAGATCAACAACGTGCTGTGCTTCCCGTACATCTTCCGCGGCGCGCTCGACGTGGGCGCCACCACCATCAACGAAGAAATGAAGCTGGCCTGCGTGCGCGCCATCGCCGCACTGGCCAAAGAACCGCTGCCAGGCCACGAAAGCAGCGCGCTGACGCCGCTGCAACTGATCCCGTCGCCATTCGACGAGCGCCTGCGCAGCTGGGTCGCGCCTGCCGTGTCGCAAGCGGCGATTGCCACCGGCGTGGCCACGCGCGTGCCGGCCATCGCCTGATACGCATGACAGGCCTTGCGGCCTTGGCAAATTAACGGCAAGTTACCATTGCTTACAAAAAAACCATGGCTGAAAACCATGGTTTTTTTCATTCTTCCCCTTGAGACCGCTCATATAGTTATCGAAGAGTAAATTCTCCGTCAGCGTTTTTGCAAGCACCTTCGATTACAATGACGCCTACTTTATGTTGCTACAGTTGCCATCATGGCGACGACGTGCGTTACCAAGGATATTCATGCTCGGCCTGACCTCTGTTTGTGTTTTTCTCTTTTCGGCATTGGCGCTGGCTGTCAACAGTGGTTACTCCCTTGGCGCACTGGTTCTGCTATTGGCCAGCGGCTCCTTATTGTGGAGACGTGCCAGCCTGGCTCTACAGCGTCAGGACTATCTGCTGATCGGTGTCCTACTGGCGTATTTCCTGATCTTTACCGCCAATATGCTGTACCACGGCGATCCTCCGCGCGAATTCGACATGCCCCTACGCGCCCTGCTGGCGATCCCGGTGCTGCTGTTGCTGCTGGCTTACCCACCACGGCCGATGTTCTGGTGGGCCGGCTTGTCCGTCGGCGCTATTGCCGGCGCAGCGTATGCCTTGATGCAATTTGTTCCTGACAGCCTGATTCGTCCGCAAGCGGCCACCAGCAACCCCATTCATTATGGCAATGTCAGCATGCTACTGGGCATACTGGCGCTCTGCGGACTCGACTGGGCGCGCACGCAGGCGCACCGTTATGCCTGGAGTGGCCTGTTGCTGACGGGATGCCTTGCCGGCATCGTCGGTT
>NZ_JBWBYV010000039.1:0-83184 GCF_056174685.1 Janthinobacterium sp. BHSEK
TTCCAAAGTCCTAAAAAATACTATCTCTATTTTAGAAAATTAGGAAGTTTGTCTGCATTTGCAGCAAGATGCGATGCCGAAAAATGGGCATATCGCCTTACCATTTCTGCACTTTCCCAACCACCCAGCTCCTGCAAAACATTCAATGGTGTGCCATCTTGCACGTGCCAACTAGCCCATGTATGCCTTAGATCATGCCACCGAAAGTCTTCAATACCACAACGCTTTAAAGCCTTACAGGTGGCAGGTTCAGGTCCGCCATTCAGACACAAGCCCAACCATAGCCGCATTGAACAACGATAATGACCTGTAGCGTACTCAATTGCAAATACAAGATCGAACGACTGGCAAACTACGCGACGCCTCGTATGCACTCCGTACCTCCATAAAGATGGAATTGGTGACGAAGCCAGCAGCTATCACGCCCAAAAGACCAAACCTTGCGACGATCATCTCGCGCATAAAAAAAGCCCCGGCAGTGGCCCGCCGGGGCTTTTTCTAATATTGCTAAATTCTGGTGGGCCTCCCGTGAGTCGAACACGGCACCAACGGATTATGAGTCCGCTGCTCTAACCAAGCATGAGCTAGAGGCCCGGGGACTGCGGCTTGGCGGCGCTGTTGATGCCCGCCTCGCGCGGCCGTTTTGGAAACGGACACGCGAGGATAGGGGTATCAGGGGCGTACGTCAAGCCCTATTGGCTTCTAGTTGCCTTCCAAGAAGCTTTTCAGCTTGTCGGAGCGCGATGGGTGGCGCAGCTTGCGCAGCGCCTTGGCTTCGATCTGGCGGATGCGCTCGCGCGTCACGTCAAATTGCTTGCCCACTTCTTCCAGGGTGTGGTCGGTGGACATCTCGATGCCGAAACGCATGCGCAGCACTTTCGCTTCGCGTGGCGTCAGGGAATCGAGCACGTCCTTGACCACGCCCCGCATGGACGCGTGCAGCGCCGCGTCGGCCGGCGCCAGGGTGTTGTTGTCCTCGATGAAGTCGCCCAGGTGGGAATCGTCGTCGTCGCCGATCGGCGTTTCCATCGAGATCGGTTCCTTGGCGATTTTCATGATCTTGCGGATCTTGTCCTCGGGCATCTCCATCTTGATCGCCAGGGTGGCCGGATCGGGCTCCGCGCCAGTTTCTTGCAGTATCTGGCGGGAAATCCGGTTCATCTTGTTGATCGTCTCGATCATGTGCACGGGAATACGGATCGTGCGCGCCTGGTCGGCGATCGAGCGGGTAATCGCCTGGCGGATCCACCAGGTCGCATACGTCGAGAACTTGTAACCGCGGCGATACTCGAACTTGTCGACGGCCTTCATCAGGCCGATATTGCCTTCCTGGATCAGGTCGAGGAATTGCAGGCCCCGGTTCGTGTATTTCTTGGCGATCGAAATGACCAGGCGCAAGTTGGCCTCCGTCATTTCGCGCTTGGCCTTGCGCGCCTTCATTTCACCGGCCGCCATCTGGCGGTTGATATTGCGCAAGTCCGGCAGCGGCAGTACGACACGCGCCTGCAGGTCGATCAGGCGCTGCTGCAGTTCCTTGACGGTCGGAATGTTGCGACCCAGGATGGCGCTGTAGGCGTGTCCTGCGTTGACTTCGCCATCGACCCAGTCGAGGTTGGTTTCATTGCCCGGGAAGACCTTGATGAAGTGGGCGCGCGGCATGCCGCAACGGTTCACGGCCACGTCGAGGATCTGTTTCTCGATATGGCGCACTTCGTCCACCTGGCCGCGCAGGGTGTCGCACAGCTTTTCCACGACCTTGGCCGTGAAGCGGATGCCCAGCAACTCTTGCGAAATGGCTTCCTGCGCCTTGGCATACGGTTTCGAGTTGTAGCCTTCCTTTTCGAAGGCGCGGCGCATCTTGTCGAACTGCTGCGAAATGACGGCGAATTTTTCCAGCGCCGTGCGTTTCAGGATTTCCAGCTGTTCGGCCGAGAAGCCGGCGGCGCCCGAAGCGCTCGCTTCTTCCTCTTCTTCCTCTTCCTCTTCTTCCGCTTCGCCTTCTTCCTCGTCTTCTTCGACGGGAGCGGACACGACCGGAGCAGCGGCGACCGGTTCGTTTTCATCGACGAGGCCGTCGACGATTTCATCGATCTTGATCTCTTCGTTGGCGATGCGGTCGGCGGCGGCGATGATTTCGGCGATCGTCACGGGACAGGCGGAAATGGCCTGGATCATGTCTTTCAAGCCATCTTCGATGCGCTTGGCAATCTCGATCTCGCCTTCGCGCGTCAGCAGCTCGACCGAGCCCATTTCGCGCATGTACATGCGCACCGGGTCGGTGGTGCGGCCGAAATCGGAATCGACGGTCGACAAGGCGGCCTCGGCCGCCGCTTCCGCCTCGTCATCGCTGGTGACGACGGCAACGTTATCGGACAGCAACAACGTTTCCGCATCGGGCGCGTGCTCGTAGACGGCGATGCCCATGTCGTTGAAGGTGCCGATGATGCCTTCGATGGCTTCCGGATCGACTATGTTTTCGGGCAAGTGATCGTTGATTTCCGCATACGTCAGGAAACCGCGTTCCTTGCCGAACTTGATCAGGGTCTTGAGTTTCTGGCGCCGGCGCTCGAGTTCTTCCTCGCTCGCTTCCGTGTCGGACGAGAAGGCGTCTTTCAGCAGCGCGCGCTCTTTCGCCTTGCGGTCCTTGGCCTTGGCCTTGTCGACGGCTTTCAGTTCGGCCCGCTCGACGGCGTTCAGGGCGGCGACTTCATCATTTTCTGGCTGGAATTCTTTTGGCTTGCGGCCGCGGCGGCCTGGCACTTTTACCGACGGCAAGACATAACCGGACGTATCGATGGCCGCCAGGGTGGCGGCGTCGGTGGTCTGGCTGACCACAGGCGGCGCGCTGGTCACGCGCGCTTCTGGCCGATCGAGCGCCTTTTCGGCTTTCGTGGTAACTTTAGTGGGCTTTGCAGCCGCTTTGGATTCGGGTTTCTTGATTGGCACAGGCGCTTTCGATTACACAACGACTTGCTTTACGGTGGATTAGGATAAAGTTTGCTGCCAGCTCCCTGTCTACCTGCGGGAACCACCATCTTCGAACCTGCCGACTACGCAAATTCGACACTGTTACGTTACTTACACCTCATCGGCCACGATCCGCGGGAAGCGCAGCAATTCCTGTCCACCGGCTGTTGCCAGCCGTCTCGGCAAAAATTCCTGCATCGACCGCGTTGGGAGCGAGAGCCTGGCGCGGCTTGCCAGCGTCCGCGGGCCTTGCCCGCAACGCCGAAAGCACCAGTTGGCCCTGGCTGCCGACACGATCCACCGCGCCGATCAAGAGCCTAACTTACTGAAAACAAATACTATTTACGAAACAGAACTAGCTTGCCAAAGCACACAATACTTAGCATTTAATTATAGCACGCGAAAAATGTTTTTCCAGTGCGCGACATACCCTCAGGGCAAGGTTAGCGATTCACCAACTCGGCATCGCGTTCACGTTCCAGCTCGCCTTGCTCCTGCATGATTTCGCGGTAGCGTACACCAATTTTCTCCGATGGCAAACCCGACGCAAACAATTGCTGCAATTCCGCCTTCAAGGCATTCAATTTGATCTCGCGGATGGTGCTCACCAGCCACGACAATTCACTGTCGTAATCGGATTCCGTGCCGGCCGCGATCTCGCCGATGATCTCGTCATATTCGCTGCCCAGCTCCTTCAATTGCTGCGCCAGCGCGGCAAAGCTGCCGTGCTCGCCCAGCGCCTGGCCCACGGCCACCAGCTGCCCCAGGCTGTGCGCCGCATCGGGCCCCAAGTGCTGGAAGGCGGCCAGGGCCGCTTCGTCGATGCGCATCGTCAGCGGCGGATGCGCCACCAGCATGCGCATGATCTTCAATTCCAGGCCGACAGGCACGGGGCGGCCCGATTTCGGCGGCGCGCGGTGCGCCACGGCAACGGGTTTCGCCAGCTCGAACAGGGCTTCGATCTCGGCCGGCGTGGACTGCGTCAGCTGCGCCAGCCCGCGCACGATCTGCAGGCGCAGGGACGACGGCGCCATCAGCTGCAGCAATGGCTTGGCGTCGAACTGCACCCGGGCGCGCCCTTCCGGTTCCGACAGATCATGCTCGCCCGACACTTCTTTCAGCAAGAATTGCGACAGCGGCATCGCTTCATGCACTTGCTGCTCGAAACCTTCGGCGCCGAATGCGCGGATATAGCTGTCCGGATCGTGTTCCGCCGGCAAGAACAGGAATTTGATGGTCTTGTTGTCCGACACGTGGGCCAGGCTCGCTTCCAGCGCGCGGCGGGCGGCGCGGCGGCCGGCCTTGTCGCCGTCGAAGCTGAAAATCACGTTATCCGTCTGACGCAACAGTTTCTGCACGTGGGTGGGCGTGCACGCCGTACCCAGGGTCGCCACCGCTTGCGGGAAACCCATCTGCGCCAGCGCCACCACGTCCATATACCCTTCCGTCACCAGCACGTAGCCGGCGTCGCGGATGGCCTGGCGCGCCTCGAACAGCCCATATAGTTCGAAACCCTTGGAAAACAAGGGGGTTTCCGGCGAGTTCAGATATTTCGGTTCGCCATGGTCGAGCACGCGGCCGCCAAAGGCGATGACCTGGCCCTTGGTATTGCGAATCGGAAACATGATGCGTTCGCGGAAACGGTCGTAGCGCTTGCGGTTGTTGCCCTCTTCATCGACCTTGTCGATCACGAGACCGGCCTCGGCCAGAGCCACCACGTCGTAATCGGGGAAAACGGAACGCAGATTATCCCAGCCGCCGGGCGCAAAACCCATGCCGAAGCGAGCGGCCACTTCGCCCGTCAAGCCCCGATTTTTGAGGTAGGCGATGGCTTCCGGCGCGTGGCGCAATTGCCCCCGGTAATAATCGCACGCCTGCGTCATGGCGTCGGACAGGGCCAGGCTTTGCGCCTGGATCTGCGCGCGCTGGGCCGGCGGGATCTTGTCGTCCGCTTCCGGCACGACCATGCCCACGTTTTGCGCCAGGTCCTTGACGGCATCGACAAAGCCCATGCCCGAGTACTCGATCAGGAAGCCGATCGAGGTGCCATGCGCGCCGCAGCCGAAGCAGTGGTAGAACTGCTTGGTGGGGCTGACGGTAAAGCTGGGCGACTTTTCACTGTGGAACGGGCACAATCCCATGAAATTGGCGCCGCCTTTTTTCAGCTGCACATAGCGGCCCACGACGTCGACGATATCGACGCGGTTGAGCAAATCGGAAATGAAGGATTGAGGTATCACTGGCGAGGGCGGGTCTTGTTATAGGTCAGACTATACTACCGCACGTGGCCGGAGGTTGAGCCAGGTCAACGTGTGGGCTGTTTAACAGGCTGCCAGCGCGACGGCTGGCAGCCCTTGCTACTATTGTTGCTTACGCGGCCGGCGTCAAGGCTTTCTTGACCAGGGCGGACACCACGGTCATGTCGGCGCGGCCAGCCAGCTTCGGCTTGACGATGGCCATGACCTTGCCCATGTCTTGCGGACCGGCGGCGCCCGAGGCGGCCACGGCGGCAGCCACTTCGGCCGCCACTTCTTCATCCGACAGACCGGCAGGCATGTAGCCGATCAGGTGCACCAGCTCGGCTTTTTCGATGTCGGCCAGGTCGGCACGGCCACCGGCTTCAAACTGGGTGATCGAATCCTTGCGCTGCTTGATCATCTTTTCCACGATGGCCGTCACGTGGGCATCCGTCAATTCGATGCGCTCGTCGACTTCCTTGCGCTTGATTTCCGCCAGCAACAGGCGAATCGTGCCCAGCTTGCCCGTTTCCTTGGCGCGCATGGCGTTTTTCATGTCTTCGGTAATTTGTTCTTTCAAGCTCATGGCAATCCTCGTTGGTCAGTATGGGAACGGTGCTCGTGCGCGGCCAGAAACAAGTACGGGCCACAAAAGCGAAAACCCGCTGCGGCGAACCGGAGCGGGTATGCGACTCATCTGAAGTATCACTCCAGGCGAATCAAAACAAAACCCGTGGCGAACAATGCGCCGAACTACCCGGGTTGGTTCTGACTGAACAGTCTTAGAATAATTTTTTCGGCAGTTGTTGGCTGCGGATGCGTTTGTAATGACGCTTGACAGCAGCTGCCAGCTTGCGCTTGCGCTCAGCTGTTGGCTTTTCGTAGAATTCGCGAGCGCGCAATTCGGTCAGCAGACCCGTTTTTTCGATGGTGCGTTTGAAGCGACGCATTGCGACTTCGAACGGCTCGTTTTCTTTAAGGCGAATAGTGGTCATGTAAAATTCAAACCGTTGAGGTGGTGTATAGGAAGAGATAGATAGTAGCAGCTTTTATTCGGAAAGGGAAGCCCCTCCCCACTTGCGTGCGGCATGCAGCCTGAGGTCGCTGCCGGAATGTGGCGTAAACCACGCACCGGTGCGCCCATCCTACAGACTTGCTTACTGCAAGGCAATACCTGCCGCCACGCCGGAAGCCCAGGCCCACTGGAAGTTGTAGCCGCCCAGCCAGCCCGTCACATCGACCGACTCGCCGATGAAATACAGGCCCGGCACCTTATTGGCCATCATGGTCTGCTGCGACAGTTCGCGCGTATCGATGCCGCCGCGCGTCACTTCCGCCTTGCGGTAGCCTTCGGAACCGTTGGGCACGATGGACCAGGCATTGATGGCCTGGCCCAGCTTGCGCAGCTGCGCGTCGGGCATGTCGGCGATGCGCGCGTCCGGCGCCAGGCCGTTGACAGCCAGCAGGCAGTCGGCCAGGCGCTGCGGCAGCCATTGGGCGACGATATTGCCCAGCTGCTTCTTCAGGGTGCCCTTGCCTTCGATCAAGGTCTGCGCCACGTCCACTTCCGGCAGCAGGTTGATGACGATGGGCTCGCCCGGCAGCCAGTAGCTGGAAATCTGCAGGATCGCCGGACCCGACAGGCCGCGATGCGTGAACAGCAAATCTTCGCGGAAACGCGCACCCGTGGCCTTGCGGCCTTTCAGGCTGCCCGTCTCCACATCCACTTCCAGCGCGATGCCGGACAGTTCCGCGAACGGCGCCCAGCTGGCCGGGTCGAACGTCAGCGGCACCAGGGCCGGACGCGGCTCGACCATCGCCAGATCGAATTGCTTGGCGATGCGGTAGGCAAAGTCGGTGGCGCCGATCTTCGGGATCGACAGGCCGCCCGTGGCGATGACGATGCTGGCCGTCTCGATGTCGCCGCTGTCCGTCTGCAGCACGAAGCCGCCGTCCGCTTGCTGGACAACATTGTCGATCTTGCACGGCATGCGCCAGTGCACGCCGCCGGCGGCGCACTCGTCCTTGAGCATGTCGATGATCTGCTCGGCCGATTCATTGCAGAATTGCTGGCCCTTGTGCTTTTCGTGATAGCCGATCCGGTATTTTTTCACCAGCGCGAGGAAATCCTGCGGCGTGTAGCGCGACAGCGCGCTCTTGCAGAAACGCGGGTTTTCCGAGAGGAAATTTTGCGGGGTGGCGTTGATATTGGTGAAGTTGCAACGCCCGCCACCCGAGATGCGGATCTTTTCGGCCAGCTTGGCCGCGTGATCGATCAACACCACGCGCTTGCCTTGCTGGGCGGCAACAGCCGCACACATCATGCCGGCCGCGCCCGCGCCGATCACTGCCACATCAAATTGTTTTGCCATAAGAATTCCGGTCACCGCTGATTACAAAGACGCCATTGTAAACTGCGGCGGCGCGGCTAGCGCGGCCGTGCCGCAATCTGCCGCGATGCCATCAGGCATTGCTCCACCTGCTCGGCGATCGACGGCGGCACGGGCAGCTCGCCGCGCAGCACGGCCGCGATCCAGGCGGCCGTGGTGGCCGCGTCGCGCTCGGCCGGCAAATGCGGCAGTTCTTCCACCAGCAATTGCTTTTCCACCAGCACCGTGCGCTCGCCGCCGTGAAACCAGTCGATCTGCTGCGCCTTGTTGGCGTTGGCCACCGTTTCGCCCTCCGTGCCGCGCATCAGGAAGGCGTCGCCGCGCGCGGGATCACAGGCGGTCAGGAAATATTCACCGAGCATTTCCAGGTATTCGGGATGCGTGTACGACACGAGGCGCAGGGCCGGCCCGGCGAACGGCTGCATGATTTTCACCAAGGTGTGCGTGGAATTGCGCACGCCCAGCACGCGCCGCAGCGACAGCATGTGCGCCAGGCGCCGCGCCAGCGCGTCGATCGGCAGGAAGGCCGCTTCGCCGCGCGCCATGGCGGCCTCGGCTTGCGCATGGTCGAGCGAGGCGGGCACGCCCAGCGCGGCCAGCACTTCGGCCGTCGTGATGCGGCCCGGGTCGCTGGTCACGCCATGCACGAGCACGGGTGCGCCGGCCCGCGCCAGCAGCAGCGCCAGCAAGGCCGTCAGGTTCGCCATCTTGCGCGCGCCGTTGTAGCTGGGAATGACGATCGGGGCGAACACGCCTGCCGGCGCGGCCAGCGGGGCGAACGAGGCTTCGGCAGAGTCGAGGAAGCCGGCGATCTCGTCCACGGACTCGCCCTTGATGCGCATCGACAACAAAATGCCGCCCAGTTCCAGGTCCGACACGCGGCCCTCGAGCATGGCGCGGTACAGGGCGCAGGCGTCGTCACGCGTCATGCTGCGCGCGCCGTTCTTGCCGCGTCCTATTTCTTTAATGAAACGCGCAGCGGGGAATGGCTCGCCGGCCACGTCGGTATGGGGGATGGAAACAGTCGTCATGGCGCCAGCTTACACGGATTTTCCCCCTTGCAGACGGGCTGGCGGATGCCATAGGCGCCGATGCAACAGTCTTTCCAGCTATTTTTTTGATGAATGTGCTTCGTGCCTGCATCCAAACGCGCCGCCGCTGCGTATAAGAGTGCACAGGGGGGAACTCATCATGGAACACGCGATCAAACAGGAAACTGCCTTCGTCGGCATCGAAACGGGCAAGCTGCTGCTGAAAGCCGTGCTGCGCTCGGGCGGCGACGTGCTGTGCAAGGTGCTGGAAAACGATATGGCCGGCTACCGCTGGCTGCGCAGCTGGCTGCAAAGGAACGACGTGCCCGTCATGGGCTTGCGCGTCTGCATGCGCCTCGACGCCCCGTACAGCGAGGCGCCGGCCCGCGCGCTGGCGGACATGGGCATGCTGGTCTGCGACGCCCAGCCCGCGCAACTGGCAGACTATCTGCGCGGCCAAGGCTTGCCCGAGAACGCGGCACACGGCGCCGTGGTGCTGGCCAATTACTGCGAGCACAAACGCCCCGCTGGCTGGACGCCGCCCTCGCCCGCCTACGTGGAACTGCGCCTGTGGCTGCGCCGCCTGCACGCCATCGTAGGCGTGCGCAAGCAGGAGTCGGCGCGCCTCGATACCCATCTGCAGGCTGGCCAGCATGCGCTGCACGCCCTGTTGTGTCAGCAAATCGCCTGCCTGGACGCGCAGATACGCCAGCATGAAACGGCCATCCTCGCGCATGTGCGGCGCCATCCCGGCCTGCCCCGGCCGCCCGAGCTGGCCGGCAACTACCAGCGCATCGCCCGCTACAGCACCGGCGCCAGCCTGGCCGGCGGCCACTGAGCGTCCAGCGGCAAGGGGCCGGCGGCGTGCCGGCCCTGCCATAAAAACAACTCATGCATTCCCGTTTTGGCCCCATCCCCGCCGCCAGGCCGCATTTCCGCTACACTATTGCCTCTTAAAGAACGCAATAGCGAAAGCCGAGCCAGAATCATGAATACGCCAGACATCGAAAATATCAACGTCACCTCTTTCGCGCCCATGCCGACACCGGCCGAACTGCACGCCAAGCTGCCCCTGTCGGAGAGCGCCTTCGACACCGTCAGCCGCGGCCGCGAAGCGCTGCGCAACATCATCGACCGCAAGGACCAGCGCCTGTTTGTCGTCGTCGGTCCGTGCTCGATCCACGACCCCGTGGCCGGCCTCGATTACGCGCGCCGCCTGAAAGCGCTGCAAGAGGAAGTCAAGGATACGATGCTGCTGGTGATGCGCGTGTATTTCGAAAAACCGCGCACCACCACGGGCTGGAAGGGCTATATCAACGACCCGTACATGGATGATTCGTTCAAGGTCAACGAAGGCATGGAAAAGGCGCGCCAGTTCCTGCTCGACGTGTGCGAACTGGGCCTGCCCACCGCCACCGAAGCGCTGGACCCCATCTCGCCGCAATACCTGGGCGACCTGATCGCCTGGACCGCCATCGGCGCGCGCACGACCGAATCGCAGACGCACCGCGAAATGTCGTCGGGCCTGTCGACACCGGTCGGCTTCAAGAACGGCACCGACGGCGACATCAGCATCGCCGTCAACGCGATTTTGTCGTCCGCGCACCCGCACTCCTTCCTGGGCATCAACGGCGAAGGCAACGTCGCCATCGTGCGCACGCGCGGCAACGCGTATGGCCACGTGGTGCTGCGCGGCGGCGACGGCCGCCCGAACTACGATTCCGTCTCGATCGCCATCGCCGAACAGGCACTGGCCAAGGCCAAGCTGCCGGCCAACCTGGTGGTCGACTGCTCGCACGCGAACAGCTATAAAAAGCCGGAACTGCAGCCGCTGGTGATGGGCGACGTGGTCAACCAGATCCGCCAGGGCAACCGCTCGCTGGTGGGCGTGATGATCGAATCGAACATCGTCGGCGGTAACCAGAAGATCCCGCAAGATCTGTCGCAACTGACCTACGGCTGCTCCGTCACGGACGGCTGCATCGACTGGGACACGACGGCCACCATGCTGCGCGACGCGCATGCGCACCTGCTCAATCGCCCGGCGTAAAACATTACGGCCAACGATGTTGTCGGATTACGGCGCTTTGCGCCTAATCCGACCTACGAATTGAGCCGCGTAGGTCGGCTTAGCGCGTAGCGCGTAAGCCGACACATCACTGCAGACAAAGAACGGCGCCCTGTGCGCCGTTATTGCTTTTCCCTTCATCACGCCATCTGCACATGCGGCAGTACGGCGAACGATCCCGCCAACGCCTGCTCCGCCTTGCTGGCCGGGATATTCAGTTCATTGACGTCCAGGTAGATGCGCCCGTCCAGGATGCGCACGGCGTACATGCGCGCCATGCCCTGCACGGGCGCCACCAGGCGGCCCGAATCGAGCTCGATGATCCAGCCGTTTTTCGGCCCCATCAGGTTCTTCTCCATCAGCACCCCGTGCGCCAGCGGGCCGCCCAGGCAGGGCACCGTGTCGAGCAGCGCGTAGACCGTATCGTCAGCCGCGCGGAACAGCGCCACGCCGGGCAAATCCTGCCACGCCAGGCCCCGCTGCACCATGCGCACGCCCGCCAGCGGCATGTCCTTCAGGCGGCAAATCATTTTCCATTGTTCCGACATCGCAAGCTCCCTTGAGAAAGGCACACGCCTGTCTAAGCAAGAGCGGTGCCAGTGCCGTTCCAGGCGTAAAGCAGCCGCAATCCCGGGCAAAACCGGCCTGCGGCGCACTGCGCAAGTGCACACTGCCGCCGAAATGGTGCGCTGGCCGCACGGTGGACTGCGCGGCTTTCCTTTACAATGGCGGATTACTCCTCCCTATTCAGTACCTTCATGATTGTTCTTGGCGTCGAATCCTCCTGTGACGAAACTGGCCTGGCCTTGTACGACACGCAACGCGGCCTGCTGTCGCACGCCCTCTACTCGCAAGTAGCCATGCACGAGCAGTACGGCGGCGTGGTGCCGGAACTGGCGTCGCGCGACCATATCCGCCGCGCCATCCCGCTGCTCGAAGAGACCCTGACGAAGGCCGGCATCGCCCTGCCCGAAATCGACGCCATCGCCTACACGCAAGGGCCGGGACTGGCCGGCGCGCTGCTGGTGGGGTCGTCCGTCGCCTGCAGCCTGGGCCTGGCCATCAACAAGCCGGTGCTGGGCATCCACCACCTGGAAGGCCATTTGCTGTCGCCGCTGCTGGCGTCCGAGCCGCCGGAATTCCCCTTCATCGCGCTGCTGGTATCGGGCGGCCACACGCAGCTGATGCGCGTCGATGGCGTGGGCCAGTACACGATGCTGGGCGAAACGCTGGATGATGCGGCCGGCGAGGCATTCGACAAGTCGGCCAAGCTGCTGGGCCTCGGTTACCCGGGCGGCCCCGCCATTTCGCGCCTGGCCGAATTCGGCGACCCGCTGGCGTATAAGCTGCCGCGCCCCATGCTGCACTCGAAGGATTTCAACTTCAGCTTTTCCGGACTGAAGACGGCCGTGCTGACCGTGGTGAAAAACCATGAAGAAAAAGTCATCGCCAATATCTGCGAGCAGGACAAGGCGAACATCGCTCGCGGCTTCGTCGACGCCATCGTCGACGTGCTGACCGCCAAATGCGTGTCGGCCCTCAAGCACACGGGCTTGAAGCGCCTGGTGATCGCCGGCGGCGTGGGCGCCAATGCGCAGCTGCGCGCCTCGCTCAACGCGGCCGCCGCCAAGAAGCGTTTTAAAGTGTATTACCCGGAGCTGGAATTCTGTACCGACAACGGCGCCATGATCGCCTTTGCCGGCGCCATGCGCCTGCAGATCAACCCGGCCGCCGCCAAGCACGATTACTCGTTCAACGTGCGCCCACGCTGGCCGCTGGACGAAATCCGCGAAGTCTGATCACGCCAGCAGGAAGTTGCGCGCCCCCGCCAGGGCCGCGCCCTCTTCCACCGTCTCATCCTTCAATGCCACGCCCGACAACTGCCTGGTAAATGCCTGCGACAGCAAATAGTGCAGCCGGTACGCGGCCGGCGCATACGCCAGCCCTTCCGGGCGCACGTTCGAGATGCAGTTGCGGCGCTCGTCCAGCAAGCCTGCCTTGGGCGCCCACGTCAGGTACAGGCCCAGGCTGTCCGGGGAACTCAAGCCCGGCCGCTCGCCGATCAGCACCAGCACGGCCCGCGCTTTTATCAATTCGCCCACCTCATCGCCGACGGCCACCCGGCCCTGCGCCACGATGTGCAGCGGCGACAGCGTCCATGCCTCCAGCGCCAGCCGTGCGCGCAGGGCGGCCAGGAACGGCGCCGCGTGGCGTTGTATCGCCAGCGCCGACAGGCCATCGGCCGCCACCAGCGCCAGATCCACTCCCGTCGTCCCTGCGGCCAGCCGCGCCCGTGAAGCGTCGTCGAGCCGACGCCCCAGGTCGGGGCGCTGCAGGTAGTCGGCACGCGTGGCGGCGGCGCTGTGCAGCTGCACGCAGGCTTGCCCCTGCGCGGCCAGTGCGCTTGCCAGCGCTTCGCCATCGAGGGCCAGGTGCACGGCGTCGCGCGCCTGCGCATGGGCCAGCTGGAACGCCAGCTGCGCGCGGGTCGGCACGCTTACGCCGCGGCGCCCCAGCGCGATGCGCGCCGCCGTATGCGCGCGCAGCGTTTGCCACGGGGTTTTCTCGTCCATGTATCCTCCTAATCTTCCAAGCGCAGCAGGGCCGCCTGGAAGGCCGGCGCCAGCGCCACGTTCAGATTTCCCCGCGCATCCGTGATCCGCATGCGCACCAGCCAGGCCGCGAATTCGGGCGCGGGGCGCAGGCCCAGCACGCGGCGCGCATACAGGGCGTCGTGGAACGAGGTGCTCTGGTAGCCGAGCATGATATCGTCCGCGCCCGGCACGCCCATGATGAAATTGCAGCCGGCCACGCCCAGCATGGTCAGCAAGGCGTCCATATCGTCCTGGTCCGCTTCCGCGTGGTTGGTGTAGCACACGTCGCAGCCCATGGGCAAACCCAATAACTTGGCGCAGAAATGGTCTTCCAGCCCCGCGCGCATGATCTGCTTGCCGTCGTACAGGTATTCGGGGCCGATGAAACCCACCACCGAATTGACCAGCAGCGGTTGATACGCGCGCGCCACCGCATACGCGCGCGCCTCGCACGTCTGCTGGTCCATGCCGTGGTGGGCGCCGGCCGACAGGGCGCTGCCCTGCCCCGTCTCGAAATACATGACGTTGCTGCCCACCGTGCCGCGCCCCAGCGACAGGGCCGCCGCCTGCCCCTCGGCCAGCAGGGCCAGGTCGATGCCGAAGCTGCGGTTGGCCGCCTGCGTGCCCGCCACCGACTGGAACACCAGGTCGACGGGCGCGCCGCGGCGGATCGCCTCCAGCGTATTGCTGATGTGCGTGAGCACGCAGGACTGCGTGGGAATCTGGTACTGGTCGATGACGGCGTCGAGCAGGTGCAGCAGCGAGACCACTTGCGCCACATTGTCGGTGGCGGGATTGATGCCGATCACGGCGTCGCCGCTGCCCAGCATCAAGCCGTCGAGCATCGACGCCGCGATGCCCGTGGCGTCATCCGTCGGGTGGTTCGGCTGCAAGCGCGTGGACAGGCGCCCTTCCAGGCCCAGGGTATTGCGGAAAGCCGTGACGACCCTGCATTTGCGGGCCACCAGCACCAGGTCCTGCAGGCGCATCAGTTTCGAGACGGCTGCGGCCATTTCCGGCGTGATGCCGGGCGCGACACGCGCCAGCGTGGGCGTGTCCGTCGCGTCATCGAGCAGCCAGTCGCGAAAGTCGCCCACGCACAGGTGGGAAATGGGCGCGAACGCGGCGCGCGCGTGGGTGTCGACGATCAGGCGCGTGACTTCATCGTCTTCGTACGGCACCAGCGCCTCATTGAGGAAGGTCAACAGCGGCACGTCCGCCAGCGCCAGTTGCGCCGCCACCCGCTCGCGCGCGCTGGCGGCCGCCACGCCGGCCAGCACGTCGCCCGAACGGGGCGGCGTGGCCTTGGCCAGCAGCTCCTTCAGGCTGGCAAACTGGTAAACATGGCTGTCTATCGTATGGCTGAAGCGGGGCATAGATTGTGCTCCAAGGCATCCCAATGGCCCATTCTACGCCAGGCTACAGGCTGCGCAACGCCCCTTCCAGCTGCGGATAGCGGAAGACAAAGCCGTCGGCCAGCAAACGGCGCGGGGCGACCCGCTGGCCTTCCACCAGCAAGTCGGCCTGCTCGCCCAGCAAGGCGCGCATGACGAAGGCCGGCGTGGGCACGACGCTGGGGCGGTGCAGCACGGTGCCCGCCACCTGGGCGAAGCGGCGCTGCGCGATCGCTTCCGGCGCGCAGAAGTTATACGCGCCATTCACGGCACCCTCTTCGCTGCGGCGCGCCACATGGGCGATGGCGCGGATGACGTCGCGCACATGCACCCACGTGACCCACTGCTTGCCGCTGCCGAGCGGGCCGCCCGCACCGAAGCGTATCGGCAGCAGCATCTGCGGCAGCGAACCCTGATGGCCGAAGACGAGGCCAAAGCGCATGCAGCCCACCTGCACGCCATAGCGTTCCGCCTGGCGCGCGGCCGCCTCCCACTCCTGGCACAGCTGCGACATGAAGATGGCTTGCGGCGCGCTCTCCTCCGTCAATTCCGTGGCGTCGCCCTGCGGCTGCACGCCGTAGTAGCCGATGGCCGACGCCGACAGCAGCACCCTCGGCTTGTGCTGGGCGCGGGCGATCCACGCCACCAGGTCCTGCGTCAGCGCCACGCGGCTGCGGCGCAGGGCCGCCTTGCGCGCGTCCGTCCAGCGACGCCCGACGATGCGCGCGCCGGCCAGGTTGACCACCATGTCGATGCGCTGCGCATCCGACAATGCGTCCAGCGAGTCGATGCAACGCACCTGGCCATCGAAGGTCCACGCGGCCGGCTTGGGCTGGCGCGTCAGCACCGTCACCGCGTGGCCGTCGGCCAGCAGGGCGCTGACTAACTGCTGGCCGATGAAACCCGTGGCGCCCGTCACCAGCACGGATTGCGGCGCGGCGGCAAAGCGCAGATGCTCCTCCTGCTCTTGCTGCTCCTGCACCGTGCGCCGGCCCAGCTGCCACACGGCATACGCGTCGCGCAGGCCGGACAGGCCCACGCCCACGCCGCACAGGGCGAGGAAGACGCTGAGCCAGCCGTACGGCTGCCACACGAGGGCCGTCGGCAAGGTCGCCCAGTCGCTGCTGTTCAGGGCCAGCAGGGCGATGAAGGCGCCCGCGTTGATTGCCAGCACCGTGTGCGTGACCCGCTCCGTGGCGGGCAAGAGGCGGGTCTGGTCTTCCACGACGAAATCCCACAGGGTCAGCACGATTTCCACGCCAAACACGATGACCAGCACCCAGGCCCAGGCGCCGTGCCACTCCCACGCCGCCAGGCCCACGAACAGCAGGCTGTAGATCAGGGCGCGGGTGGCGTGGATGGTCAGTTCCAGCCGCGCCGAGGCCTTTTGCGGCAGCGCTTCCGTGATTTCATGGTGGTAGATGGTGTCGAAGGCGCCCAGGCAGCCTTGCGCCGCCATCAGTTGCAGGGCCAGCAGATGCGTATTCATGGTGTCTCCTTCATTTCCGGCGCGGCGGATTCGCGGAACACGCCGGCCTGGGTAAACGTGGTGCCGAACAGGGCGTGGCGGATCTCGATGCGGATGTTGAACTGCTGCGGCGTGTCGTTGCGGTGGCACAGATAGGTCTTGCCGGGCGTGAGCACGCCGGGCAGCGGCATCCGCCAGCCGAAAAGATCCCAAAAATAGCCGTCGCTGGTGAAATGCAGGTTGCCATCTTCCACGTGCAGCACCAGCTTCATGCCCAGGCCCATGCCCACGTATTCGAGCACTTCGCCTTGTTCGCTTTCGGCCATGTAGGAGGTGAAGCGGATGGGCGCGCGACCATGCAGGCGATAGGTGCGCTGCTTGAAGATGAAGGGGCAGCCGGGGCGCGAATACACTTCGATATCGACGGGGAAGTCGTGGTCGTCATGCGGGATCAGGGCGCCGTCGATGAAGGGCCGCGTCAGCCATCCCAGCACCTTGCCCAGGCGCGAGCTGGTGAGTTCACTGAGCTCGCCCCGGTAGTACAGGGGCTGGCCCGGTGCGGGATTTTTCTCGAAGCGGCGGCGGATGTCCGGGTGCAGGGTGAGCCACCGCTCGCCCATGACCTTCTTGAACAGCTCTCCTTCGGACGGGCCGTTCATGCTTTTCCCGGCTTGCCCGGCTTGCCCGGCTTGTCTTCCGGACTGAGGAACTTGGCCACCTTGCCGCCCATGGCCAGCATGCGCTGCAGGGTCGCCGGCGGCAGATTTTTATAGTCGCTGTAGGTGGAACTGAGCATTTCCAGGAAAGCCAGCACTTCGCCCATGCGCGCCAGCGTTTCTGGCGGTATCGCCGCATCCTGTTCGCCCTCGATCGCGCACTCGCGCAGCACCGTCAGGGTGGGGTCGATCTCGCGCCGCTTGCGCTCCTCCATGATGACGCGGAAGATTTCCCATACATCCTGCAGGGCAACGAAATGGTCGCGCCGGTCCCCCATCACGTGCGTGATGCGCGCCAGGCCCCAGCTTTGCAATTCCTTCAGGCTGTTGCTGACGTTCGAGCGGGCCACGTTCAGGCTGGCCGCGATGTCTTCCGCCGTCAGCGGTGCATTCGCCAGGAACAGCAGCGCGTGGATCTGCGCCACCGTGCGGTTGACGCCCCAGCGGGTGCCCATTTCACCCCAGTGCAAAATATACTTTTGCGTGGTCGGACTCAATTCCATGGCTTTCTCTTATTTCTGTCGTTACAGAAATGTAAGACGAAACAGAAAACCAGTCAAGCGCGATTCGTCAGGACTGTGCCGGTGGCTGGCCCATGGCGCGCAGGAAGGCTTGCTGCGAGGCGTGCAGCTGGCCATAACCGAGTTCACGGTAGACGAGACCGTGGCGCGGCGCCAGTTCGGCCAGGATGCGCGCCAGCGCCGGATAATGGCGGTGGTTCCAGGTGGGGAACAAATGGTGCGTCAGGTGCAAATTCAATCCGCCGAGCCAGTAGCCTAGCCAGCGCAGCGCGCGCGGCTTCGGCGTCCAGTCGCAGGCCGTGTAAAACGTGTGCTGGTACCAGTCATGCGGCAAGGTGCCGTCCTGCCCCGGCTGGAAAAACTCCACTTCAGCCCAGTGCGTGCCGAGGATCAGCGCCACCAGCGCGCACGAGGCGAGCATCTGGCCCAGGAAATACGCGCCCAGCACCACGCCCCAGCCGATGCCGTGCTGCTGCAGCACCCACGTGGGCAGCGCCAGCACCAGCGCCACGTGGCCCAGCTTCCAGCCCAGGAAGGAGATCCAGCCGCGCCAGCCCTGCAGGCGGCTGTGCGCGGCGACGGGCGTCTTGCCGAAGCGGTCCAGCCAGTCGCCATACCAGTTCAGATACGGCAGCGACAGGGCCGCCACCACGGGCCAGTACAGGTATTGATAGCGGTACTGGGGCGACCAGCGTTGGAACGGCGTCTGGCGCAGGAAGGGGTTCGGTTCCGTGTCGAGGTCATAGCCTTCCACGTTCGCATACGTGTGATGGAAATGCACGTGGCGGATGGTCCAGAAATCCGTGTCCACGCCCACGGGCAAGCCCACCAGGCGGATCAGGATGCGATTCAGGCGTCCCTGGCGAAAGACGGCGCTGTGGGCCGCATCGTGCAGGGTATTCATGGCCAGCGCCATGGCCGCGACCAGGCAGGCGACATAGCTGGCGACAAACGGCCAGGTGCTGCCGGCGCTCAAGGCCAGCGCATACAGCCCCGCCGTCAGCGCGGCCAGGAAGACGGTTTTCGCGTGCAGGCGCCAGTCGCCGAAGCGGTGCTTTCCTTGGGCCGCCAGGTAGGCGTCGGCGCGCGCGCGCAGTTCGCGGCGGAAGGCGGAATCGCGGGCGGGCTGGAAGCGCAGCGGGGGAAGCTGGCTCACGCGCGCGTCCCCGCCGCGGCCGGCCACCACAGGCGGCGCGCGCCGTCGAGGCCATGCGCCAGCAGCGCGGCAAGGAACACCATGCCCCACACGTCGCGCGCGCCATACCAGCCGAGGAACAGCACGGGCATGGCCACGGCGATGGCCACCCAGGCGATGGCGCCCCAGCGGCGCGCGTCCGACAGGCCGCCCAGCGCCAGGGTGCCGCCAAAGATCAGCGCGAACAGGATGGCTTGCTGCGCGCCGGCCAGCACCGCTTCGTGATTGACGTAATAGATCACCAGGCCAAACAAAATCACGCCACCGATACCGATGAACAGCTCGGGCACCTCGAAAGTGCCGCGCGACTGCCAGTGGGGAAAGCGCGCGCGCAGCCACTTGAACAGTTTGCCGTTGCTGGCCAGCAGGGGATTGTGCGTTTGCGTCATGCCCTTCACGCCATAGCGCATTTCCACGCCCTCGAGTTCGGGCTGGAAGCTGCCGAACAGCCTGTCCCACAGCAGCAGGGTGCCGCCGAAATTGCGGTTGATGTAGCGTTTATCGGTGCCATGGTGCACGCGGTGGTGCGAGGGCGTGACCATGAAGCTATCGAGGATGCCGGACTTGTTCACCAGCGCATTGTGGTTGTAGAACTGCACCGTGTAATGCAGGGATGAGACGACGAGGAAGATTTCCAGCGGCACGCCCAGCACGGCCAGGATGGCGATGAAGGGGAAATTCGTCAGCGACGAGTACCAGGAATTGCGCACGCCCAGCGACAGGTTGAAATGCTCGCCCTGGTGGTGCACCACGTGCACGGCCCACAGCAAGGGGATCTTATGGTGCAGCCGGTGCATCCAGTAAAAGCACAGGTCCCAGGCAAAAAACGCGAACACCCACTGCGCCGCCACGGGCCACTGGTCGACGATGTGCAGGTTCACATGGCGCAGCAGCAGGGCGAAGGCCGCCACTTCCACGCCGCGGAACACCCACATCAGGATGTGGCCGGAATTGAGATTGAAGATGACGTCTTTCCACGGCACCGGGGTCTTGCGCACCCATTTGAGGATCAGCAATTCGGCCAGCACGAAGGCCAGCATGACAAGGAAAGAGAGGGCAAAGGGGTTCATCATGATGCGGTTTCAGTGGAAATGGCGCGGCGAGCCGTCCAGAATACCTGCATTTTCGCCAGCATGCCGCCCGCCACGCCGACAGCCAGGCCGGCGGCCAGGTCGATGCTCACGTGCCGGCGCAGCGCGATGATGGCGTAGCAGATCGCCACGCCCAGCACCAGGGCCAGCGCGGAGCGCAGCAGGCGGCGCCTGTCGCACAAGGCCCACACGCACAGCAGGGTCAGGGCGCCATGCAGCGAGGGCAGGCAGTTTTGCGCGGAGTCCGCCGCCTGCAGCAGGCGCAGCGCCTGCGTGCTCCAGGCGGCACCGTCGCCCACGGGCGGATATGCGAGCGTGGTCGGATACAGCAGGAAGACCACGCCGCAGGCCAGCGCGGAAAGCACCATGGCGCGCGCCAGCCAGCGCACGCGGGCCGCATCGGCCGCCAGGTAGGCGTAGGGGATCAGGATGAAGAACGACAGGTACAGCCAGATGGCGGCATCCGTGTAGGGAATGGCGCGGTCGAGCGCCGTTTCCGGCAGCAGCACGCCCTGCCCTTGCAGCACGTCGCTGGAAAAATACACGAGGCCGACGCTGCCCCAGCCGGCCAGCAAATGCAGCAGGCGGCAGCGTACGCTCATGGGAGAAGGATTCATGCAGTCGCAAGGCGCCGGATGCGGCGCCGTTTCATGGTGGGGTCAAAGGGAGGCAATTCGCCGCTCGTCGTCCAGGCCAGGCTGTCGACGGCCACGCCCAGGCCGCGCAGCACCGTTGCCAGGTGATCGCGCAAGGCAGCCAGGCCAGCGTCGTCGAGGGCCGCGTGCAGCTGCAAGGCGCTGTCGCCCGACTGCAGCAGGCGGTAATCGGCGTCCGCCGGCAAGGCTTGCGCGAAGGCCCGCGTCAAGACGTCGGCAAACACGGCGACGGGGGCGCCGCCGTTCGCCGACAACATGGATGCTAGGGATGGCAAGGATGGCAAAAGCAGCATGTCGTCGCAGCGCCCTTCAATGCCGTCGATGGCGCGCGTGGCGCGGCCGCACGGGCATGGCGTGGCGCGCGCGACCAGGATGTCGTCGAGGCGGTAGCGCACGATGGGCTGCGTGATGCGCGTGAAGTCCGTAATCACAGGCACGAAACGGCGTTGCTCCGCATCGAGCCATTGCGGTTCGATGTGCACGTATTCCTCGTTCAGGTGCAGCACGCCGTGTTCGCAGCTGCTGGCGAGGAAACCCTCGGTGGCCTGGTAGATTTCATGCACGGCGCCGAACGCCTGCACGATCAGCGCGCGGTCCTGTGCTTCCAGCACTTCTGCCACGGAGATGACTTTTTTCGGCGCCAGCGCCAGGCTGCCATCGATGACGCGCAGCGCCAGCTGGCGCAGCACCTGGGCCGGCGCGACGATCACGGAAGGTTGATAGCGCGCCAGCTGCGCGCACAGGCTGTCGAACGGTGCGAACAGGTCGTAGAAGGCAAAGGTCAGCCACGGCGAGCGCACGGCCGTGTACAGATTGCTGTTCGCGCGCAGGAACAGCGCCACTTTTTCGCCGGAAAACAGGCCGTCGGGCAGCGCCTTGGCCAGCATCACGCCCGCCCATTGGGCCTTTTCGCGGGGGCTGACGGTAAATACGGCGCGCCGCGACGACGTGCCAGAGGATAACCCCACCGTGATGTCGCCCACGGCCGGCGTGAAGTCGCGGCTCCGCTCGGCCGCCATGGCCGCATCCATCGCCTGCGCCAACGTGATTCCCTCGGTGTTCATGGCATCGAAATGCTCGAGCATCAGGGCCTTGTTCATCGTCGGCCACTGCGCCAGCGGCAGCTTGCGGTACGGCGCAAAATACGTGCTGCGGATGCACAGCACATCGACGAAACGGGCCAGCTGCTTGTGCTGGTAGGCGTCGAGCTGCGCGCGGCTGGCGAAACGCAGGCGGCGCGTGCGCCAGTACGACAGCAACAGCCAGACAATACGCTTCACGGGCGGCCCGCCACTGGCAAATAATCGTTGGTATCTTCATGCGTGATGCGGATCTGCGCCTGGCCCGACTGGTGCAGCTGGTGCAGGCGGTTCAACGTCTCATAATACGGCGCGCGCTTGTGCTGGATGAGGAACGACAGTTCGGACGGTCCGCGCAGCTGCTGGAAGCTTTCCGGCACCCAGGCCGCGTCCGACGCCAGCAAGGTCCAGCCGCCGTCCTGCAGCACGAAGGCGCCGATATGCCCGATGGCGTGGCCGGGCAAGTCGACGATGTAGATCTCGCCCGTGCCGCTGACGTCGCGCCCGTGCGTGAACGGCAGCAAGGCGGCCGGCAAGGCCGTCTCGGGCACGCTTTCGACAAATGCCAGGCGGTCAGCGATATCGTTTGGCAACAGCTCGGGCACGAAGGCCTGGCGCACGGCGGCCACGCCGGACAAACCCCGCACGGCGTCCCAGCCCGTTTTGGAGGCCATCAGCCGCGCGCCGGGAAAGTCGCGCAGGCCGGCGATATGGTCGGCGTGAAAGTGCGACAGCAGCAAGGTGTGGATGTCGCCGGGCGATACGCCATGCGCGCGCAGCTGGCCGTGCAGCGACTCGTTCTCGTCGAACGCAATCGGCGTCACCCACGCGTACATGCGGTACACGCCTTTCGACGTGGCGGCGCGGAAGTGTTCGGCGTATCCGGTGTCCCACAGGTACAGGCCCGCGCGCGTCGCTATCAGGTAGGCGCGCGAAGGGAAGCAGCGGCTGGCCAGTCCGCTGCCTTTCAAGACCATGCACGATGGGTGGGTGCAGTGGCCGACGCGAAATGCGGTGATGCTAGCCATTGCGCTCCTTGCCCACCTTGTGCGCCGCCGCTTCCTGGCGCATCCACTGCGCCGTGCGGGCGATGCCGTCCTGCAGGCTGACGACGGGGCGGTAGCCGAGCACCTTGCGCGCCTTGGCATTATCGAGCGTCATGTCGAAACTGAGCGCGCCGATGCTGTAGGGCGTCAACGCCGGTTCGCGCCGTGTAAAACGCGAGGCGAACTGCATCAGGCGCGCCGCCAGCGCCAGCACGCGGTACGGCACGCTGACGATCTCGAACGGCTGCTGCAGGTGGTCGCAAAACAAGGTGCGCAAAATGTCGCACAGGCGCGCCGGCTCGCCATTCGTGATGTTGAAGGCGGCGCCCGAAGCGATGGTCTTGTGCACGGTGGCCAGCCACATCGCGTGCACGACATTGTCGACATAGGTGACGTCGATGGTGGCCGCGCCGCCATTGGGCAGCGGCAGCTTGCCGCCGCGCTGTTCCAGCACGCGTGCCAGGCGCGGAATCAAGACCTGGTCGTGCGGGCCGAAGATGGCGCGCGGGCGCAGGATCACGCACGTCATGCCGCGGTGGCGGTCGACGCACTCCTGCACCAGTTTTTCCGCCATCGCCTTGGAGCGCGCGTACGCGTTGACGAAGGCGTCGGGGCGGAAGGTTTCCGGCACCTCGTAGCGGTTGCGGTAGTCGAAATAGATGGCCGGGGTGGAGATGTGCACGAAGCGCGCCACGTGCAGGCTGGCGGCCGCGCGCAGCAGCTGGGCCGTGGCCGTGACGTTGGCGGCGATGAAGTCGCGTTCCGCGCCCCACGGCGACGACAGCGCGGCGCAGTGCCAGACGGCGTCCATGCCGCGCACCAGCTCGTCGACCTGGCGCGGGGTGGCTTGCGCCAGGTCGAGCGCCACGAATTGCGCGCCCATGCGTTCGAGTTCGCGGCCCACGGCGGCGTTGCGGCCCGTGGCGCGCACTTCCACGCCCTGCGCCAGCAGGGTGCGCACGGCATTGCGCCCCAAGCCGCCCGTCGCTCCCGTGACCAGAATCCGCCTCATCGCACCACCTTCACAGGTCAAGAATCATGCCGCCGATGGTCAGGCCCGCGGCCGTGCCCATCATCAGCAAACGCTGGCCTGCCACGGCCCGCCCCGTCATCACCGCCTCGTGCAGGGCGGTGGGCAGGGACGCGGCCACCTGGTTGCCATGCGTTTCAAAGATCTTGATGATTTTAGCATCGGGAACGTCGAGGATGCGCGCCGCATGCGCGAGGCCCAGCGGGCTGGCCTGGTGCGGCACGACCACGTCGATTTTATCCAGTCCCGCGCCCGATTCCTGCATGAGTTCCGTCAGGAAATCCGGCATCACCTTGACGGCCAGGCGGAACACGGCCTTGCCATCCATGCGGAACAGGTAGTCACCCGGTTCGCAGCCGTTGCGGGGGTTGCGCTCGGTACCGCCGCCGCGGATTTCGCAGTAGCGCCGCCCTTCCGGATACGTGCCCATCTTGTAGGCGCGGATGCCGGCGCTGCCGTCGCCCCGCTCGACGATGACGGCGGCGGCGCCGTCGCCAAAGATCATCGACGCTTCAGGCTCGCTCCAGTCGACCCCGCGCGAGGCGAGGTCGGACGAGACGATGGCGATGCGGCGGTAGGCGCCGCCGGCCAGCATGGACGCGGCCACGCGGAAAGCGGCCATGAAACTGAGGCAGCTGGCGTTGACGTCGAAGCTTTGCGTGCCTGGCGGCAAACCGGCATGTTCGGCCACGAAGCAGGCCGTATTCGGCAAGGCTTGCTCGGGCACGCCGCAGGCGCAGATCAGCAAGTCGATGTCGGCCGGACGCAGGCTGGCATTCTTCAGCGCGTCGAGCAGGGCGGCGGCGCCCAGCTGGCTTTGCGATTCATCGGGCGCGGCGACAAAGCGCGACAGCACGCCGCTCTTGCGCAGGGTATAGCCGTCCGGATGCCCCAATTTCAGGTCCAGGCTGGCGGAAGTCACACTATGCGACGGCAAGGCTTTGCCCGTCGCGATCAGGCGAACTGGAATCATGTTGGCCTTAACAAAGTAAAGTAAATATGGTCTATGTATGGTCTATGCGCTAATCGCGTGCCAGCGGCGGCAAATCGACCCCGCAGTTCTTGCAGAAATTGGCATCGTCATCGAGCCCTTCTTTCAGACACGTGGGACAGGTACGCGTGGTGACCAGCTTGGAGCTGCGCTGCACCGTCATCTCGGCGCTGATAATGCCGGTAGGCACTGCCAGGATGCCCCAGCCCAGCAGCATCATCAGCGAGGCGATGGTGCGCCCGATATCCGTCTTCGGCGTGATGTCGCCGAAACCGACCGTGGTCATGGTGCTGATGGCCCAGTAAATCGACGTGGGGATACTGCTGTAACCGTTTTCCGGCCCCTCCACGACATACATTACAGTACCCAGCAGAAAGACCACCATCATGACAAAAGACAAGAAAATGAGGATCTTGCGCCGGCTGGCCAGCAAGGCCCGCCCCAGCACCGTGTACTCATGCACATACGACGTGAGCTTGAGGATACGGAACATGCGCAGCAGGCGCAAAATGCGCACGTCGATCAGCACGTGCGCGCCCGGCAGCAGCAAGCCGATATAGGTCGGCACGATGGCCAGCAAGTCGATGATGCCGAAAAAACTCTTGGCGTAGCGCACCGGATGCTGCAGGCACGACAGGCGGGCGAAATACTCGATGGTAAATAAAATAGTGAAAAACCATTCGAGCGCCGTCAGCCAGGTGCCATAGCGCTCGGCCACGGAGGCGACACTGCTGAGCACGACCACCGTCACGCTGATCAGGATGGCGGCGATCAGCAGCAGGTCGAAGGCGCGGCCCGTACGCGTTTCCGCCTCGAAAATGACGGTGTACACCTGTTCGCGCCAGCCCCGCTCGGGCTTGCCATATTTCTGTTGCGTTTCCTGCGCGGCAATTTGCTGCGGCGTCAGCGGAGCCGCCCCGCTCTTCGTCGCGGCTTTCATGTGGTTAGTGTGCTCATATACTATTATTGTATAGATAATTGACAAAGCACGGCGACACGCACGTTTGCACTAAGGTTTGCCCTACGACAATTTTTTCGCCAGCAGCACGGCATTGCGCCGGTCGCGCTCCGCTTGCACGATGTCCGTCGTGCGCGCTTCCGACAGGCCCACCGTGTGCAGCACGGTAGCCGTCAGCTGCAGCGCCGACTCCAGCGCCTCGGGCACGACCAGGGTGGCGCCCGCCTGGATCAGGGCCACCGCATGCGCCTCGTCGCGGGCGCGCGCATACACGGGCAGCAGCGGATATTCGCGGCGGATCGATTTGACGGCGTGCAGCACGGACGCCGCATGGTCCATCGTCAGCACGACGGCGGCGGCGCGGTCGGCATTGACCTTTTGCAACAGTTCCGCGCGCGACGCATCGCCGAAATACACGGGAAAGCCGCGCGGATGCAGGGTCGTCACCAGGCGCGCATCGTTTTCAATCGCCACATACGCGATATCCTGCTCCGTCAGTACCTTGGCCAGCAACTGCCCCACCCGGCCGAAACCGGCGATGATGACGGTGCTGCCCTGCGGCGGCAGCGCGCCGTGCGCCAGGTCGGCCAGCTGATGGTGGTGGCGCCGCTCCCACCAGTTGCCGAAGGCGCGCGCCGCCTTGGCCAGCGCCGGCGTGGCGAACAGGCTCAGGCCCACCACCAGCATGACGAACTGCGCCACCTGCGGGCCGATCAGCTTGGTACCGAGCGCATATGCGACGACGATGAAGGCGAATTCGCCGCCCTGTCCCAGCAGCACGCCCGTTTCCACGGCGCGCCCCCAGTGAAAGCCGCCGAGGCGGAAAATCACGCTGATGACCAGGGTTTTCACCGCAAACAGGCTCAGCACGGCCAAGGGAATCAGGATGGGCGACTTGAGGATTTCGCGCACGTCGATCTGCATGCCCACCGACATGAAGAACAGGCCCATCAGCAAACCCTTGAAGGGCTCGATCGTCACTTCCACTTCATGGCGAAATTCCGTTTCCGCCAGCAGCAGACCGGCCAGCAAGGCGCCCAGCGCCATCGACAAGCCCGCCAGATACGTCAGGCCCGCGATGCCCAGGGTGCTGAGCAGGGTCAATGCCATGAACACGTCGGGCTGGCGTTTCTTGACGAAAAACTGGAACAGGGGACGGATCACGCGGCGTCCCAGCAGATAGATCAGCAGGATGGCGCCGGCCGATTTCACGGCCGCAAAGCTGAGCAGGTACGCCAGGTCGTCGCTGCGCCCACTGGCGAACACGTCGATCAGGATGAACAGCGGCACCACCATCAGATCCTGGAACATCAGAATGGAAAAGCCCGCCTGGCCGGCCGGCGTCTGCAGGGAGCGCTGGTCCGTCAGCAGCTGCATCACCACGGCCGTGGACGACAGCGACAGCACCAGGCCCAGCACGATGGACGCTTCCAGCGACAAGCCGAAGTAATACGCGACGCCGCCGATCAGGCAGGCGCTGACGGCCACCTGCCCCACGCCCGCGCCGAACACCCAGCGCCGCAGCGCCCACAGCCGTTCCGTCGACAGTTCCAGGCCGATCATGAACATCAGAAACATCACGCCCAGCTCGGCCAGGCCGCTGACCTGCTCGGCGCGCACGAACGAAAAATACGTCAGCCACGTGAAGTCGCCTGCCCACAGGCCAAAGCCGAACGGGCCGAACAGGGCGCCCACGGCCAGGAAGCCGAGCACCTGGTTGACCTTCAGGCGTTGCAATAGCGGAATAAAAATCCCGGCCAAGGCGAGAAACAGCAGGGTTTCCCGCAAATACGGTAAGGCGTGTTGCTCTTCCAAGATAATCCTAACTTAATGGCATGCATGCCGAATTTACAATTGTCGCATGCTGGGCCATGGCGAAGTAAGTGCACACACGATATTTTTTCCACAGAGCAACATATCCGCTACTTGCCATCCTCTTTCGGCAACGCCAGCATGTCGGCACGGGGGCGGTCCCAGCCCGGCACGTAGGCGGGACATGGCCGGCCGCGGAACTGCCGCAGTTCCACGGTCGTGAAATTGGGCAACATGCCGGGGTTGAAGCGCACGTCCGTCAGCTTGTCCGCATTCAATCTGGGCATGCGGGCAAAGCGGAACCAGGCGTCCACATAGCAATTTTCTTCCTGCAGCGCACGCATGGCGCCCAGGCTGCCGGCCGCCTGGGCGGAGACGGCGATGCCGGGCGCAAGCTGCCGGCCTTGCTTGCTGGTTTCCGCCAGGCCGGCCGGGCAGGCGGCGGGCGCCAGCGATGCGGGCAGCAGGCTCAGGGTGCCGCGCCGCAAGGTATACACGTCCGTCTTGCTGTCGAGCGAGACATAGATCCAGCACAGGGGGTTGCTGGGAAACGCCGTCATCGCCACGTCCCACACGCGCGTGCCGGGATCGAGCCGCTGCACGGCCGCCTCGATGCGCGTGCGGCCGATGGCCGACGCCACGCCCTGCGTGCCGATAAACGTGGCGGCCAGCGCAAAGGCCAGCAGCAGCGGTCCCCGCCCCCGCTCGCCAGCCCGCCCTTGCAGCACGGCAAGGACCAAGCCCAGCCCCAGCAGCACGGCCAGCGCGGCGGGCGCCAGGTAGGTTTTATAGGTAAAGAAGCACAGGGCCGCCGCCAATCCGGCCAGCAGCACGCTTTTGACGATACCGTAGCGCAATGACATGATCACGGGCACGCCCAGCAGCACCCAGAACATGGGTTCGACAATGAAGACCATGTCGCCATACAGCCAGCGGCTGTTGAACGGGTAAAACGGGTGCAAGCCATAGGAATTGAGGAAATCCATGCCCATGTGCAAGCAAAATCCCAGCAGCAGACAAGCCGCCAGACCGATGCGGGCGGGCACGCTCTCCTTGAGCAAGCGCCGCGCGCCGGGCCACAACAGCCACAGCAGGGCCAGCAACAGCAGCGCCTGCGGCAAGGCCAGCAGCAAGGTATGCGTGTGGCCCCGGTGGTGCAGCATGTAGCCGAACGGACGCGGCAGCAGTCTGGTCAGCACCAGGTCCAGGTCGGGCGCGTTGCTGGCAAACCAGGCCGTAAACAGAAACAGCGCGCGCCGGGTGCGCTGTGCGGGGGCTTGCGGCTCGGGCGGCAGGCTGCGGTGTACCAGTTCGCCGACCCCGAGGCCGATGACCGAATGCGTAATATTATCCATGGGGCAATTTTACAGGATACGGCCACCCCAAGAGCAAAGGCCGGGGTCGTCCCCTCAGGGTACGCCCCCGGATTCTGCCATTGGGTTTGTTCAATCAAGCGGCTACAGCGCCTGTAAATCTTCCCCACGCATGCCCACCAGCAAGGCGCGGCCATCGGGCAGCACGCGGAACTCGCCATAGCGGGCCTTTTCCCAGCGCGCCGCCTCGCCTTCCTTGAAGAACCAGGCATCGCTGACCAGCACCCAGTTGCCATCCTTCGGCGTCAGCTCGAGCAGGAATTCGCCGGGCGCCAGCGCCTCTTTGGTGTACGGGCGCAGCAGTTCGGCCACGCCGCGCGCATCGCGCCGGGCCACCACGAAGGGACGGCCCGGCGCCCGCTCCACGCTGGCCAACGTGGAGAGGACGCCCAGGTTGACGAAATTGAGGCGCATGTAGTCGCCCTGCATCAGCGAGCGGGGATCGACGGGTTCCAGCGCCACGAAGATGGCCTCGCCCTTGGCGATCAGCTGCTCCTTCTGCCAGATGCCGATATTGGCGACCAGCAGCACCAGCAGCAAGCCGCCCAGCGCACCCAGGCGCAAGAAGCGGCGTTCGACCGCCACGTCCGCCGGCTTGCTTTCCACCAGGTGCAGCACGGCGCCGCGCGTGGCCAGCCACGACAGGGCGCACAGCACGGCGCCGGCCACGGCCAGCAGCGCCGCCTTGCTGGCCAGCGGCCAGGCCAGCTGGTAATAAAAACTGCCGATGATCCACGCCGCCGCCAGCGCGGCGGCCACGGCCACGCGTGTACGCCCGCTCGTCACGCAGTAGGCGAGGATCAGCAGCACGGGCCCCAGCGCCGGCATGAACCACGCCAGCACGATCAACACCAGCGCCACGCCGATGGCGGGCAACTGGCGCAGCGCCGGCCAGCGCCAGCCCGTCCAGGCGGCGGCCGCCGTGGCCAGCACGAGCGAGACGCCGTTCAACGCTTGCGCATACCAGGCGCCGGCATGGTGCCGGCTCACTTCGCGCGCCACTTCGCCCGTGAAGCCGCCGCCCAAGGCACCGCCCAGCATGAAGGTCATGCCGGACCAGAAGACCAGCCCCAGCAAGATGGCCAGGACCCACCCCGTCGACAGCGATTCCAGGAAGGCGGCGACGGGGGCGCCGCGGCCATCGTTGAAGGCCTGCTTCTGCAGCCAGTGGGCCGCCAGCCAGAGTGCCAGGGCCAGCATCCAGGCCAGATACAGTTGCGTCGGGTCGTTATCGAAGATCCAGTCGCGCGTGCTGTTGACGATGCCCAGCCCCAGCAGGCCGCAGGCGACCAGACCCAGCAGCACGCGCAGCCAGTCGCGCGGCAAGGCGGCGGCCACCACCAGGGTTGCCAGGCACAGCAGCAGCGACGCCGTCTGCGTGGAATAGTCGCGGTACAGGGCATAGCCGAGCAAGCCGCCGCCCACCAGCAGGCAGGGCACGGCCAGCTGCTCGACAAACAGCGCCACGCCGCGCGTGCGGATCAGCAGCACGGACACCACCAGCACGATGGCGGCCACGACATACGCGCCGGGGCCGTGGCGCACCACGCTTTCCAGGCCCACGCCCAGCGCGATCATCAGGGGGATGGCGGCAAGCCAGGCGCCGAAGGCCGTCATCAGCACCAGCGGCCACGGCCGTACATCCTGCACGGGGCGGCTGGCGTTGGGCGGCAACAGGCCGGCGCGCGTGGCATCGTCGATCAGGGTGGCGAGCGCATCGTCGCGCTGAATGTTCATCTTGCTCATGCCGCCTCCTGGCGCGTGCGCCACAGAATGCCTTGCACGGTCAGCGCCAGCAGCACGGCGGCCAGCAAGCCCAGCATGGCCAGCGCGCCGACGCCATCGCCATGGCCGTTGAACAGCACGTGCGTCAGCCCTCCCACCAGCAAGGTATTGATACCGAGCGCGACGGCGCTCAGGCCGAACACGTCAAAGTAGCGGCGCGTGGCCAGCAGGACAGCGGCGACGGCCAGCAAGCCGAGACCGGCCCAGTACGGCGACTCGATCTCATTGCCGAACAAGGCACTGACGGCCGTGCCCGTGATGAGGATGGTGGCCAGCACCAGGCCCAGGCGCAAGGACCAGCTGCCCGCGCCCGTCCAGCGCGCCAGCAGGGGCGACACGAACGCACAGGCCAACAGCACGGCCAACCAGCCGCTGAGGAAAATGGAGAGATCGGCCGAATCGATGCGCCAGCTGTGGCGCGCATGCGCCTGCATCCACAGGGCGGCGGCCGTGGCCAGCACCAGCATCCACGGCGGCCACAGCACGTCGCTGCGCGCCACCAGGCACAGGGGCAAGGCCAGCACGGCCCACAGGGCGAACAATTGCCACGGATCGGCGCCCGTCTGGTAGGTCTGGCCGAAATACGCGAACAGGCCGCCAATGGCCAGCAAGGCCATCAGCAGCAGCGGTACGCGCGCCTTGGGCACGGCGAAGGCGCCCACGCAGGCGGCGGCAAACACGCCTTGCAGCAGGGCAAAGCGGCCCATGCGGCCCAGGTCTTCCCAGTTGGCGGCGACCCAGCAGATCAAGCCCATGCCCAGCAGCGCGGCGCCCAGCACGGCCACGCCGCGCGGCAGCCAGTAGGCCAGGCGCGCCGGTTCGCGCTGGAAGCCGGCCGCTTCCTGCAACTGCCGGGTTTGTTGGGCATCGAGCGCATGGGCCGAGGCGAGCTGGTACACGGCGAGGCGTAAATCCATCGTCTGCTTTCTGTGGGAATGGTGGGAAAATCGGGGGAGTCAGGTCAGCGCCCGACGCTCACGCCGCGCCAGAAGGCGACGTGGCCGGCAATTTGCTTGGCGGCGTCCTTGGGCTGGGGATAGTACCAGGCGGCGTTGGCATTCGTCTGGCCATCGACGACGAGGTCGTAATAGCTGGCCGTGCCCTTCCACGGGCAGACGCTCGTGTGGCTGCTGGGACGCAGGTACTCCTGCGTCACCGCCGACAAAGGAAAATATACATTGTTTTCAACGACTTGCACCTGATCGTCGGCGGCTTGCGCGATGACGGCGCCATTCCAGCTGGCTGTTGGCATTTGACTATCCTCCTTCTGCGCCGAGTGTAGCGCAAAAAGTCTGCCATGGCGCGCGCCATTGGCGCCCCGTTCAGGCGCCGGTGATGATCTGGCGCAAGGCTTGCTCAAACACGTCGGGAGGCTGGCCGCCGGAAATCAGGTGGCGCTCGTTGATGATGACGGCGGGCACCGAATTGATGCCGTTCTGCTGGTAGAAGCGCTCCTGCGCGCGCACCTCGTCCGCATAGGCATCGGACGCCAGCACCTCGGCCGCTTTCGCGGTATCGAGGCCCACCTTGCCCGCCACGTTCAGCAGCACCTCGTGCGAGGACGGATCCTGGCCTTGCGTGAAGTAGGCATCGAACAGCGCCATCTTGAGTTGCTTCTGGCGCCCTTCCAGCCCGGCCCAGTGCAGCAGCCGGTGCGCGTCGAAAGTGTTGTAGATGCGCCCGCGCTTGTCCATCGCAAAGGTAAAGCCCAGCTGTTCGCCGCGCGCGCGGATCGCTTCGCGCGATTGCGCCATCTGTTCGGGAGTGGAGCCGTATTTGCGGGCGATGTGTTCGCCGATATCCTCGCCTTCGGGCGGCATATTGGCGTTCAGCTCGAAGGGCTGGAAGTGGATCTCGGCCTGGACGGTGTCTTGCAACTTGTCCAGCGCCTGCTCCAGCGACTTCAGGCCGATCACGCACCAGGGGCAGGAAACGTCGGAAACGAAATCGATACGGAGGGGAGCTGGTGTGGCGGAGGTGGTGGAAACGGTCATGGTGAGCAGCCTTTGCGCGGGTCGGTGGCGGCCGCACCGCGCGGCGCCGCAAGCACTGCATATGCGTGCGGGCCGCGGGAAATCAAGCGCTTACTTTTTCTTGACGGGCGCCTTGGCCCCATCCTTCTTGCCGCCGATCTTGCTTTCTTTGCCAGAGAGCAAGTTCGCGATGTTCTGGCTGTGGCGGTAAGCCAGCAGCACGCTCATGACGATCACGGCCAGCAAGATGGGATCGACGCCGAACAGCAAGCCATAGTAAAACGGCGCGAACAGGGCCGCCACCAGGGCTGCCAGCGAGGAATAGCGGAAGGCGTAGGCGATGATCAGCCAGGTGGCCAGGGTCGCCAGGCCCAGCCAGGGATTAATGCCCAGCAACACGCCGAGGGCCGTGGCCACGCCCTTGCCGCCGACGAAGCGGAAGAACACGGGCCACAAGTGGCCGAGGAAGACGGCGATGGCCACCAAGGCCACGGCCGTGTCGCCCACGCCCAGCGCGCTGGCAAAATGGTCGGCCAGGAACACGGCCAGCCAGCCCTTGGCGCCATCGCCCAGCAGGGTCATGATGGCCGCGCCCTTGTTGCCGCTGCGCAGCACGTTGGTGGCGCCCGGGTTTTTCGAGCCATAGGTGCGCGGATCGGCAATGCCGTAGACCTTGCTCATCACCACGGCAAACGATATCGAGCCGAGCAAGTAAGCGGCCACTGTCATTGCCACGGTTGTGATTACTGGATTCATTTCTTCCCTTTATTGTGTTTATTACACCAGCATCGAGGCTGGCGCAGCAGAATATACACCAGCGTCCAGTCCAGGGACAGGGCGGCGTCTGGTTTTCTTAATCTTGCAGCGCGCACTGCACCGGCTTAGCCTTGAGCAAGTCGAGCAAGACCTGCGGCGCCAGCGAGACGAGGAAACCGCGCCGTCCGCCATTGATGTAGATGCGCGGCAATTCCAGGATCGATTGCTCCACATACACGGGCATGGCCTTCTTCGTGCCGAACGGCGAGGTGCCGCCGATCATGTAGCCGGAATGGCGCTGCGCCACCTCGGGCTTGCACGGCTCGACGGACTTGCAGCCGATGCCGCGCGCCAAATTCTTGGTCGACACCTTGCAATCGCCATGCATGAGCACGATCATCGGCTTGGCCGCCTCGTCCTGCATCACCAGGGTCTTGATCACCGCATGTTCCGGCACGCCCAATTCGCGCGCCGAGACGCTGGTGCCGCCGTGCTCTTCATACGGATACGGGTGTTCTTCGAAGGAAACTTGATGCTTGCGCAGCAGCTGCGTCGCCTGCGTTTCGGAAATATGCTCTTTTTTAGCCATGCGTGATACGCTGATCGTTCAGTGAGGAGTGCTAATTATGCAGGAAGAAATCCGCTTTGCCACATTCAATGTCTGCAACCTGGCCCCCGCCGGGGCGAAATTGTATGACAACCTGGAACCGTTGAGCCCGGCGCAATACGAGGCCAAGGCGGAATGGACGGCGCGGCAGATCGACCTGCTCGACGCCGACGTGATCGGTTTCCAGGAAATTTTCTCGCAGGCGGCCCTGCGCGACGTGCTGTCGCGCACGCGCCACTACCGCGCAGCCACGCTGGCCGGCTACGATGCGACGGATATTGCCGGACGCATGCTGCCCACCGTGGCGCTCGTATCGCGCCTGCCGCTGGCCGGCGCTGGTGTTGCTTGGGCGAATTTTCCCGCCGGCGTGACCGTGTCCGCCGACAGGCAGCCTGCCGACGACAACGCCTGCCGCTTCGCCCGCGCGCCCCTGCATGTCCAGGTCATCTTGCCGGGCGGACAACTCACCGACGTGGTCGTCGTGCACTTGAAATCGCGCCGGCCCGACTACCGCCACGGCGACGGCAACGATGCGGCCGCCTACGCGCTGGCCAACCTGCGCTCGCTGCAGCGGCGCGGCGCGGAAGCCGTGGCCCTGCGCGTGCTGGCAAGCGAACTGGGCCACACTGGCCGTCCCCGCATCGTGCTGGGCGACTTCAACGACATCGCCAATGCCGTCACCACGTCCATCGTCATGGGCGCGGGCGCGCCGTGCGAACCGGGCATGGAAATGCGCGCGCGCCTGTACGACGCCAATGCCATCCAGCTGCGCCAGGATGCCCTGCGCCACGTGGGCTACACGAATATCCACGACAGCGCCTACATGACGATCGACCACATCCTCGTGTCCGAGCATTTCCACCCCGCCTCGCCGCGCGCCATCGGCGTGCTGCAGGAAGTGACGTATCTGAACGACCATTTGCTGCTGGGATTGCCGCATGCGTCCGACCATGGCCAGGTGCTCGCACGCATCAAGCTGCTAGGAAACATTCACTAATTCAATAACTTCGCCAGAGCACTGCCCGCCACTTGCGCGCTGGCATAGCGCCCCTGGTATTGCTGGCAGCCCTGCCCCCGCAGATACGCCAGCTGCTGCGCCGTTTCCACGCCTTCGGCGATCACCGTCAATTGCAGCTCGCGCGCCATGGCGATGATGGTGGCGGCGATGGCCGTGTCGGACTCGCCTGCCGCGCCGTCCGCCGCGGCCGGCAGGAACGACGGGTCGATCTTGAGTTGATCCACCCGATAATGGCGCAGATTGGCCAGGCGCGAATAGCCGGTGCCGAAATCGTCGATGGCCAGCCTGGCGCCCAGCGCGCGCAGCTGCGACAGCACGCCGGCCAGGCGCGCGCCCCCTTTCATCAGCAAGGACTCCGTCACTTCCAGTTCCAGGCAGGCGGCGGGCAAGCCCGACACGGCCAGCGCCTCTTGCACGCTGAGCAATAAGTCATTGTGCAGACATTGCGCCGGCGACAGATTCACGGCCACGCGCCAGGCATGGCCCGCATCGTGCCAGGCGCGTGCGCGGCGGCAGGCTTGCTGCAGCACCCAGTTGCCGATCGACACCATCAAGCCGCACTCCTCGGCCACGGCGATGAAGCGCTCGGGCGGCAGCAGGCCCAGTTGCGGGTGGCGCCAGCGCAGCAGCGCTTCGGCGCCGAGGATCTGCCCGCTGGCGACATCGAGCGCGGGCTGGAATTCGAGCACGAATTCGTCGCGCCCCAGCGCCGCGCGCAAGCCTTGCTCCAGGCTGGCCCGCTCGACGATTTGCGCATTCATCTCCGCATTGAAAAACTGAAAATTGTTACGCCCGCTTTCCTTCGCGTGGTACATGGCGATGTCGGCGTTGTGCACGAGGGTATCGATGCTGTCGCCATCGCTGGGAAAGATGGCCACGCCGATCGAGGTCGACACATGCAATTCGTACTCGCCCAGCTGATAGGGTTGCGTGACGGCATGCAGCAGGCTGGCCGCCACGTGGGCCACCTGGTCGATGCCGCCCACCTCGGCCAGGATGATGACGAACTCGTCGCCGCCATGCCGGCTGACGGTATCGACGCCGCGCACGCAGCGCACGAGGCGCCGCGCCACCTCCTTGAGCAGCAGGTCGCCCACGTGGTGGCCCATGCTGTCGTTGATGTGCTTGAAATGGTCGAGATCCAGGTACAGGATGGCCAGCATGCTCAGCTTGCGCCGCGCGGCCGCCAGCGCCAGCGACAGCCGGTCCAGCAGCAGCACGCGGTTCGGCAAGTCGGTCAGGAAATCGTGCTCGGCCAGGTGGCGCGTGTGCTCCTCGTTTTTCTTGCGCTCGCTGATGTCGCTGAGGATGGCCAGATAATTGCTCAATTGCCCCTGCGGGTCGCGGATGGCCGTCAGCGACAGCCAGGCCGGATAGCGCCCGCCCGCCTTGCGCTGGCCGACGATGTCGCCTTGCCAATAACCGTTGGCATCGACTTCGTCCCACACGTGGTCGAAAAACGCAGGCGCGTCCGGCTCGACGCCGTGCGGGACGAAGGGTTTGCCCAGCATGTCGTCCAGGCTGTAGCCGCTGATCTCGCTGTACGCGGGATTCATGCTGACGACGCGCTGCTGCGGGTCCATCACGACGATGGCCTCGCGTGCATGCTCGACCACCTGCGCCGACAGGTACAGTGCCCGCTCGGCCAGTTTGCGTGAGGAAATATCGCGGATCACGGCATAAAACAGATAGCTATGGTCGAGCGTGACGGAGGTGAGCAGCACTTCGCCCCAGAACAGCTGGCCCGCACACGTCTGATAGCGCCAGTCGTAGCGGCAGTTGCCGTCGGCGTGGGCCTGCGCCGCCAGCTGCGTGCCGCGCAACGAGGACAATTCGCCATCGGGCTGGCGCAAGGGCGAAAAGTCGCTGAGGCGGCGCCCCAGCAGCCGTGGCCGGTCTTCGCATTGAAACAAGGCAATGGCGGCCGGATTCGCCTCGGCGATGTGCTCGTCGCGCAGCAGCACGATGGCGTCGGCGGATTTCTCGTACAACTGGCGGAAATTGTCGCCCATCAACAACAAGGCGCCCTGCGCAGCGCCATCCTGGCCGCTGGCCGTGATGTCGGCATCGATGCACACCACTTGCCGCACACGTCCGGACTGCATGACCGGAAACACGGTGGAACAGATGCAGCGCGGCGCGGCCCCGTCGGCATCGAGCTTCCACAGGCGCATGCCGCGCGCCTTGCCGCTCTCCCACACGGCCGCCAGTTCGCCGGCAAGCTCCTCGGCCAGGGTGGCGCCACCGGGCAGCGAGGCGGCCACCCTGGCCCATGGCTGGCCCAGCGCCAGCTCGGCCGCCACGCCGTACAGGCGCGCCGCACCAAAGCTCCAGTAGCGCACGATGCCGTCGCGGTCGATGCCACGCACGGCCAGGCCGGGCGCCTGCTCGACGGCGGCAACGATGATGGACAGCAAATCGAGCGCCTTGCCGGCCGGCCCCGCCTGCGGTTCGGCCGCGGCCAGCAAACGGCCCGGCGACGGGGCGGCTCCGGCAATCCGATCAGACATCAGCCCCCCGTGGCGCGACCGCGCGGCAACCGGCGGGCAAATGACCTGTCCGGTGGCGCAACCATCCCGACCATTCTTGCGCGCCGGCGAATCGGCTTCTTGAGAAGGCGCAAGCATCGTGACGCGCACGGCGCGCATGCTGGCGATGGTCTTTGGTCGCCGTTTTTTGCATTCCAGCCCCGATTTTGTGCAATCTGTCGCACGGCGATGGCGGCCGGACTTGAATCTTCCTAAAGTGGCAACATGCGCATCGCCGTGAACGGCCGCAGCGGCAGGCGTGTCGTCTGCGGCCGCCACGGTGATGCGCTACCCGAATTCCCCCGGCCTGCCGCAGGCCGGCCGCACCGAGACCTGGCGCCGAAGCCCTGCGCCGCTCCTGAAAAAAACCTATGAAAAACGAGACCCTGCCCCCCGCCTCTCCCCTTGCCGCCACGCGCCGCCGGCGCTGGCGCACGCCCCTCTTGATCCTCGTCGTGCTGGGCCTGGCCGGCGGCGGCTGGACGGTGATGCAATCGAAGCAGCAGGCAGCCAAAGTTGCTGAACAGCAAGCGAGCAAGAAGAAGGAAGAGGAAAAGACGCCCGTGCATGAACTGGCGCAGGGCGACGTGGCCGCCATCGATGCGCGCGCACTCAGTATCAGCCTGCCCCTGTCCGGTTCGCTGGCGCCCGTGACCCAGGCCACCATCAAGGCCAAGGTTTCCGGCGTGATCCAGGAAACGACCTTGCAGGAAGGCCAGCAAGTGGCCAACGGGCAAGTCCTCGTGCGCCTGGACGCAGCCGACCTGCGCGCCCGCCTGACGCAGCAGCAAGCCATGCTCGACGAAGCGCAGGCGCGCCTGTCGATGGCGGCCAAGAATGAGGCGAACAGCCAGGCGCTGCTCAAGCAAAAATACATTTCGCAGACGGCCTACGACACGACGCAAAACTCGGTCGACCTGGCGCGCGCCAACGTCAAGTCCGCCGCCGCCATGGTCGACATCGCCCGCATCGCGCTGGCCGACACGGTGATCCGCGCGCCGATGGCCGGCATCGTCAGCAAGCGCCACCTGCAGGCGGGCGAAAAAGTCTCGCCCGACATGCCCGTCTACACCATCGTCAACCTGGCCCAGATGACCCTGGAAGCGCCCGTGCCCAGCGCGGAGATTCCCCGCATCAAGCTGGGCCAGGACGTGCACTTCAAGGTCGACGGTTTCGGCGCGCGCGACTTCGCCGGCAAGGTCATGCGCATCAACCCCACCACCGAGAGCGGCTCGCGCGCCATGCTCGTCTACATCGCCGTCGACAATGGCGATGGCGCGCTGCGCGGCGGCATGTTCGCCAAGGGCAGCATCGTCACCGAGCGATCAATCGTCGCGCCGCTGGTGCCCTTGACGGCCGTGCGCAACGAAAAGCAGGGCCCCGTCGTGTATGCGCTGGTGAACAGCAAGGTGGTCGCCCAGCCCGTCACCCTGGGCTTGCGCAACGAGGATGAAGGCTATGCGGAAGTCAAATCGGGCCTGGTGCCGGGCGCGAAAGTCATCATCGCCAGACTCGATGGCGTAAAACCGGGCCATGGCGTAACCTTCGCCGCGCCCGCCACGGCCCCCGCCGCGCCGGCGGCCGTGCTGGCACGGAAGGATTAAGCCATGTGGATGACCAAAGTCAGCATTCAAAACCCCGTCTTCGCCACCATGGTCATGGTGGCGCTGGTGGTGCTGGGCATCTTCTCCTACCGGGGCCTGGGCGTGGAGAGCATGCCCAGCGTGCAATTCCCGTTCGCCGCCATTGAAGTGAACTACCCGGGCGCCTCGCCCGAAGCCGTGGAAAACGACATCACGCGCCCCATCGAGGACGCCGTCAATACCGTCAGCGGCATCAAGACCATCCGCGCCAATTCGTGGGAAGGACGCGCCGGCGTCTACCTGGAATTCGAGCTGTCGACCAACATGGACAAGGCCATGCAGGACTTGCGCGACAAGGTGGCCCTGGTGCGCCCGCGCTTCCCGAAGGAAGCCAAGGACCCGTTCATCGCGCGCGCCGAGGGCGACAACGAACGCCCCATCGCCACCATCGTGCTGACCTCGACCGGGCATGACCTGCGCGCGCTGTCGACCATGACGGAGCAGATCATCAGCAAGCGCTTCCAGGGCGTGGCCGGCGTGGGGCAAGTCAAGCTGCGCGGCCTGCGCGCGCGCCAGATCCTCATCAGCATGAAGCCGATCGAACTCAATGCCCAGGGCATCGGCGTCGATGAAGTGATCCGCGCCATCCAGGCGACGAACACCAACCTGCCGGCCGGCTCCATCAGCCATGGCGCGGCAGAGCAGCTGGTGCGCGTGGAAGGCAAGATCAAGGATGCGCGCGAATTCGGCAAGATCATCGTCGCGCGCCGCGCCGTCGGCCCCGTCTACCTGGACCAGGTGGCCACCGTCGTCGACGGCGAGCAGGAAGAACTGTCGATTTCGCGCATGAACGGCCAGCAGGCCGTGACCATGGAAATCACCAAGGTGCAGGACGCCAACGTGGTCGAAGTGGGCACCGGCATCCTGAAAGTGGCGGCGGACCTGCAAAAGACGCTGCCGCCCGATATCACCCTGCGCGTGCTCGATGACGAATCCGAGCGCGTGCAAAGCCAGCTCAATAACGTCAAGCGCACCATCATCGAAGGCGCCGTGCTGACCATGGTGATCGTCTTCCTGTTCCTGCACTCGTGGCGCTCGACCATCATCACGGGATTGACCCTGCCGATCTCCGTGCTGGCCAGCTTCATCGCCATGAAGGCCTTCGGCTTCACCCTGAACTTTTTGACCCTGATGGCGCTGTCCCTGTGCATCGGCCTGTTGATCGACGACGCCATCGTGGTGCGCGAAAACATCGTGCGCCACCTGGGCATGGGCAAGAACCACTACAAGGCGGCCAACGACGGCACCAATGAAATCGGCCTGGCCGTAATGGCCACCACCTTCGCCATCGTCGCCGTGTTCGTGCCCGTCGCCTTCATGGACGGCATCATCGGCCGCTTCTTCCTGCAGTTCGGCATCACCGTGGCCGTCGCCGTGCTCGTTTCCCTGTTCGTCAGCTTCACGCTCGACCCCATGCTGTCGTCCGTCTGGCGCGATCCCGTCAAGGACCGCTTCAAGTACGCGCCGTGGCTGGGCCGCTTCATGGCCTGGATCGAAACGGGCATCGACCGCCTGCACGTCTGGTACGGCAAGGTGCTGGCAGTCGCTTTGCGCTGGCGCAAGACCACGCTGGCCACGGCCGTGGCGCTGTTCGTCGGCAGCCTGATGCTCGTGCCCATGATCGGCGGCGAGATGTTCCCGGAAACGGACCAGGGCTGGGTCAACCTGCGCTTCAAGACGCCCGTCGGCTCCAGCCTCGAATACACGGATTCCAAGGTGCGCCAGATCGAAACGGCGCTGAAGGAATTTCCCGAGATCGACAGCCTGGTGGCCAATATCGGCACGCCCGATGGGCGCAACACGGCCGAGGTGAACCTGAAGCTGACGGACATCAAGACGCACAAGCGCCGCTCGCAGCAGGAACTGGAAAAGCTGATCCGCGAACGCCTGGCGCCGATTGCCGGCATCACCCTGTCCGTCGGCCAGCGTCCCATCTTCATCGCCATCCTCGGCACGGATGAAGGCAAGCTCGATGCGGTGGCGCACACCCTGATGGACAAGATGCGCAACATCAAGGGCCTGGCCGACATGGAATACAGCCAGGAAGGCGCCAATCCCTCGACCACCGTGAAGATCAATAACGAACTGGCCAGCGACCTGGGCTTGTCGGTGCAGCAGATCGGCAATGCCTTGCGGCCGTTCGTGGCGGGCGACACGGTCAGCCACTGGCTGGCCAGCGACGGGCAGAACTACGACGTCAACGTGCAGCTGCCGAAATCGGGCCGTCAAAAAGTGGCCGACCTGGCCGACCTGTCGCTCGCGTCGAGCAAGCTTGACGCGAACGGCAAGCCCGTCATGATTCCGCTGCGCCAGGTGGTCGAATTCGTGCCGTCCTCCAGCCCGCAGGTGCTCAAACGCCAGGCCTTGCAGCGCCGCGTCGCCATCTATGCTGGCGTGCAGGGCCGCCCTGCCGGCGACGTCGACGCCGACGTGCAGAAGGCCATCAAGTCCATCGACCTGCCGCCGGGCGTGCGCTTCGACGTGGCCGGCAATGCGCAGCAGATGGCCGAAACCATGGGCGGTGCGATGATGGCGCTGGGCATCGCCGTGATCTTCATCTACCTGGTGCTGGCGTCGCAATTCGGCAGCTTCCTGCAACCGATCGCCATCATGGTGTCCTTGCCGCTGTCCCTGATCGGCGTGCTGGCCGCGCTGCTGATCACGGGCAGCACCCTGAACATCTTCTCCGTGATCGGCTTCATCATGCTCATGGGCTTAGTGACGAAGAACGCGATTTTGCTAGTCGACTTCACCAATCAGCGCCAGCGCGAAGGCCTGGGGCAGTTCGAGGCGCTGATGGAAGCGGGGCAAGTGCGTCTGCGCCCCATCCTGATGACGACCCTGGCGATGGTGTTCGGCATGCTGCCGATGGCCATCGGCATGGGCGACGGCGGCGAATCGCAGGCGCCGATGGGCCGCGCCGTCATCGGCGGCGTGATCACCTCGACGCTATTGACGCTGGTGGTGGTGCCCGTCGCCTACACCTATCTCGACAGCCTGGGCAAGCGCGCCGCGCGCTTTTTCGGCGGCGGCGAGCATGCCGAATCCGCCGATGACGGCAAGGCACACGCCCACTGATTGACCGGTCGCCTTCACCGTCCCCGCATTGGCGGGGACGACGCGGCGGCTGCCTGAAGAGAGCTTCAGTTGACCAAAGCGGCACCACTGGCTAGACTGTCCCCGTTATCAATGATATGGAGTGACTCGTGGGTGCTTGTTCCAGTGACAGTAGTCGATTGACCATCGGCGATCGGCCTTAGGCAAGACGCGCGCATTCCGCCCGCCCTGCCCTCGGCAAGGTGCGGTTTTACCAGCGGCAGTACTCTCTCGCCGCCACTTCCCTCCTCATCGTTCCACCGTGATCGTCTGCTGCCCCCTTGCGGGCGGATTGTCTTCGCCCTTGCACTCGCCTGTTCCTCCCCAGCCGGGAGAAACTGATGGTGGTATTTGACTTTGCGCTGCGCGTTGCCGCGGCATTGACCCTGGGCGCCATGATCGGCGCCGAACGCCAGCTGCGCCAGCGCATGGCGGGCCTGCGCACGAATGCGCTGGTGTCCGTCGGCGCCTCGCTGTTCGTGATGGTTTCCGTGCTCGAAGGCGATGCCTCCGGCCATATGCGCATCGCCGCGCAGGTGGTGTCGGGCATCGGTTTTCTCGGTGCCGGCGTCATCATGCGCGAGGGCATGACGGTGCGCGGCCTGAACACGGCCGCCACCCTGTGGTGCTCGGCCGCCATCGGCATCCTGTGCGGCCTGGGCTTCGCGCTGGAAGCGGCCATCGGCACGGGCTTCGTGCTGATCGCCAACCTGGTGCTGCGCCACCTGGCGCAACGCATCAACGCCCACGGCAGCGAAGCGGGCATCGAGACGGAAAGCATCTACCGCGTGACGGCCGTGTGCGAGGCGGAGCAGGAAGTCCAGGTGCGCAAGCTGATGCTGCGCTTGATCAGCGGCATGCCGGCGCTGATGCTGCAATCCTTGCACAGCGAGGACGCCGCGCAGGCCGGGCGCATCGAAGTGCGGGCCGACCTGCTCACGCCCTTGTCCAGCCTGGGATTGCTGGAACAGATCGTCAGCCAGGTGAGCCTGGAAGGCAGCGTCTCGGCCGTGCGCTGGGCGCTGGTGAACAACGCGGAATTTGTCGCCGAACGGGGAGTGTGATGATGAAAAAATTCTTCCATTGGTTCGCCAGGCGCGGCCCCGTCGTGGCCACCTACCGCCTGACCGTCACCTGCCCCGCGGCGCAGGCCGACCACGTGGTGCGCCTGCTGCTGGCCGAACTCAAAGGCGCGGGCCTGGCGCCGTCGCAGATGCTGCGCAGCTGGGACGATGCCCGGCAAGTGGTGCGGCTGATCGCCACGGTGCTGTGCCAGGCCGTGCAGCGCGCCGTGCTGGTGCGCTTCGTCAACCGCGCGGGCGCCTGGCCGCAAGTGCGGCAGGTGCGCTGGGAAGGCGTGGCCCCCTCAGCTTGACGCGGGCAGGCGCATGAGGAACAGCGCGCCGCCTTGCGGGCGGTTGCGCGCCTCGATGCTGCCGCCGTAGGCGTGCACGATGGCTTGCGACAGGGCCAGGCCCAGGCCGAAGCCGGGCGCCTCGCCCGCGCGCGCCTGGGCGCCCCGGTAAAAGCGCTCGAACAGATGCGGCAGGTCTTCCACGCCGATGCCCGGTCCCGCGTCCGCCACGCCGACGAGCGCATGTTCGCCCTCGCGCGCCACGTGCACGGTGATGCTGCTTCCTGGCGGCGAAAACTTCACGGCGTTATCGAGCAGATTGGCCAGCACCAGATCCACGGGACCGGCCGCCACGCGCGCCTGCACGGCCACGCTGTCATCGAAGACGATGCGGATGCCGCGCTGCGCGGCCGGCTTTTCCAGCCGCTGTGCGGCCGCCCGCACGAGCGGATTGAGCGCGATGGTTTCCACGGCATTGCGCTCCTGGCCCACGTCCAGGCGCGTGAGCATCAGGAGCTCTTCCACCAGCGTCGTCAGGCGCTGCACTTCGTCGAGACAGGACGCCAGCGCATCGACATACTCGGGCGCTTCGCGCGGGTGGCGCAGGGTGATTTCGATTTCCGTGCGCAGGCGCGACAGGGGCGAGCGCAGTTCGTGCGAGGCGTCGGCCGTGAAGCGGCGCTGCGCATCGTAGCCGTGTTCCAGGCGGTCCAGCATGGCGTTCAGGGTATCGACCAGGCGGCCGATCTCGTCCTGCGTGCCGGGATGGGGCAGGCGCTGGTGCAGGCTGGCTTCGCCGATCGAATGCGCCTGGTCCACCACATCGTCAATGGCGCCCAGCACGCGGCGCGTGAGCATTTCGCCGGCCAGGCCCACGGCCGCCAGCAAGGCCAGCGCCATGGCGCCAAACAGCACGGTGGCCGCGGCCAGCACGTGGTTGGCGTCGTCGAGCGAACCGGCCACCTGCACCGCCAGGCGCGCGCCGGATGAGGGCACGGGAATCGAGACCATGCGCAGCGGCTCTTCGCCGAACTTGGGCAGGGTTTCGAAGACGGTCTCGCCGGCCGCCAGGCGCGCCAGCAGGGCGGGCGGCGCCGGCAGCTGCGCCGCCTCCAGGTTGCGGCTGCGCGCCAGCACGCGGCCTTCGCCATCGATGATCTGCACCAGGCGGTCCAGGCGCGTCAACGACGGCGGCGCCAGTCCCGGCGCCACCTCGTGCACCTGCACGGGCTGGCGCGGCGCGGCCGGCAGCATGGCCATTTCCGTCTCGGCCAGCGCCAGCAGCGCCGCATCGAGCTGGCCATGCACGGCGCGCGACAGGCCCCAGTAGCCGGCCAGCGCCGTGCAGGCGACGATGGCGAGGATGACGGCCAGGTGCACCAGCAGCAATCGCTTGCGAAAGCTAGCCATCATGGTTTTCCGCCAGGCGGAAGCCGCGTCCGCGCACCGTGTGGATCAAGGGCGGCAAGCCCGGCGCATCCACTTTTCCCCGCAGGTTGCGCACGTGGACATCGATCAGGTTGTCGATGCCGATCAGGTCCGCCTGCCAGATCTGCTCGGCCAGGCGCGCGCGGCTGACCACCTCGCCCGCCTGGCGCAGCAGGATCAGCAGAATCGCGTATTCCTTGGGAGTCAGCACCAGCGGCGCGCCGGCCCGTGTCGCCTGGTGGCTGACGGGATCGAGCGTCAGGTCGGCCAGCGCCAGCACCAGCGGGCGGCTGATGTCGGAGCGGCGCAGCAAGGCGCGGATGCGCGCCAGCAGCTCCTCGAATTCGAACGGTTTGGTCAGGTAATCGTCGGCGCCCGTGTTCAGGCCCGCCACCCGGTCGGCCGTGGCGTCGCGCGCCGTGAGCATCAGCACGGGCGTCTGGATGCCGCGCGCGCGCAAATCGCGGCAAAAATCGATGCCCTGCTTGCCCGGCAACATCCAGTCCAGCACGATCGCGTCGTAATCGACGGCGTAGCTTTCGTCCTCGCCCTCTTCCGCGCTGTGCGCCACGTCGACGACAAAGCCTTCTTCCTGCAAGCCACGGGCCAGCAGGCGCGCAGCCTTGCGGTCGTCTTCCACCAGGAGGATTCTCATGCCTGCCTTTCCCATTGTGCTGCGTTTTCCCGCATTTTCCATCCTTGCATTTTACCGCGCCGCACCGTGCGCGCGCGGAACCTGAAGAATGATTCAGGCGTTCTTGGGCGCTTCTTCAGGAGCACATTGCTATGCTTTTCCGGCGCTGTCATACCGCTGCCCGCGCTCCCCTCTGACCGCCCGCCTGGGCACGGCATCCACGCATGCCCCATCACCATCAATAACAAGGAAACACGGGATGAACACGACCACCCGCAACGCCCTGGGCGCCAGCTGCGCCCTCGCTCTCGCCTGCTCGGCCCTGGCCGGCTGCGCCAAACCGACGGCGGCAGCCACGCCGCCCGTCCAATCGATGCATCTGGACGACGGCAGCATCGCCGTCGACAGGATGTCGCCGCTGCGCCAGCGCCTGCAGATCGCGTCCGTGCAGGAACAGGAGTTCGCCACGCAGACGGAGGCGCCGGGCAGCATCGAAGCGATGCCGGAAAAACTGGTGAAGATCACGCCGCCCCTGGCAGGCCGGATCACGCGCTTGCAGCGCGCGCTGGGCGACAGCGTGAAGGCGGGCGACCCGCTGTTCACGCTCGACTCGGCGGAACTCAGTGCCGTCTACGCGGACGACAGCAAGGCGAAGTCCGTCCTGCTGCAGGCGCGCCAGGAACTCGAGCGCCAGAAAACCCTGTTCGAGGCGGAGATCGCCGCGCGCAAGGAGTACGAATCGGCCCAGGCGGCCTTTGCGCAGGCGGGCAGCGACGCCCAGGCCAGCGCCGACAAGCTGGCCCAGTACGGCGCCGGCGCGCGCGGTTCGCGCCGCGACTACGTGCTGCGTTCGCCCATCGCCGGCACCGTGATCGCCATGGACGGCGCCCAGGGCGGCTACTGGAACGATATCAACGCGCCCGTCATGACGGTGGCCGATCTCTCCACCGTGTGGCTGTCGGCCAACGTGGCCGAGCGGGACCTGGCCCAGGTCGCCGTGGGCCATTCGGCCCGCATCACCGTCGACGCCTGGCCCGGCAAGGCTTTCGAGGGCAAGGTCGCGTATGTGGGCGCCGTGCTCGATCCCGAGACGCGCACGGTGCAAGTGCGCGTGGCCATCGACAACCGCGCCGGCGCCTTCAAGCCGGGCATGTTCGCCCACGCGGGATTCGCCGGCGCCAGCCGCCGCGCACTCCTCGTGCCCGCAGCGGCCGTGCTGCAGAGCGGGCCGTCGACGCGCGTGATGGTCGAGCGCAGCCCGCTGGTATTCACGCCGCGCACGGTGGAAGTGGGCGCCAGCCATGGAGAACAGGTGGAAATCCTCGCCGGCCTGAAAGCGGGCGAACGCATCGTCGTCAAGGAAGGAGTGCTGCTCAATGATTGACCGTTTCATCGCCACCTGCTGCCAGCGGCGCGGCATCGTCTGGCTGGTGCTGCTGTTCGTCGCCGTCTACGGCGTCTACTGCTGGAAGCAGCTGCCCATCGAAGCCTATCCCGACATCGCCGACGTCACCTCGCAGATCGTCACGCAGGTGCCGGGCCTGGGCGCCGAGGAAATCGAGCAGCAGATCACCATTCCGCTCGAGCGCGCCCTGCTGGGTACGCCCGGCATGCACGTGCTGCGCACGCGCAGCCTGTTCGCCCTGTCGCTGATCACGGTGGTGTTCGAGGACGGCAGCGACGGCTACTTCACGCGCGAACGGTTACAGGAGCGCCTGGCCAGCGTGAACCTGCCGTACGACGCCAAGCCGGGGCTCGATCCCTACACCTCGCCCACGGGCGAGATCTACCGCTACACGCTGGAGTCGAAAACACGGTCTTTACGCGAACTGTCCGAGTTGCAGTTCTGGACCGTGATCCCGCGCCTGCAGCAGGTGCGCGGCGTGGCGGACGTCAGCAATTTCGGCGGCCTGACGACGCAATTCATGCTGGAACTCGACCCCGCAAAACTGGACAGCTACGGCTTTTCGCTGGCACAGGTGAAGGACGCCATCAACGCCAACAACGTCAGCGGCGGCGGCAGCGTCATCGACCGCGGCCAGCAATCGTACGTGGTGCGCGGCGTGGGCCTGCTGCATTCGCTCGATGACATGGGCAACGTCGTCGTCAGCAGCAAGGACGGCGTGCCCGTGCTGGTGAAGGACCTGGGCAAGCTCGCCTACGGCAACGTCGAGCGGCGCGGCATCCTCGGCAAGGACGACAACCCCGACACCATCGAAGGCATCACCCTGCTGCTGAAGGATTTCAACCCGTCCGAAGCGCTGGCCGGCATCCATGCGGCCGTCGATGACTTGAACGCCAACGTGCTGCCGAAGGACGTCAAGGTCGTGCCCTACCTGGACCGCAGCTCGCTGATCGACGCCACCCTGCACACGGTCGGATTCACCTTGGGCGAAGGCATGCTGCTGGTCGCCCTCGTGCTGCTGCTGTATCTGGGCAGCCCGCGCGCGGCCGCCATCGTCGCGCTGACGATTCCGCTGGCCCTGCTGATCGCCTTCATCTTCATGCACCACTTTAAGATTCCCGCCAATTTGCTGTCGCTGGGGGCGATCGACTTCGGCATCCTCGTCGACGGTTCCGTGGTGGTGCTGGAAAACATGCTGCGCCGCCGCGAGCGGGAACAGGAGCGGCCCCTCACCCTGCAGGACGCCATCGACGCGACCCTGCAGGTGGCGCGCCCCATCATGTTCGGCATGGCCGTCATCATCGCCGCCTACCTGCCCCTGTTCGCCTTCCAGCGCATCGAGTACAAGCTGTTTTCGCCCATGGCGTATGCGGTGGGCGCGGCGCTGGCGGGCGCGCTGGTGGTGGCGCTGGTGCTGATCCCCGGCCTGGCCTGGCTGGCCTTGCGCAAGCCGCGCCGCACCTTCCATAACCGCGCGCTGGACAAGCTGGCGGGCGCGTACGGGCGCTTCCTCGAACGCATGGTGGGCAAGAAGCGCTGGGTGGCGATGGTGTGCGCAGGATCGCTCGCAGCGCTTGCCATCCTGGGCGGCAGCATCGGCCGCGATTTTTTACCCTACCTCGATGAGGGTTCGCTGTGGCTGCAGGTGCAGATGCCGCCCGGGATCACCCTGGACAAGGCGTCGGACATGGCCGGCGAACTGCGGCGCGCCGCGCTGGAATTTCCCGAAGTGTCGACCATCGTCACGCAGACGGGGCGCAACGACGACGGCACCGATTACTGGACGCCGTCGCACATCGAGGCGAGCGTGGGACTGCATCCATACAAAAGCTGGAAGTCGGGCATGAGCAAACAGCAGCTGATCGCGAAAATGAACGCGCGCTTCGCGCGCATGCCGGGCGTCACGGTGGCCTTCATGCAGCCGATGATCGATGGCGTGCAGGATAAATTGTCGGGCGCGCACAGCGACCTGACGGTGAAAATCTTCGGCAACGACCTCGATGAAGTGCGCGCCATCGCCGGCAAGGTGGCAAATGTCCTGAAGGCTGTCCATGGCGCCTCGGACGTGGCCGTGGACGTGGAGCCGCCGCTGCCCAACCTGAAGGTGGAACTGGACCGTGCCAAGGCGGCCCGCTATGGCATCAATGCAGCCGACGTGGCCGACCTGATTGCCACCGGCATCGGCGGCGCGCCCATCGGCCAGGTGTACGTGGGCGAGAAAAGCTACGACATCGCCGTGCGCTTCCCGCCCGCCACGCGTTCCAGCCCCGATGCCATCGCCAGCCTGAAGCTCACGGCCGCCAACGGCGCCAGGATACCGCTGGCGCAGGTGGCCACCATCAGCACCACCTCGGGCGAAAGCGTGATCGTGCGCGAAATGGGGCGGCGCCACATCATCGTGCGCCTCAACGCCCGCGGACGCGACCTGGCCGGTTTCCTGGCCGAAGCGCGCCCGCTGGTGGCGCAAGCCGTGGCCAACGAGCACCAGCGCATCAGCGTCGAGTGGGGCGGCCAGTTTGAAAACCTGCAGCGCGCGCAAAGCCGTTTGGCCCTGATCCTGCCGATGACCCTGGGCGCCATGTTCCTGCTGCTGTTTGGCCAGTTCCGCAACCTGCGCCAGCCCGCGCTGGTCTTGCTGGCCGTGCCGCTGGCCATGCTGGGCGGCCTGGCCGCGCTGCACCTGCGCGGCATGACCCTGAACGTGTCGAGCGCCGTCGGCTTCATCGCCCTGTTCGGCGTGGCCGTGCTCAATGCCGTGCTGATGCTGGCGCAGATCAACCGCTTGCGCGCGGATGAAGGCATGAGCTTGCGCGAGGCCGTGCTGGGTGGCGCGCGCGACCGCATGCGCCCCGTGCTGATGACGGCCACCGTGGCCGCCCTGGGGCTGACGCCGGCCATGCTGGCGACGGGCCTGGGCAGCGACGTGCAGCGCCCGCTGGCCACCGTGGTGGTGGGCGGCCTGGTGACGGCGACGGCGCTGACCTTGCTGCTGTTGCCGGCCCTGTATTACCTGATCGAGGCGTATGTACAACAACGCCGGATCGATACCGAAGGAGTGAACCATGACACGTTTTAAAGTCCTGCTGGCGGCCTGGCTGATCGCCCCCGGCGCCAACGCCGCGCCCTTGACCTTCGAGACCTATTTGTCCGCCGTGGAGAGCCACAGCCTGGAATTGCAGGCGCAGCAGGAAGACATCGTCTCGGCCAAGGCCGGCATCGGCATCGCCGGCCTGCGTCCCGATCCCGAATTCACGCTGGGCGCCACGCGCGAAACCGTGCGCAGCGTCGAACACCGTCCCGTCACGTGGAATCCGGCCATCAGCATGGCCATCGAGACAGGCGGCAAGCGCGCCGCGCGCTTGAAGGCGGCGCACAGCCATGTCGCGCTGGCCGAGGAAACGGTGGCCGGCTTCAAAAGCGAACTGTATGGCACGGCCGCCGCGGCGTTCACGGAAGCGTGCCGCACGCGCGAGGTCCTCGCGCGCAAGCAGCAGACCATGGCGGCCCTGTCGAAAGTCGTCGAGGCGAACGCCGTGCGTCGCAAGGCGGGCGACGTGGGCGGCATCGAGCTGCTGCAGTCGCGCGTGGAACGCGACCAGTTCCAGGCCGAGCTGGCGCAGGCGCGCAGCGAGGCGGACAGCGCCATGTTGAATTTGTCGCCCCCCTTGGGCCGCCAGTTCGACAGCCTGTTTCCGGACGCGCAGCTGGCCTGCGATTTCGCCGCGTATGCCGACCAGGATGCCAGCACCCTGGTGCCGCAGGCGCTGCGCGAGCGCAGCGACGTGCGCATCGCCCGCGCCACCGTGGACAATCTGCGCGACGGCGCGGCGCTGGTGCGCGCCAACCGCTCGGTCGACCCGACCGTCACCGTGGGCCTGGCCGCCGCGCGCGGCTACCATGACGGCTTTGACGCCAGCGGCAATCCCGTCGACGGGTCGCCGCGCTCGCGCGCCTTGAGCGTATCGCTGGCCATCCCCATCCCCCTGTCGCGGCGCGACAAGGGCGACGTGGTGCAGGCGGAAGCGGGCGTGACGCAGGCGATGCTGGCTCTGCGCCAGGCGGAACTGGCGGCGGAAACGCAGGTACGCACGGCGCAGCGGCAGCTGCGTGCGGCGCAGGACAGGCTGGCGCGCTACCGCGACGGCGTGCTGGTCGATGCGCAAAAGGTGGTCGACGGCATGCGCCTGTCCTACTTCAGCGGCAATGCTTCGCTGCTGGAATGGCTGGCGGCGCAGCGTTCGGCCGATGAGGCGTATCAGGGCTATGTGCAGGTGCGCGCCGATGCGGCCATCGCCAGCACGCAGCTGCAACTGGCGATCGGCCAGCGGCCGCGCTTGTAGCGGGGGAAGGGAAAACGAAGGGAGACCGGCGCGGCCATGCCGCACCGGTCGTCAGAAACAGGGGAATTACTGAGGCTGGGCAGGAGCGTCGGTAGCGTCGTCCGCTTCGGGCTCGTCACCCTCGGCACCCTCTTCGCCATCGGCCGGCTTCGGATTGTTCTTCGCTTCCAGCTTGCGCCTGGCTTTTTCCTCGGCTTTCTTCTTCTTTTCCAGCTCTTTTTGCCGTTTTTCGTATTGGAAATTTGTCTTGGCCATTTACTACCTCTTTAGTTTTTAGATGTTACACATAAGCATATAAGGCACATTATGACGTAGTTGGAGCAAACTCCAAATGTTTAGCCTCGCGGATGATGCTGCGCATGCAGCAGTTTCAGCCGCTCACGGGCCACATGCGTGTAAATCTGCGTGGTGGAAATATCCGAGTGCCCCAGTAACAATTGCACAACACGCAAGTCCGCGCCATGGTTGAGCAAATGCGTGGCGAACGCGTGGCGCAAGGTATGCGGCGACAGCGGCGCCGTGATGCCGGCGCTCAGCGCGTGTTTCTTGATGATGACCCAGAACATTTGCCGCGTCATGGCGCCCCCGCGCCGCGTGACGAACAGCGCGTCGTCCATCTGCCCGTCGAGGATGACGCCGCGCGCTTCCTTCAGGTAGCGCTCGATCCACAGCCGCGCCTGTTCGCCGAACGGCACCAGGCGCGTCTTGCTGCCCTTGCCCGTGATGCGCAGCACGCCATCGTTGAGGCTCAGCTCCACCGATTGCAAGTCCACAAGTTCCGACACGCGCAAGCCGCTCGCATACATGAGTTCGAGCATGGTGCGCTCGCGCAAGCCCAGCGGCGTGCTCACGTCGGGTGCCGCCAGCAAGGCTTCCACCTGCGCTTCGCTCAGCGTGTGCACGAAGCGCGCCGGCTGCTTGGCCGACACCATCTTCAGGCACGGGTCGGCGGCGATATGCTTGTGCCGCAGCGCCAGCTGGTAAAAGCGCTTGAGCACGGACAGGCGCCGGTTCGACGAGGTCGCCTTGCTCTCGTCGTGGCGGGCGGCGAAATACGCCTCGATGTCGGCCGTGGCCACCTCGTACAGGCCCTCGCGCCCGGGCCGCGCCACTTCCAGCCAGCGGGCGAACAGCCGCATGTCGCGCCGGTAGGCATCGAGCGAGTTTTTCGACAGGCCGTCCTCCAGCCACAGGCTGTCGCAGAATTCATCGATCAGGGTGGCGTTGTCCGGCGCCAGCAGGCTGTTCATCATCGTGTTGACCACCCCATGCCCGCCACGCCTTCATGCGCCAGCAGCCAGCGCTTCACGCCCAGGTGGAAGCCCGTCGCGTCGTCGTGGTGCGCAAAGCCGCCCAGGCCGCCGGCGGCCGTGACGCGGTGGCAGGGGATCACCACGGGAAACCAGTTGGCGCCGCATGCCTGGCCCACGGCGCGCGGCGCCGAGCCGATCAGGCGTGCCACGTCGCCATACGTGCGCACCTGGCCGCGCGGAATGCCGGCGATCGCCGCCCATACCCGTTGCTGGTAAGCGCTGCCCAGGCCTGCCAGCGGCAGGTCGAACGGCGCATCGGGATCGCGGAAATAGCGCGCCAGTTGCGCGCAGGCACGTTCTGAAACGGCATCCTGCGCCTCCTTCTCGGCGAAGTGCGGCGGCAGGTAGACCAGTTCGCATAAGCGGCCGTCCTGCGCGCGCACGCCCATGGCGCCGAACGGCGCGGCCACGATGGCGCTGAACAGTTCACTGCCCTGTTGTTTTTTCATCTGCTGATCATTATTCAAGTGTGGCATATATGCAACCTGCCGGCGCCGGAAACGGCGCCACGGGAATTATGCACCGACTTTGGGCGTGCCGGCGGACGTTTCCCGGGGACGAAAAAAAAGCGCACCAGCCGGTGCGCTTCAAATATTGCTTCACGTTCCCGGTCGTTTGGGTCCGCCGGTGCCGGCTTGTGGCCGCAGACAGCTATGACTCAACAACTTCTGTGAAACGTGTGTCTCCTCAATATATCCCCGGTATCAATACCGTTTTTATAGACCACTCCCCCACTAACCTTGTTGCCAATTCTGTATTTCAGCCTTGCTACCGGGGCGCATATGCATATACGTGTTTCCCCTTAAGGCTGCCCATCATAGCGCATTTGTTCGGCCGGATCGACTTTTTTTGCACCATGACGGGGACAACTGTTTTAGTTGTAAATTAAATTTGGCAGCCACAGCGAGATTTGTGGTACGTAGGTAATCAGCACCAGGAAACCCAGCATCGTCAGCAACCACGGCATCACGGCCACGGTCAGCTCCGAGATGCCCATCTTGGTGATGCCGGACGCCACGTACAGGTTCAGGCCCACGGGCGGATGGCACATGCCGACCTCCATATTGACCACGATCAAGATACCGAAGTGCACGGGATCGATGCCCAGCTTCATGGCGACGGGGAACAGGATCGGCGCCATGATCAGCACGATGGACGACGGCTCCATGACGTTACCAGCCAACAGCAGCAGCACGTTGACCACCAACAAGAAGCTGATCACGCCCAGGCCCTTGCCCGTGATCCATTCGGCCATCGCCTGCGGGATGTTTTCGCTCGTCATCAGGAACGAGAACAGCACGGCATTCGTGATGATGTACAACAGCATCGCCGACATGGCGGCCGAATCGAGCAAGACCTTGCCCACTTGCTTGATCTTCAAGTCCTTGTAGACGAAGACGGCGATGATGAAGGCGTACACGGCAGCCATGGCGGCCGCCTCCGTCGGCGTAAACGCGCCCGAATAGATGCCGCCCATGACGATGACGATCAACAGCAGGCCCCAGGCGCTCTTCTTGAACGTGACGAAGCGCTCGCCCCAGCTGGCCTTCTGCATGCGCGGATAGTTGTGCTTGCGCGCCAAAAACCACGTGGTCAGGCCCAGCAGCATGGCCAGCATCATGCCGGGAATCACGCCCGCCATGAACAGCTTGCCCACGGACGTGTTCGTGCTGACGGAATACATCACCATCACGATCGAGGGCGGGATCAGGATGCCCAGCGCGCCCGAGGTGGTGATGACGCCGGCGCCGAAACCGCGCGGATAGCCCTGCTTGACCATGGCCGGCAGGATGATGGAGCCGATCGCCACCACGGTGGCGGGGCTGGAGCCAGAGACGGCCGCAAACAGCGCGCACGCCATCACGCCGGCCAGCGCCAGGCCGCCATGCCAGTGACCGACCATCGAGCTGGCGAAATTGATCATGCGCCGCGCCACGCCGCCATGCGTGAGGAAGTTACCCGCCAAAATGAAGAACGGGATGGCCATGATCTCGAATTTCTCGATGCCCGTAAAAATCTTCAGGGCCACCGATTCGATGGGCACGCTGGTCATGGTGAACAGGAACGTCAATACCGTCAGGCCCAGCGAGATGGAGATCGGCATGCCGGTCAGCATCAGTGCCAGCAGCAGCACAAAAATAATCAGCGCGTTCATGCCTTGGCTCCTTTTTCTTCCGCCGTCAGTTCGTCTTCCAGCCCCTCGACATGCGAGTGGTCGTGTTTTGGCAGGGCGCCCGTCTTGATGAAATGCACCATCACCTGCAGGAAACGGAAGCACATCAGGTAGGAACCGAGCGGCACGGCCAGGTAGACCAGCCACATCGGTATTTCCATGTCGGCCGAAGTCTGGTCCGTGTGGCCGATCGACCACACGAAGCTGGCGCCCAGGGTCCCGACGATGCCCGTAAACAGGGCGCCGGCGGCCAGGCCGAAGACGATGAAGCGGTCGCGCCAGCGCGGGTTCATGCGGTTGATCAGGACGTCGACGCCCACGTGGATGCCCGTGCGCACGCCATACGCGGCGCCGAACTTGGCCATCCAGACGAACATGTAGATGCACAGTTCCTGGGCCCAGCTGGTGTTGATTTGAATCAGGAAGTCTTGCAGGCCCGGTATCGGCAAGCCTGCCAGGTAGCGGTGCACGACCGCCACGAAGATGATGAAGGTGGCCGCGCCCATCAGGGACGCGATCAGCCACTCTTCCAGGTGATCCAGAAATTTCATGGTGGACTTTCAAAGAATGCGGGTACACGGACTCCCGCGCAGGACGCGCAGGAGTCATTCGAGCCATTGGCAGGGAAGACCCTGCCTGGCGCACCAGGCGGTGCGCTACAGCATGCTGCTTACTTCGCGCTTTCCTTGTTGATGGCCGAAATCAGATCCTTGCCGATGCGCCCTTCCATGGCCTTCTGCACGGGCGCCAGCGCCTTGCGCCACTCGGCCTGTTCCTGCACCGTCAGCGTGTAGATCTGCGTCTTGCCCGCTTTCTTGATGGCCTCGAGGGCCTGGTCGTTGTCGCGCTGGGCGATGGCTTTTTCAAACGTGGTCGCCTCGCGCATGGCTTTTTCCAGCTGGCCGCGGATATCGGGCGGCAAGCCATCCCAGAATTTCTTGTTGACGATGACGGCATAACCCAGGTAGCCGTGGTTGGACACGGTCACGTGCTTTTGCACTTCATGCATCTTTTGCGTGTACATATTCGATGGAGGATTTTCCGTGCCGTCGACCACGCCCGTCTGCAGCGCCTGATACACTTCCGAGAAGGCCAGCACCTGCGGGTTGGCGCCCAGCGCGCGCATCTGCGCATCGAGCACCTTGGACGACTGGATGCGCATTTTCAGGCCCTTGAAATCGGCCGGCGTGTGCAGCGGCTTGTTGGCAGACATCACCTTGAAGCCATTGTCCCAGTAGGCCAGGCCCGTGATACCCTTGGGTTCCAGCTTTTTCAGCAGGCTCTTGCCGATTTCGCCTTCGGTGACGTTGTACAGCGCCGTCTTGGTGGGGAAGATGTAGGGCAGGTCGAACGCTTCGAATTCCTTCACGCCCAGCGGACCGAACTTGGCCAGCGAAGGCGCCAACATCTGCACGGCGCCCAGCTGCAGTGCTTCGAGTTCTTCCTTGTCCTTGTACAGCTGGCTGTTCGGGTACAGTTCGACCTTGACCTTGCCATTCGTGGCTTTTTCAGCCAGTTGCTTGAAGCGTTCGGCGGCCTGGCCTTTCGGCGTGTCCGTGGCCACGACGTGGCTGAACTTGATGACGATGGGCGCCTGCGCGTAAGCGTGCACGCCGGCGGTGGCGCCGATGGCTGCGCACAGCGCGACGAACAGGGTTTTCATTGGTGGCAGTTGCATTTTTGTCTCCTGAATGGTGTTTAAAAAAACTTTATTATTTGTCTACTTGGATATTGTGCCAAAGAAACTGCCTCGGCTATTGTGGTTAACCACAATAGCCGGTTCCCGATAAGCCGCTACCCTGCCAGCCATGCCGACTCCCCCCACCCTTGCGCGCCGCTTCAAGCTATCGAGTCCGATGCGCTGGCTGCTGCCCGTCATCCTGCTGCTGCTGTTCCTCTCCGTCCTGTTCTGGCTGCCTTGGCAGGCGCGCCAGATGGAAAGCAACGAGCGCCAGGAGCAGCTGATCGCCGACACGCTGTGGGTCGAGCAGACCATCCGCTTCCAGCTGGCGCGCAACGAGGAAAGCCTGTTCAACCTGGGCGTGGACATCGCCAGCGGCTCCCTGTCGGCGGAAAAAGTGCACGAACGGCTGCAGCAGATGTTGCGCAATGGCCGTGAACTGCAGCGCGTGCTGTGGCTCGACACGAGCGGCAAGGTGCTGGCCACCAGCGACAGCAATCCGCCGCACGCCCTGGCGTTTTCTCCCGCCTCGCTGACGGCGGCCGACAATGCGCGCCGCCTGCACCGGGGCCAATACGCCCAGCCTTCGCAGCAGACGGGCTTTCCCGACGCGCCACCCGGTGCCATGCTGATGGATTACCACCAGCCCCTGTTCGATGGCCAGCGCTATGTCGGCAGCCTGGTGGCCACCTATCAGATCAGCAGCCTGCTCGATGAAATGGTGCCGTGGTGGTTCGCCCAGGATAACCAGATTTCGCTGATCGACCGCGATGACAAGGTGCTGGCGCGGCGCGCCGCCGCCGGTCCCGGCCACGGCGTGTACACGCACAAGCGCGCGCTCGACGTGCCCGGCGCCACCATCACCCTGTTTACCGACAGCGTGAAAAGCCAGCCCAAGCTGCTGCCCAATCTGCTGGTCGGCTCCGTCATCGCCCTGTCGCTGGGTTTGCTGTGGAGCTTGCTGGCCCTGTGGCGCCATATTTCGCGCCGCCTGGTGGCTGAAGGAGCGCTGCGCCAGCAGATGCTGTTTCGCACGGCGATGGAAAACTCGCTGGTGACGGGCATGCGCGCGCGCGACCTGGAAGGCCGCGTCACGTACGTGAATCCCGCGTTTTGCCAGATCGTCGGCTATCCGCCCGAGGAAATCCTGGGACGCCTGCCGCCCATGCCCTACTGGGTGCCCGAGGCGCTGGAGGAATACCAGCAGCGCTTCGTCAAGGCCCTGGCCGGCAATCCCACGCCGCAGTTCGAAACCTATTTCCAGCGCCCGGACGGCACGCGCGTGCCCGTGCTGATCTTCGAGGCGCCGCTGGTGGACAAGAACGGCCAGCAGACGGGCTGGATGGGCTCCGTGCTCGACATCTCGGACCGCAAGCGCGTCGAGGAACTCAACCGTCAGCAGCAGGAAAAACTGCAAACGAGCTCGCGCCTGGCCACCATGGGCGAGCTGGCGTCGATGCTGGCGCATGAATTGAACCAGCCGCTGGCGGCCATTTCCAGCTACACGACAGGGGCCTTGAATTTGATCCGCCGCGCCATCGAGCATGACGCCCCCGTCGATCCGGGCACCCTGAAACCGGCGCTGGAACAGGCCAGCGCGCAGGCGCAGCGGGCCGGCCAGATCATCCGCAGCGTGCACGATTTCGTGCGCAAGAGCGAACCGCAGCGCCAGGATATCGCCATCCGCACCCTGATCGACGGCATCCGCGCGCTGATCGACCTGCAGGCGCGCAAATACTATGTCACCATCCAGGAAGAACTGCCGCCGGACCTGCCGCTGCTGCGCGCCGACCCCGTGATGATCGAGCAAGTGCTGCTGAACCTGACGCGCAACGCCATCGAGGCGATGCAGGATGCGGCGCCCGGACGGCGTATCATGCGCCTGCGGGCCAGCCACGACGCGCAGCAGGGCATGGTGACGGTGGACGTGATCGACCATGGCCACGGCATTGCGCAGGACGTGGCCGAGCGGCTGTTTTCACCGTTTTTCTCGACCAAGTCCGAAGGCATGGGCATGGGCCTGAACATCTGCCGCACCGCCATCGAATTTCACGGCGGCGCGCTGACCTTCGGCGCCAACCCCGCTGGCGGTACCATCTTTACCTTCAGCGTGCCGGCCGCGCCGCGCGCCGCACCAAGCAATAACGAATAACCGACAAGCCGGAGACACCATGCTACACATTATCGACGACGAAGAAGTCGTGCGCGACTCCCTCTCCTGGCTGGCCGCCTCGCGCAGCATCGAGGCGCGCAGCTACGCCAGCGCCCAGCAATTCCTCGATAGCCTCGACGGCGGCTTCGACGCCGCCGGCGACTGCGTGCTGCTCGACGTGCGCATGCCCGACATGAACGGCATCGCCCTGTTCGACCAGCTGGTCATGCGCGACCTGACGGCGCGCCTGCCCGTGATCTTCCTCACCGGCCATGGCGACGTGCCAATGGCCGTCGACAGTTTGAAACGGGGCGCCTTCGATTTCTTTGAAAAGCCGTTCAACGACAACGACCTGATGGACCGCGTGCAGCAGGGCCTGGCCAACTCGCGCCAGGCCGGCGAACTGGCCGCCGTGCACGCGCGCCTGGCCACCCTGTCGACGCGCGAACGCGAAGTGCTGGACCTGATTTTGGCGGGCAAGATGAACAAGGTGGTGGCCGACAAGCTGGGCATCAGCATGCGCACCGTGGAAGTCCACCGCGCGCATATCTTCGACAAGATGCAGGTCAAGACGGCGGTGGAGCTGGCGGGGTTGTTGAAGTAATGGCGGTAACGTTGGATTACGCGGCGCTGGCGCGCCGCTAATCCAACCTACGCCATGATGCACAATGTAGGTCGGGTTAGCGCAAAGCGCGTAACCCGACACCAGCACCATCACTCGTCGTGATGCTCGTGATGCTCCGCCGCCCCATGCTTCCAGTAACTGGCCACATGCAGATGCTGCTTCGGCACGCCGGCGTCGATAAAGTGCCCGCGCAAGCCCTGCACCTGCGCGTGCTCGCACGCCACCCACACGTAGCCGTCGCCCTCTGACGGCAGCGCGATCTGGCGCAAGGCGTCGAGCAACAGCGGCCCTTGGCGGCCATTGCGCGCCACCCAGCGCAGGTCCAGCTGCGCCGCGCTATCGAGCGCGATCTGTTCGCCGTCTTCGACGATCTCGATCACGGCAATCGCCCGCGCCGTGGCCGGCAGTTGCTCCAGGCGGCGGGCGATGGCCGGCAAGGCCGTCTGGTCGCCCACCAGCACATACCAGTCGAAGTCGAGCGGCACCAGCATGGAACCGCGCGGGCCGCCCACGCCCAGGGTCTGGCCGGGCGCCGCTTGCGCCGCCCACAACGATGCAGGCCCGTCGCCATGCAGCACGAAGTCGATGTCCAGCTCGCGCCGCGCGGCGTCGTAGCGGCGCGGCGTGTAATTGCGGGCGATGGGACGCGCGCCTTCCGCGTACTGGATGGGATTCGGCCCATTGCCCAGCACAGGGAACACGGGCGTGGTCTGCCCCGGCGCGGGGAAGAACAGTTTCACGTGGTCGTCGTGCGCCGGCGAGACAAAGCCTTCCAGGTCGTCCCCTGCCAGCGTGATGCGGCGCATGTGCGGCGTCAGCTGCTCGGTGCGCACGACGGTGAGCACGCGCAGTTTCAAGTCATGCCGCACGCGTTCGATGGCGTGCGGGCGTGGTGTTGCAGGTGAGGCAGTAGTCATTGCTTGTCCTTGTAAAGTGGGCTCAGTGGCCGTCGACGATGGCGTTCGCCGCCTGTTCCAGCACGGCGGAGACACGTTCGGCTTCCGCCTCGCTCCAGCTGGTCTTGTTCAGCAGCAGCGCATGCTTGAGGGTGTGCATGGCCTGGCGCACGCGCTCGGGCAAGGCGTTGCGCGCCTGGACGCGGGCAAACATGTCGAGGCGGGCCAGGATGCCGTCCACCTGGGCGCGGTTCTCGTCGAGATAGGCGCGGCCCAGGTCCGTGATCGTATAGAGCTTCTTGCCGCTGGCGCTTTCGGAGGACGTCACATGGTCCTGCTCTTCCAGCAAGGTCAAGGTCGGATACACGGCACCGGGGCTGGGGGCGTAGGCGCCGCCGCAACGCTCTTCGATGGCCTTGATGATTTCATAGCCGTGGCGGGGGCTGATCTCGATCAGCGCCAGCACGATCAGCGGCAGGTCGCCGCGGCCGAAGACGCGCTCGGCCCGTTCGCCGCGTCCGCCCCGGCCACCGGGGCCGCCATGGCCCATGCCGTCGCCGCGCTCGTCGAAGCCGCGCGGGCCGCGGCCGTGCATGTAGTAGTCACTGCGGTCTTCGTGGCGATGTTCGCCATGATGATGGTGATGCTGGCCGCAATGGCCGTGATGATGGTGGTGCTGATGGCCATGATGGCCGTGTTCTGCGTGGTGTGAGTTTCTCATGTTTTCTCTTTAAAGATATATCGTTAGTAGGTATCGTCATTCTATAACGATATATCGATAAGTCAAGGAGAAATTTGTTATGCTCGTCTTTCCGCAATCTACACGTCCATGCCATGCCTGAAAAAACCGTCGCTGAAAAAATGTATGTGAAAAATGCCAGGGCCCTGGCCGTGCTCAATGACGGCAGCGAGCATGCCGCCCTGCTGGCGCAGTTGCCGGCCGAACGGCGGGTGAGCGAAGGAGAGAACGCCGACTGGATATTGCTGTTCGCGCGCAGCCGCGCGGAACTGGAGCAGTTCCTGCCGGCGGCGCAGGCGCGCCTGGCGCCCGGCGGCGCGGTCTGGGTAGCCTACCGCAAGGGTGGCATAAAAGCGGGCAGCGACATCCACCGCGACGATCTCCGCAGTTTTGCGCAAACAATGGGACTCGATAGCGTGGCGATGGTCGCCATCGACGCCGACTGGTCGGCGTTGCGCCTGAAGCAGGCGTAAACCGGCGCTAATCGATGCCGTGCAGCGCCAGCGCCCATTCGACGTGTTCGCGCACGATGGCCGACGGGTGCGCGCGGCGCGACAGCAGGGCCGCGACGATGTCGGCCTGGCCCCGGGCCTTGGCGGCCGCGTTGCCCATGCCGACGGCCAGGTTGCGCAACCAGCGTTCGTGGCCGATGCGGCGGATGGCGCTGCCTTCCATGCGGCGGTTGAATTCCTCTTCCGTCCAGGCGAACAGTTCCACCATGCCGGCGCTGCCCAGGCTGTGGCGCTCGTCGAAATCGGGCACGACGGCGCGCTGGGCGAACTTGTTCCACGGGCAGACGGTCTGGCAATCGTCGCAGCCGTACACCTTGTTGCCGATCAGGGGACGCATCTCGACGGGAATGGCGCCTTTCAGCTCGATCGTCAGGTAGGAGATGCAGCGCCGCGCGTCGAGCTGGTACGGCCCCAGGATGGCTTGCGTCGGGCACACCGTGATGCACGCGGAGCACTGGCCGCAGCGCGGGGTCTCCGGCGGGTCGACGGGCAGCGGCACGTCGATGAGTATCTCGCCGAGGAAAAAGAAGGAGCCGCCCTGGCGGTTGATCAGCAAGGTATGCTTGCCGCGCCAGCCCAGCCCTCCCTTTTGCGCCAGTTCCACTTCCATCACGGGCGCCGAATCGCTGAAGACGCGGTAGCCGAAGTCGCCGATCTCGCCCTTGATGCGCTCGGCCAGCTGCTGCAGGCGCGAACGCATCACCTTGTGGTAGTCGCGGCCACGCGCATACACGGAGATCACGGCCGCCGCAGGGTCGGCGTCGCGCGCCGCCTCGTGCGCGCGCCAGTCCGGCCCCAGCGCCGGCGGCAGGTAGTTCATGCGGGCGCTGATGGCGCGCACCGTGCCCGGCACCAGCTCGGCCGGGCGCGCGCGCTTCATGCCGTGGCTGGCCATGTAATCCATTTCGCCGTGATACCCTGCATCGAGCCACGCCTGCAAGGGCGCTTCCATGTGCGACAGGTCCACGTCGGCGATGCGCACCTCGGCAAAACCCAGCTCGCGCCCCCATTCCTTGATGGTGCGCGCCAGGACGGCGAGATCGGTGACGGTGGCGGACATAGGGGACTTTACGGAAAACGGCAGGCGCGCGGGCGGTTACAATGACAGCAGCCTCCATTTTATGCGATACGGAAGATAATGACCGAACACTTCACAGCCCACCTCCACGACGAAGCCGGCACCGCCGCGCTGGGCGCCGCGCTGGCGCGCGCGCTGGCGCCGGGCCTGGCGATCTACCTGCACGGCGACCTGGGCGCCGGCAAGACGGCCCTCACGCGCGCGCTGCTGCACGCGGCCGGCCACGCGGGCCACGTCAAAAGCCCCACCTACACCTTGTCCGAACCGTACACGGTGCGGCTCGACGGCCAGAGCGTCAACGTCATCCACTTCGACCTGTACCGCATGGGCAGTGCCGAGGAATTCCTCGACGCGGGCTTTCGCGAAGACTTCGACGGGCGCAATATCTGCATCGTCGAATGGCCGGAGAAAGCCGAACCGGTGCTGCCGCCGGCCGACCTGAATATTTATTTGAACGTTGCGGGTACAGGACGTGATGTAGAATTGCAAGCGTCTTCTGAATTGGGTCTGTCATGCCTTCACCGTCTCAAATTCGCCCCGAACCTTTGATCTCCTCGCCCATCACCCGGCGCACGGTGCTCAAGGCCGGCGGCACCCTGCTGTTGTCCGTGTTCGCGCCGATGTCGGCGATGGCGGCGCAAATTCTCGCCGTGCGCGTCTGGCCGGCCGAGGACTACACGCGCGTCACCCTGGAAAACGACAGCATCCTCAAGGCGACCCACTTCATCGTCAAGGATCCGGAACGGCTGGTGGTCGACATCGAAGGGCTGGAACTCAATCCCACCTTGAAGGGCCTGGTGGCGAAGATCCAGTCGAACGACCCGTACATCAAGCAGGTGCGCGTGGGCCAGAACCGGCCCAACGTCGTGCGCCTCGTGTTCGACCTGAAAGAGGAAGTCACGCCACAGCTGTTTACCCTGCCGCCGGCCGGCTCCTACAACCACCGTCTGATCTTCGACCTGTATCCCGTGCGCGAGCCGGACCTGATCGCGCAGATGATCGAAAAGGGCGACTGGTCGAGCGACCCGGCCAAGCCGCCCATGGCCGACACGCATACGCCGCCGCCCGCGCTGCCGCTGCCCGAGAGCGGCAAGCCGCCCGTGGCCGCCGTCACGCCGGTAACGCCGATCGTGCCGCCGGTGCCCGAACTGCGTCCGGAACAGCGCCCCGAAGCACGCCCCCTGCCGGGCCAGAAAGTGGTGCGCATGATTACCATCGCCCTCGATCCGGGCCACGGCGGCGAAGACCCGGGCGCCATGGGCAGCCGGGGCAGCCGCGAAAAGGACGTGGTGCTGGCCATCGCCAAGCGTCTCAAGACCAAGCTGGAATTGCAGCCGAACATGCGCGTCATGCTCACGCGCGACGCCGACTTCTTCGTCCCGCTGGGCATGCGCGTGGAAAAGGCGCGCAAGGTGCAGGCCGACCTGTTCGTCTCGATCCACGCCGACGCCTTCATCCAGCCGACGGCGCGCGGCTCGTCCGTCTTCGTGCTGTCCGAAAAAGGCGCCACCTCGACGGCCGCGCGCTGGCTGGCCAACAAGGAAAACCAGGCCGACCTGATCGGCGGCGTGAACGTGAAGAACCACGACAAGCAGCTGGCCAGCGTGCTGCTCGACCTGTCGACGACGGCGCAGATCAATGACAGCATGAAGCTGGGCAAGGCCGTGCTGCGCGAAATCGGCGGCATCAACCGCCTGCACAAGGGTTCCGTCGAGCAGGCCGGCTTCGCCGTGCTGAAAGCCCCCGACATCCCCTCCATCCTGATCGAGACGGCCTTCATCTCGAATCCGGAGGAAGAAGCCAAGCTGACCGACAACGGCTACCAGGACCAGATGGCCGACGCCATCGTCACGGGCATCAAAAATTACTTTGCCAAGAATCCGCCGCTGGCGAAAAGCCGTTTGACCTGACATGAAAGCCTAGCATGAGCGAGAGTACCTTTGGCCAGCTGCCGGCCGTGACCATCCGCGCCGCCGATGGCGCGCAGGCCACCGTCACCCTGTACGGCGGCCACCTGGTCTCGTGGCAAACCAGCGATGGCCGGGAGCGCCTGTTCTGCAGCCGCGATTCGGCCCTCGACGGCAGCCGCGCCATCCGTGGCGGCGTGCCCGTGATCTTCCCCCAGTTCGGCGCGCGCGGCACGGGCATGCGCCACGGCTTTGCGCGCGTGGCGACGTGGCAGCTGGAATCGACGGGCGACGCCGATGGCGCCGCATGGGCGCAATTCATCCTGCAGCACACGGACCTGCCGGAGGCGATCGCCGCCAGCTGGCCCTGGGCCTTCACCCTGCGCCTGCGCGTGGCCGTCAAGGCGCAGGCGCTGGAGCTGCACCTGTCCGTGCACAACACGGGCGAGCAGGCGTTTCCGTTCTCGGCCGCCCTGCACAGCTATTTTGCGATCGATCAATTGAGCGAGGCCCGGATTGGCGGCCTGCAGCGCGTGCGCTATTCGGACGAGACGCCGCAAGATGCCCTGCAGGCGGAAGAGGTGCTGCAATTTTCGGACAAGCTGGACCGCATCTATTACCAGCTGCCGGGCGCCTTGACCCTGCAGTCCGGCGGCCACACCTTGCGCCTGGAGCAGCAGGGCTTCACGGATGCCGTCGTGTGGAACCCGGGCGCGCAAGACGCGGCCGCCCTGCCCGACCTGGCCGACGAGGAATACCAGCGCTTCATCTGCATCGAGCCGGCCCTGATCCAGCCCGACCTGCTGGCCGCCGGCGCCGCATGGACCGGCCGCCAGCGCCTTGAGTTTATTTAATTCGACTCCTTGATGATGCGACCGTTACCGGGTTGAACCGGACGCGCATTCAAGGGATACAGACGGCTGAACAGCGCCATCTGCGCCGGCGAGGCTTGCACCGGCTGCTTCATCACCAGCCACAGCACGCCTTCGCTGCAAGGCGGCTCCGTCATCGATCCCATGTAGGTGTAGTAATCGCGCCGCGCCGGCAGCATCTCGGCCGGGTCGAGCAGGATGCTCGGCTGCATGGTCTCGAATTTTTCCAGCGGCAAGTTGTTCCACACGGTCTGGATGGTCGCTTGCGGCGCGCCCCGCTCCAGCAGCAGCGCCAGCACGGCTTGCCGCCCTTCCGCGTCGCGGTGCACCAGGTGCACCACCATCTCGAATGCCTTGCCATTGATGCGCTCTTCGGACGGCCGGTGGAAATGGAATTGCTGCAGCTCGAACATGCGGTTCTGCACCGTGATGTAATTGCCGCCGCTCACGCCCACCTGCACCGTGTGGCCATTGTCGACCACGCTGAACGACGACGGGTGGTAATCAAAGCTGATCTGTTCGAGTTCCACCTTCATGCCGTCGCGGATATCGATCGGCGACTGGCGATTGCCATTGCCGCACTTGGCCCAGTCGACATTGATCTTGCTCCAGTTGGCCGGACCGCTGTCGCCCTCGTACGACCAGTGCGTGCCGCGCGCCACGGGCGGCGGTGGCGGCGGCGCGGCCTTCACCACGGCGGCGCGCTTGGCGCGGGCGGCGGCGCGGGCCGCCTGGGTGGCGCGCATTTCCGCCAGGCGCGCCGCGATGCGTTCGGACAGGTCGACTTCGGCCGCCTCTTCCTTCTCGCGCGCCGTGGGCGCGACGACGACAGGCGCCTTGGCCTCCTTGCCCTTCACCGATTCGGTCAGGGTTTTCATGGCGGCCGCGCGCGCCGACGCCGACATGGGCGCGGATGCGGCGGCGCTCGCCGAAGCGGGGGCATCTTTGGCGCTTGCCATGGCCGCCATCGCGGCAAGGCTGCAAGCTAACAGGGCGCTCAAATGTCGCATGGAAATCCAGAAAGTGAGAATACCCTCTGGTTTACGGCTGGAAAGCAACAAAACTTGAATCAGCGCGGGAGCAAAACAGAAACAAAGCAGAGAAAAACGGGATCCGGGGCCGGCTGCGGGCTGTGCCGCAGCGCGCCTGCCCCGGATCCATGCGGCCTTACGCCGACTTGCCGACCATGCGCTTGTAGAGTTTCCACAAACCGCCCAGCACCACCGGCACCACGGCGGCGCCGACACCGATCAGCACGATCAAGGTCAGGTGATCGCGGATCCACGGGATATTGCCGAAGAAGTAGCCCGCCGTCACCAGACCGACCACCCACAACAGGGCGCCCGTCACGTTGTACATCTGGAAGCGCGCATGCGTCATGTCGGAAATGCCGGCCACGAACGGGGCGAAGGTGCGCACCACCGGCACGAAACGGGCCAGGATGATGGTCTTGCCGCCGTGCTTTTCAAAGAATTCATGCGTGCGGCGCATGGCATCCTTGTTGATCCAGCGGTAATCGTGGGTAAACACCCTTTGCCCGATGGCCTCGCCTATCCAGTAATTGAGCGTGTTGCCCGTGATGGCGGCCGTCACCAGCAAGGCGATCAGCAAGCCCAGGTGCATCTGTCCCGTCGCGCAAAACGCGCCGGCGATAAACAATAAGGTATCCCCAGGGAAGAAAAACAGTACCACGAGGCCTGTCTCGCAAAAAATAATGGCAAACAGCACTGCATACACGAGGGTACCGTACTGCTCGATCAAGAGGCCCAGCGTCTTGTCGACATGCACGATCATGTCGAGGAATTGCACAAAATCCATATATTTTTCCCTAAAGGTAGCGGCGGAATCATACACCACCCGGCCAGCGCAACGGCAGTCCCCGGCCCGATATTTCAGGATTAATTATGCGTCGCCCTTGCGCGTGTGGCAATTTAAGTAAAGGTTAAGGAAACGCCGTCTCGGCAGGCAACTGCCAGGATTACCATCTGCAATGTTTTTACAGCGAAATATTGCCATTCCGGTATACACTTTCTGCACGGCGCAACCCGCGCCCACCAGGAGAAAACATGTATCGACACCCATTGAGCGGCCTGACCATGGCCACCGTACTGGGCCTTGCACATCTGACGGCCCACGCGGCCCCTGTCCAGATCAAGGCGCCCGCCGAACTGCCCGCCAAGGCGACCTTGGCCGACGTGATCAAGGCCTCGAAGCCGTCCGACTGGCGTGCGCTGGACCCGGACAACACACTGTATATGGACATTCCCGCCGGCCGCGTGGTGATCGAACTGGCGCCCGACTTCGCGCCGAAGCACGTGGCCAACATCAAGGCCCTGGTGGCGGAACAGTATTACGACGGCCTGGCCATCACGCGCGCGCAGGACAACTGGGTGGCGCAATGGGGCGATCCGAACGAGAAAAATCCCAAGCCGATCCAGCATGCCCAGCGCACCCTGCCCGGCGAATTTACGGTACCTTTAACAAACGTCAAGAGCTTCACCCGCCTGCCGGACGTCGACGGCTATGCGCCACAGGTCGGCCATTCGAACGGCTTCCCGTCCGCGCGCGATCCAAAAACGGGCACGGCCTGGCTCACGCACTGCTATGCCACCGTGGGCGTGGGCCGCGACAGCGCCAGCGACAGCGGCGGCGGCACCGAGCTGTACGCCGTCATCGGCCAGTCGCCGCGCCACCTGGACCGCGACATCACGGTCGTCGGCAGGGTCGTCTCCGGCATGCCATTGCTGTCCACCCTGCCACGCGGCACGGCGCCCATGGGCTTTTATGACAGCCCCGAGAAAAACGTGCCGATCAAGTCCATCCGCTTGGCTGCCAGCGTGCCACCCGAGCAGCGCAGCCACCTGGAAGTGATGCGCACCGACAGCGCCGCCTACCAGGCCGTGCTGGAAGCCCAGCGCCACCGCGGCGGCCCGTGGAGCAAGGTCACGGCCGGCCACGTCGACCTGTGCAATGCGCCGATACCAGTGCGGGAGGTGGCGAAGTAAATAGGGACCAAGGCTGGGGTCAGCCCCCCCGGGTACGTTGGCGCCAAATTTTGTGTTAACGGTGTTGAGGGTCTGACCCCAAGTACGTTGGCGCTACGCTTTGCGTAGGCGGCGTTGCGGGTCTGACCCCGGTATAATTACCGCATGAACGCTCCCATCACGCCCCACCGCCCGATCCAGGCCCTGCCTGACCAGTTGATTTCGCAAATCGCCGCCGGCGAGGTGGTCGAGCGGCCGTCGGCCGTGGTCAAGGAGCTGCTGGAAAACGCGCTTGACTCGGGCGCCACGCAGATCACGGTGCGGCTGGAAGAAGGGGGCGTGAAACGCATCGCGATCACCGACAACGGGCGCGGCATCGACAAAGACCAGCTGCCGCTGGCCCTGGCGCGCCACGCCACCTCGAAGATCGCATCGCTGCACGACCTGGAAAACGTGGGCACCCTGGGCTTCCGGGGCGAGGCGCTGGCCTCGATCGCCTCGGTGGCCGCCGTCACCGTGACCTCGCGCACGGCCGACGCGGCTCACGCGTGGGAGATCGTCGGCTCGCACAATGGCAGCGTCTCGCCGTCGTCAGGCGCGCACGGCACCACGGTCGACGTGCAGGACCTGTATTTCAACACGCCCGCGCGGCGCAAATTCCTCAAATCCGAGCAGACGGAATACGGCCACTGCGCCGAGGTCGTGCGCCGCATCGCGCTGGCGCGGCCCGACGTGTCGTTCTCGCTGTCGCACAACGGCCGCACCATCGACCAGTGGAATATCAGCGAACTGGCCAAGCGCAGCGCCCACATCCTGGGCAACGACTTCGCCGAGGCGCGCCTGGCGCTGGACGAGTCGGCCGGCAGCCTGCGCATTCACGGCTTTGCCGGCTTGCCGACGGCCTCCAAGGCGCGCGCCGACGGCCAGTTCTTTTACGTCAACGGACGCTTCGTGCGCGACAAGCTGCTGGTGCACGCCGTGCGCATGGCCTATCAGGACGTGCTGCATGGCGACCGCTTCCCGTCCTACGTGCTGGCGCTCGACCTCGACCCGGCGCTGGTCGACGTCAACGTGCACCCGTCGAAGATCGAAGTGCGCTTCCGCGACAGCCGCTCCGTGCACCAGTTCGTCTTCCACGCGGTGCAGCGCGCGCTGGCGCAGACCTCGGCCACGGCGTTCGGCAGCGTGCCGGCACCGCTGCCGGCCGCTTCCACCCTGGGCGGCGACGCCGGCTCCGCTAACGGCGGCCCCGGTATCTGGCGCCGCGAGCAGACGCAGACCTCGTTCGGCGCGCAATTTACGAATACCTTCGCGCCCACCTCGCCCGGCGCGGCCCGCCCCTTCTTTGCCGAGGCACCAGGCGTGGGCCAGGACACGGCGGCCTACGGCGCCCTGTTCGGCGGCGGCAGCGCATCCTCGCCGATCACGCAGGTGGAGCCCTACATCGCCTCGCCCGAAGCGATGGCGCGCGAAGAATATCCGCTGGGCTTTGCCCTGGCCCAACTGCACGGCATCTACATCCTGGCGCAGAATACCAAGGGCCTGGTGCTGGTCGACATGCACGCGGCGCACGAGCGCATCCTGTACGAACAGCTGAAGAACGCGCTTCAGGCGCAGGTCTCCGGCCAGGACATGCAGGTACAATCCTTGCTGATCCCCGTGACGTTCTACGCGGACGCCATCGAAGTGTCGACGGCGAATGAAAACCAGGATACCTTGAAGGCGCTGGGCTTCGACATCGCCGCCCTGTCGCCCACCACCCTGGCCGTGCGCTCCGTGCCGACCCTGCTCAAGAACGCGGACGCGCAAACCCTCGCGCGCGACGTGCTGCGCGACGTGCGCGAATACGGCGGCTCGCGCGTGCTGATCGAACGCCAGAACGAATTGCTGGGCACCCTGGCCTGCCACACGGCCGTGCGCGCCAACCGGATTTTATCGGTGCAGGAAATGAACGCCCTGTTGCGCCAAATGGAGAGCACGGAACGCGCCGACCAGTGCAACCATGGCCGCCCGACCTGGGTGCAGGTCGAGATCAACGCGCTCGATAAACTATTCCTGCGCGGCCAGTAGGTCGGATTAGCGCAGCGTAATCCGACACTGCAGCGGCGGCATCGCGTCGGATTACGCTTGCGCTCATCCGACCTACGCATCACCTTACACGAGTCAACATGCAAAACACCCCACACCTCCCCCTGGCCGTCGCCATCATGGGCCCCACGGCCAGCGGCAAGACGGCCAGTGCGCTGGCCATCGCGCAAGCGATCCCGTCCGAGATCATTTCCGTCGATTCCGCCCTCGTTTACCAGGGCATGGATATCGGCACGGCCAAGCCCTCGCAAGCAGAACTGGCCCAGGTACCGCATCATCTGATCGACATCATCGACCCGCTCGATGCGTATTCGGTGGCCCAGTTCCGCAACGATACGCTGCGCCTGGTGGCCGAGATTTCCGCGCGCGGCAAGCTGCCGCTGCTCGTCGGCGGCACCATGCTGTACTTCAAGGGCCTGGCCGACGGCCTCGACGACTTGCCGGGCGCCGATCCTGCCTTGCGCGCCCGGCTGGAAGAGGATGCGGCCGCCATCGGCTGGCCCGCCATGCATGCGCGCCTGGCCGGGCAAGACCCCGTCACGGCCGCGCGCCTGGCGCCGCAGGATGCGCAACGCATCGGCCGCGCGCTGGAAATCATCGCCCTGTCCGGCCAGCCCATGTCGGCCCTGCTGGCCCGCCGCGAAAAGACCGTGCTGCCATTCCGGCTGCAATCGTTCGCGCTGGAGCCGTCCGACCGCGCCGTGCTGCACGCGCGCATCGCCACGCGCTTCGACCTGATGCTGAAAGACGATGCCCTGCTCGATGAAGTGGAACAGCTGCGCCGGCGCGGCGACCTGCACCCGGGCCTGCCCTCGATGCGCTGCGTGGGCTACCGCCAGGCCTGGGAATACCTCGACGGCCGCATCGACCGCGCCGCGCTGCGCGAGACGGGCATCATCGCCACGCGCCAGCTGGCCAAGCGGCAGCTGACATGGTTACGCTCGATGCCGGAGCGCATCGTCATCGATTGCCTGGGAGCTGATCCGGCCAATGCCATGCTGGCACAAATCGCCCCTTTGCTGACATAAGCGTCGCCACACAACAACTGGCCAAGCGCTAGGCTCGACTTAGGTTACGCTCGATGCCGGAACGCGTCGTCATCGATTGCCTGGGACGTGACCCGGCCGCGGCCATGCTGGCGCAGATTCAAGCGTTGCTGAAATAGTCACGACAACAATCCACCACGAAAAATCCGCACATTTTTTTGCGCCGGCATTGACAAGGAAATCGGAAGACTGGATAATGCTCGGCTGTTGGGTGATATAGCTCAGTTGGTTAGAGCACAGCATTCATAATGCTGGGGTCGGTGGTTCAAGTCCACCTATCACCACCAAAGAACATCGATCAGGTTTTCCCTGGTCAAAACCAGCATCCGGTCTGACCGGTCTGTTTGGTGATATAGCTCAGTTGGTTAGAGCACAGCATTCATAATGCTGGGGTCGGTGGTTCAAGTCCACCTATCACCACCAAGAATTTGCAGCATTGATGAACCCGCCCTGCCCCGTGCAGCGGCGGGTTTTTTCATTTCCGGCCGCCGCGCATGCGGCCTGCGCGCAACACCCGCCCCCTCCGCATGCAATCGGGGATTGTGGCGAGACGCCTCTGCCGCTTACAATGAGAATAATTCTCATTTATATTATTCATTCCCCATGTCCGCCATCCAGTCCAGCCTGCAACAGCAAGTGCAGTCGCTCTACAGCGAGCATCATGGCTGGCTGGTGGGCTGGCTGCGCAAGAAACTCAGCTGTCCGCATGGCGCGGCCGACGTGGCGCAAGACACCTTCGTGCGCATCATCGCTTCGCGGGACGCCCTGTTCGCCATGCGCGAACCGCGCGCCTATCTGTCCACGACGGCGAAGCGCTTGCTGCTCGACCGCGCGCGCCGGCAGGTACTCGAGCGCAGCTACCTGGCGGAACTGGCCCTGCTGGCCGACAGCCTGCCCGGCGCGCCCTCGCCGGACGAGATCCTGATGGCCGTGCAGGCGCTCGGGCAGATCGCCACGGCGCTGGACGGATTGTCCGCCAGGGCGCGCGACGCCTTCTTGCTGCATTATCTGGAAGAACAGCCGCAGGCCGCCGTCGCCGCGCAGCTGAACGTCTCCCCGCGCATGGTGCAAAAATACCTGGTGCAAGCCTTGCTGGCCTGCCGCCACGCCTGCCCGGCCATGGCGGCATGAAGGGCGCGCGCACCGACGCGGCAGCTGAACAGGCCGCGCAGTGGATCGTGCGCCTGAGCGCCGACGACCCGGACGAGCGCGAACAGGCGCGGTCCGGCTTCGCCGCATGGAAGGCGGCCGATCCGTTGCACGCGAACGCAGCGGCCGGCATGGAAAACCTGCTGCGCCAGTTGCACGCCGTGCGCGAGCCGGCCGGCGGCGACCACCGCCCCGCGCGGGCCGCCCTGGCCGCCATCGCCCCCGATCGTCCCCGCCAGCGCCTGCGCCAGCTGGCCGCCGCCGGCACCGTCGCCATGCTGGCCATCGGCACCGCCATGCTGGCCAGCGAGCGCCCCGCCTACCTGCTGGCCGACCTGCGCAGCCCATCGGGGCAATGGCAGTCGCACATCCTGGCCGACGGCAGCCGGATCACCCTGGCCGGCGACAGCGCCGTCAACGTGCGCTTTGCTGCGGGCGAGCGGCACGTGGAGCTGGTGCGTGGCGACATCCTCGTCGACGTGGCCAAGGATGCACAGCGCCCCTTCATCGTCGACAGCAGGCAGGCGGCGATCCGCGCGCTGGGTACGCGCTTTAGCGTGCGCAGGGAAGACGGCGCCACCATCCTGAACATGCTGGAATCGACAGTATCGGCGCAGGTGCCGCAACATCCTGCCGTCGTGGTGCGGGCGGGTCAGCGCGCGCGCATCACGGGCGATGGCGTGGGACCGCTAACAGCCATCGATGCGGCCAGCGTGCAGCAGGCGTGGCGCGCGCGCCAGCTGGTGGTCGACGACCAGCCATTGGCCGAGGTGCTCGACGAGCTGGCGCGCCACCGTCCCGGCCAGCTGCATTACGACCGCGCGCAGATCGCCGGCATCCGCGTGGCGGCCGTGCTGCCGCTGGACGACACGGACAAGGCGCTGCAGCTGTTGATCGACAATTTCCCGCAACTGCGCATCCGCATGCTGACGCGCTACCTGGTGATGGTCGACGCGCCAAGCACTGGCACCGCAAAAAAATAATTTGCCACGCAGGTTCGTGTTGGCGCATCTCGTGCGTCAAGGCAGCTGAGATCAATCAAAAAAGGCTGTCACCATGTCCGCTCAAGTCGTTGCCGTTTCATCCCCGAACACCCTGCGCACGCATCTGCGCCCCCTGGCCCTGGCGGCCATGCTGCTCGCTGGCGCCGGCATGCACGCCCAGGCCACCGCCCAGGCCGCGCCGGCGGTCGCCAGCTACGCCATCCCCGCCGGTCCGCTGGCCGGCGCCCTGAACCGCTATGCGCAGCAGGCTGGCGTATCCATCGTCATCGACGCGGCCAAGGTGCAGGGGCTGCAGACGGCGGGCCTGCAAGGCAGCTACGCCATCGATGACGGTTTCGCCGTGCTGCTGCGCGGCAGCGGCTACGCCATCGGCAAGACGTCCACCGGCTATGTGCTGGTGGCCGCGCCGGCGTCCGCACCCACGGCGGCGGCCAATGCCGCCTCGGCGGCCGAGCGCACCATGCCCTCGATTACCATCGTCGGCCAGGCCGAACAAGGCGCCACCACGGAAGGCAGCGGCTCCTATACGGCGCGCAGAATCACCCTCGGCAAGGGCGAGCAATCGATGAAGGACATGCCGCAATCGGTCAGCGTGCTGACGCGCCAGCGCCTGGACGACCAGGGCATCACGGACTTGCGCGAAGCCGTCAACAACGTCACCGGCGTGGTCGGCGTGCATGGCGTGGGCCCGGGCGTGGTCATCACGGCGCGCGGCTTCCAGATCGACCAGTGGCAATACGACGGCGTGCCGATCGACCGCAACACCTATGCGCTGGGTAACTGGGGCCAGGAAAACATGGTGATCTACGACCGCATGGAAGTGCTGCGCGGCGCTTCCAGCATGCTCGTTGGCACGGGCAGTCCCGGCGGCTCCGTCAACCTGGTGCGCAAGCGCCCGCTGGCCACGCGCGCGATCACGCTGACGGGCCGCGCCGGCTCCTGGGACCGCTACGGCGCCCAGGTCGACATCAGCAGCCCCCTGAACGCGGCAGGCACCCTGCGCGGACGCGCCATCGTCGACGAGGACGACAGCCACTCCTTCATCGACCAGGTATGGAGCAAGAACCGCACCCTGTACGCGGCGCTCGACTACGACCTGGCGCCCGCCACCACGGTCGGCCTGGCCGCCAGCCATGTGAAGGCCCACGGCCGCCCCACGTTCATCGGCCTGCCCCGCTACGTTGACGGCAGCGCACTGCCGCTGCCGCGCTCCACCTTCACGGGTGCCGACTGGAACCGCAGCCTGGTGGAACAGAGCACCGTCTACCTGGACCTGGAACACCACTTCAATACGCAATGGAGCCTGAAGGCCTCGGCGCTGGGCATGAAGGAAAGCACCAGCTCCACGCACCAGCGCACGGCCTTCGCCATCAAACCCGACGGCAGCGGCGCGCGCTATGGCGACTTTTCCACCGATTTCGACAACCGCAAGCGCGGCATCGACGCCTTCGTGCGCGGCAAGTTCGACGGCCTGGGCATGGCGCAGGAAGTCGTCGTCGGCGCCAGCTATGTCAGCATGACGTCGAACGACCGCTATGCGCGCGCGTGGGAAACGGGCGCGGATATCTTCAACATCAAGCACCATCGCCCGTGGCAGGACTTCGACAGCATCGCCGCGCGCGGCGTGAGCAGCTACAGCACCTACGACATGCGCCAGAAAGGGCTGTACGCCACCTGGAACGGCCAGCTGACGGGCAAGCTGAAAGCCCTGCTGGGCGGGCGCTTCAGCTGGTACGACTTCCTGTATGCCACGCCGGACGGCTACCGCGACGCCACCCGCGCCACGGCCAAGTTCACGCCATCGGTAGGGCTGATCTATGCTTTGACGCCGCAATGGTCGGCCTATGCCAGCTATGCGGACGTGTTCCAGCCGCAGACGAACCACGACGTGGCGGGCCGCACCCTCAAGCCGATCACGGGCAGCAGCTACGAGGGCGGCATCAAGGGGGAACTGGTGGATGGCAAGGTCAACACTTCGCTGGCCGTGTTCCGCTATGACCACAAGGACCGCGCCGTCACCGACTACGCTGCCGGTTTCGCCTGCGACGGCTGGTACTGCTCGCGCGCCTCGGGCAAGGTGCGCAGCCAGGGCCTGGAAGCGGAAGTGTCGGGCGAAGTGGCGCGCGGCCTGCAGCTGTCGGCCGGCTATGCCTACACGACGACGACCTACCTCGATGATCCGGACAACAAGGGCCAGGTCTTTTCCACGTGGACGCCGAAGCACATGCTGCGCCTTTGGTCGAGCTATACCCTGCCCGGCGCGTGGGACAAGTTCAGCGTGGGCGCCGGCACCAGCCTGCAAAGCCATACGGTCGATACCGAACGCACGTTCAAGGTTGCCGGTTTCTCGATCTGGAATGCACGCCTGGGCTGGCAAGCCACGCCGCAAGTGGCCCTGTCGGTCAACGTCAACAATCTGTTCGACAAGCGCTACATCATCCCGGCCTACAACACTACCGGGTCGAACAACTATTATGGCGACCCGCGCAACGTGCAGTTCACCCTAAAGTACACGCCGAAGTGGTAGGACGATTGAAAAGCTGAGGGCCGGCACGCCGGCCGCGCCGCGTGACTGACAGTGCAACCGGCATTCAGTTCGCGCCGCGGCCGGGATTTTCGGCTAAGATGATGGCGCGGCGTTGCGCCGCACCGCATCGTGCATCGGCCTCTCAATCATCTACACCGTCAATGGAACAAAAAGACAAGTCCTGGGTCACTTCGGTGGACGTCGCCAAACGGGCCGGCGTCTCGCGCTCCGCCGTCTCGCGCACGTTCACGCCCGGCGCCAGCGTGGCGCCCGAAACGCGGGCCCGCGTGATGGAAGCGGCGCAGTCGCTGGGCTACCAGGTCAACATCCTGGCGCGCAGCATGAACCAGGGCCAGAGCAACCTGGTGGGCGTCGTCATCACGGGCTTCACGGACCCGTTCCGCGTGGCCCTGCTGGGCGAAGTCACGCGCAGCCTGAGCGAACATGCGCTGGTGCCGCTGCTGATGAATGCGGAAGATCCCGAACGCCTCAGCGAATTGCTGCGCATCCTCCTCAGCTACAAGATTTCCGGCGTCATCATGACGTCCGGCTCGCCGCCGTCCGCCGTGGCGACGGAATACCTGCAGCGGCAAGTGCCGGTGGCCATGATCAACCGCGCGCGCGACCTGAAGGGCGTGGACGTGGTCAACAGCGACAATCGCCATGGCGGCGAACTGGCGGCCAGCACCCTGCTCGACAGCGGCGCCAAACGGCTGGCTTTCGTCAACACGCGCGCCAGCAGTTTCAGCGGCATCGCGCGCGGCAAGGCCTTCCTCGACCATCTGGCGCCGGCCGTGGCGAAGAAGCGCTGCACGGCCGGCGAATACCTGGCCGACGCCATCGGCTACCAGGCGGGCCAGGAAGCGGCCGACGCCCTGCTCGCCTCGGGCAAGCTGCCCGACGGCGTCTTTTGCGCCACCGACCTGATCGCCTGCGGCTTCATCGATGCGGCGCGCAGCAAGTACGGCATCGACGTGCCGGCGCAATTGCAAGTGATCGGCTTCGACGACATTCCCATGGCGGCGCTCGACGCCTACCAGCTGACCACCATCCGCCAGGATGCGGGCGAACTGGCGCGCCGCGCCGTCAAGAGCCTGGTCGAGCGCATGGAAAAATTCGCCATGCCGGGCCGCCTGAAGGAAGTCCCCGTCACCCTGGTGCGGCGCGGCACGACGCGCTAAGCGCTTCGGCACGGCAGATGGCGCAACGCCGTCTGCCCGCCCCCACCGCCCCGCAGCGCCCGCCGTTCCCCGTTTCCCACACTTTTTCATCCTCCGCCTGTACTTGTTGACATCGAAAAAAATCCGGGTTACTGTTTGCACACGTGTACTGCACACGTGTGCAATTTCTTCAAAAAGCCTGTTCTGGCCACACCACTAAAAAAAGCGCCCCGTCCACGGAGGCGTATCAAGGAGACCGTTATGTTGAACCACGTTCTAAGAATCGCCCTGTTCGGCGCCGGGGCCATCGGCCTGGCGGCCTGCACCATCCCCGCCGGCATGCAGCACAATACGGCTGCCAGTGCCGCCGCCGATCCGAAGCTGGCGAAGATCGGCCAGATCGTCGTCGTGTACATGGAAAACCGCAGCTTCGACCACCTGTTCGGCACCTTCCCCGGCGCCGACGGCATCGCCAATGGCCGCTCGCCGGACACCACCACGCAGACCGGTCCCGACGGCAAGCCGTATGCGATGCTGCCCGCCGTGGCGCTCGACAAGGGCGGCCTGGACCAGCGCTTCAAGGGCGACATCGCCAACGCGCCCTTCCGCATGGAGCCGAGCGTGTCGCTGGGCGACAAGACGGCCAGTCCCGTGCACGCGTTCTGGACGCACAAGCGCCAGATCAACGACGGCAAGAACGACCGCTTCGTCGTCGAGGGCAATACGGGCGCCCTGCCGATGGGCTATTTCGACGGCAGCAAGCTCAAACTGTGGGCCCTGGCGCAGCGCTACACCCTGGCCGACCGCTTCTTCCAGTCCGCCTATGGCGGCTCCTTCCTCAACCACATGTGGCTGACCTGCGCCTGCACGCCCGTGTTCCCGAACGCGCCCAAGTCCATCGTCGCCCAGGATGAGCGCGGCACAGGCCACAAGAAGGGCGAGGAAGCGGAAGTGACGCAGGACGGCTACGCCGTCAACACCATGCAGGGCCCGCTGCTGTTCGACCCGACCAAGAAGCAGACGTTCCTGCCGCCGCAAACCATGCCCACCATCGGCGACCGCCTGACGGACAAGGGTATCTCGTGGGTCTATTATGCGGACGGTTACGACATCGCCGTCGCCTCGACCAAGTCGGGCAAGAAGGCCGACGATTTCTCGTATCACCACCAGCCGTTCACCTACTTCAAGCGCTTCATCGACAGCCCGCAGCAGCGCGCCACGCACCTGAAGGACCGCTCCGACATGATCGCCGACGTCCAGGCGGGCAAGCTGCCGCCCGTCTCGTTCTACAAACCCATGGGCAAGAAGAACATGCATCCGGGGATGGATAAATCGAGCGTGGCAGCCGGCGATGACGAGGGCGTGGCCATCATCAGCGCCATCATGGAAGGGCCGCAATGGAAGGACACCGTCATCATCGTCACCACCGATGAAAACGGCGGCTTCTGGGACCACGTGGCGCCGCCCAAAGGCGACCGCTTCGGCCCGGCCACGCGCATCCCCGCCCTCGTCATCTCGCCGTTCAGCGAAGGCGGGCATATCGACCATACCGAGTATGAAACCGTGTCGATCCTGAAGTTCATCGAGGAGCGCCATGGGCTGGCGCCATTGAGCGAGCGCAATGCGCGCGCCAACAGCCTGGCCAAGGCCCTCAAGCTGTAACGCCCCCTCCTGCCTGTCTACCCTGGGTGCGCCGTCCTGCGCGGCGCGCCCGGGCAACTCACATCCAAAGGAAACGCCATGCTGCACGCACGCCATCTTCCCCTGTCCATCCTGATGCTCTCCCTGGCCGCCTGTGGCGGCGGCGAGACAACGCCGCCGGTAACGCCACCTGTCACGCCGCCGGTGACGCCGCCGCCCGCCACCTACTACCAGACCAAGACGCCGTACACGCCGCAGCAGGACGCGGCCACGTATGAAGCGGCGCCGGCCGGCTACGCGCCCGTGTTCACCGAACTGGTGGCGCGCCACGGCTCGCGCGGCCTGTCGAGCATGAAGTACGACGCCGCCTTCTACAACGTCTGGCAAAGGGCCGCCGCCGACGATGCGCTCACGCCGCTGGGGCAAAAGCTGGGCGCCGACATCCTGAAACTGATGAAGGCCAACGCGCTGCTCGGCTACGGCGTGGACGGCATCACGGCGCCCGGCTACGGCAACCTGTCGCAGACGGGCATCAATGAGCACAAGCAGCTGGCCGTGCGCATGCTGGCGCGCCTGCCCGCCCTGTTCACGCAACTGGGCGCGAACGCCGCCAGCGCGCCGCGCCAGATCGTCACCGTCAGTTCCGGCGTGGACCGCGCCAAGGACAGCGCCGCGTATTTTGCGCAGTCGCTGGCCGCCACGGCACCAAACGTCGCGCCGCTGATTAACCTGCCGCCCGCACCCGCCGGCTACCCGGCCGGCAAGCCCGTGGCGCAGCCAGCTGGCACCAACCGCTTCCTGCTGTATGCGCACAAGCTGGTGCCCAAGACGGACCTGGTCAGCGATGCCCTCGACGGCTACTACCAGACCTACCAGGACAGCCAGGCTTACCAGGCCTACCTGGAAAGCCCCGCTTTCCTGGCCAAGTACTCGGCCATCGACACGGATGCCACGGCGCGCACCCTGGGGCGCGAAGTGCTGGAACGCCTGTTCACCAAGGCCTTCGTCGACAAGATCGACAACGGCACCTACCGCTTCGCCAACACGGGCACCTACAGCTTCACCAGCGACGACGGCAAATTCACCAACACCGTCACGGGCGACGGCGGCACCACGATCAAGGGACTGGCCGACGCCGCATCGGTGCTGTACAACCTGTACGCCATCATGGCCGGCATGACGAACGAGGTCAAAGCCGACTTCGTGCAGTACATGCCGTCGGAGGCGGCCAAGTACCAGGCCTTCGTGCAGGACTATCAGGATTTCTACAACAAGGGTCCCGGCACCACGGAAAGCGCCGGCGTCACCTGGAACTACGTGCGCGCGCTGCGCGACGACTTCTTCACGGAAGTGGACGCCATCGCGCGCGGCGACCTGTCGCACGGCGCCAAGCTGCGCTTCACGCATGCGGAAGCCATCATCCCGCTGGCCACGGCCATGGGCCTGAAGACCGTCGTCGGCGCGCTGCCGGCGGCGCAGACCTACAGCTATGACAACAGCAGCTGGCGCGGCCTGTACGTGGCACCGATGGCGGCCAACATGCAGTGGGACGTGTACCGCGACGCCAGCGGCAATGTGCTGGTAAAAATGCTGTACAACGAAAAGGAAACGGATTTCCAGGCCGCCTGCGATGGCGCCCGCTATGCGGCCGGCAGCCATTTCTATGTGTATGCAAAGCTGAAGATCTGCTACGGCCACGTGGCGCAATAAGCAGGAAGCGTGGGCGGGCCGGCTCCCAGCCGTGCCCGCCTGTTTGGCGTTTGATGCTAGGCTTGCGCCCAGGAACTCATCACGTCACGGACCCCCATGCCTCCATCGCCTCCCCTGGCCAGCATCCCGCTGGCCCTGGCCCTCGCCATGTGCGCCGGTCCCACGCTGGCCGCCGAAGGCCATTACCAGACCAAGACGCCGTATGCGCCGCAGCAGGACCCGGCCACCTATGCCACGCCGCCGGCCGGCTTCCGGCCCATCTTCACGCAACTGGCGGCGCGCCACGGTTCGCGCGGGCTCACCAGCATGAAGAACGACGCGGCCCTGTATGCGATGTGGCAGCAGGCCGCCGCGCAGGATGCGCTCACGCCCCTGGGCCGCGAACTCGGCCCCGACATCCTGGCCCTGATGCGGGCCAATGCCTTGCTCGGCCATGGCGTGGCCGGCATCGAGCGGCCCGGCTACGGCAATCTGTCGCAGACGGGCATCGACGAGCATCGGCAGCTGGCCGTGCGCATGCTGGCGCGCCTGCCCACCCTGTTCGCGCAGGTGGGCCAGGACGCGGCGCCGGCGCCGCGCCAGCTCGTCACCATCCATTCCGGCGTGGACCGCGCGCGCGACAGCGCACGCTTTTTCACTCAGTCGCTGCTCGAGCACGCGCCAGCGCTGACGCCCCTGTTGTACCTGCCGCCCGCGCCGGCGCCGTATCCGCAGGGACGCAAGCCCAGGGTGCAGCCGATATTGCAGCCCGATGGGGTCAACCGCTTCCTGCTGTACGCGCACAAGCTGGCGCCGCAGACGGACCGCGTCACCGATCCGGCCAACCCGTATTACGCCACCTATGCCGCCAGTCAGGCCTACCAGTATTATGAAAGAACCAAGCAGCTGGATGCGCTGATGGGCACTCCGGCCAGGCTGCCTGCGGCGGCCGCACATGCGCGCCACGTGCTCGAACGGCTGTTTTCTCCCGCCTTCCTCGACCAGTTTGAAGGCGGCCGCGCCAGCTATGCGGACACGGGCAGCTACACCTTCACCAGCGACGACGGCAAGCTCACGCGCACCATGACGGGCAGCGGCAAGACCGTCATCCGCAGCCTGAATGCGGCCGCGACAAAACTGTATGAGCTGTATGCGATCGCCGCCGGCATGCGGCATGAAGTGCCGGCCGATTTCAGCCGCTACATGCCCGCCGAGGACGCGCGCTACTACGCCTATGTCGCCGACCACGAGGATTTTTACCAGAAGGGACCGGCCACCACGGAAAGCGGCGGCGTGACGTGGCGCTTTGCGCTGGCCTTGCGCGACGATTTTTTCAATGAGGTCGATGCGCTGGCCAGGGGAGATGTGCACCACGCAGCCAAGCTGCGCTTCACGCACGCCGAGATGATCATTCCGCTCGCGTCGGCCATGGGCTTGCAGCAGGCGCTGGCCCCCTTGCCGGCATCGGTCAGCTACAGTTATGAAAACAATCCATGGCGCGGACAGAGCGTCTCGCCGCTAGCGGCCAATATGCAGTGGGATGTGTACCGCAACGACGCAGGGCAGCTCATCGTGCGCCTGCTGTACAACGAAAAGGAAACGGACTTCCAGGCCGCTTGCGACGGCGCCCGCATCGCGCCGGGAAGCGTCTTTTACGACTATGCGAAACTGAAAACCTGCTACGGACACGTGGCGGCGCGCTGACGCGCTGATACTGCGCGCCGCCAGCGCGCTTTACTTCAGGGTCGGCATGGCAAACTCGGCCCCGGCCGCCGTCGAGGCCGGCCAGCGCTGCGTCACCGCCTTCTGCTTGGTATAGAAGCGCACCGATTCCGGGCCGTGCGCATGGTGGTCGCCGAACAGGCTGCGCTTCCAGCCGCCGAAGCTGTGGAAGGCCATCGGCACGGGGATCGGCACGTTCACGCCTACCATGCCGACCTGCACGCGGTGCGTGTATTCGCGCGCCGTGTTGCCGTCGCGCGTGTAGATGGCCGTGCCGTTGCCGTATTCATGCGCATTGACCAGGTCCAGCGCGGTGGCAAAATCGGGCACGCGCACGATGCACAGCACGGGGCCGAAGATTTCTTCCTTGTAGATCGTCATCTCGGGCGTGACGTGGTCGAACAGGCTGCCGCCGAGGAAAAAGCCGCGCTCATGGCCGGGCAGGACGAAGCCGCGCCCATCGGCCACCAGCTTGGCGCCCTCTTCCACACCTTGCGCGATATAGCCGGCGATCTTGTCCTTGTGCACCTGCGTCACCACGGGCCCCATCTCGGCCGACAGATCCATGCCTTGCGTGATTTTCAGGGCTGCGATGCGCGGCACCAGGGCTTCCACCAACTGGTCCGCCACATTGCCGACCGCCACGACGACGGAAATGGCCATGCAGCGCTCGCCGGCCGAGCCGAAGGCCGCGCCCATCAGGGCGTCCACCGTCTGCGGGATATCCGCGTCGGGCATGACGACCATGTGATTCTTCGCGCCACCGAGCGCCTGCACGCGCTTGCCCTGCGCGCAGCCCGTCGCATAGATGTATTCGGCAATCGGCGTGGAACCGACGAAGCTGACGGCGCGCACGTCCGGGTGGTGCAGCAAGCCGTCCACGGCTTCCTTGTCGCCCTGCACCACATTGAAGACGCCGTCGGGCAAGCCCGCGTCCGTCAGCAGCTGCGCCAGGAGCAGGCTGGCCGACGGGTCGCGTTCCGACGGTTTTAATACGAAAGTATTACCGCAGGCAATGGCCATCGGGAACATCCACATCGGC